>CAZWWC010000001.1:0-1857 GCA_964637625.1 uncultured Planctomycetaceae bacterium
GGGCGCAGGCGGTGGCCGTGGCCACGCCGTGCTGGCCGGCGCCGGTCTCGGCGATCACCCGCCGCTTGCCCATCCGGATGGTCAGCAGTGCCTGGCCGAGCGTGTTGTTGATCTTGTGCGCGCCGGTGTGGTTGAGGTCCTCGCGTTTCAGATAGATTTGTGCCCCGCCGACTTGCCGGCTGAGCCGCTTGGCGTGGTACAGCGGCGACGGCCGGCCGACGTAGTCGCGATAGAGCGCCTCGAGTTCGGCCTGAAACGAGGCATCTTCCTTCGCCTTGGCATATTCCTCGGCCAACTGGTCCAGCGCGCGGACAAGCGTTTCGGGAATATAGCGGCCGCCAAACGGGCCGAAGCGGCCACGATCGTCGGGCACATTGTCAGGGGTCGACATAATCGATATATTCCCGTATGAGTAAGGCTCGACCGGATCAACATCCTTCCCGGTTCAGGCCCTTTATTCTGTCGGCTGGGCCGAGCTTGGTCAAGGGCAGGAAGCAGGGTGGGCATCGCCCAGCGAAAGACGGTCCACAGAATGCCGTTTAGCGGCCGGGCTTGCCCGGCGCTGCGTCGAAGACGCCGACAGCTCAAGCCACGGCAGCGCCGGGCAAGCCCGGCCGCTAAACGAGCATACAAGGATCAAACAACGCAAGGCAAGTCCCATGATCGACCAGCGATGTCTCGGACCCGACGTGGACCGATCGAAGATCTCGCCCGACGCGGAGATCACCGGTGCGAGCTACCTGACGGGCCACCAAACCGGCGTCGCCCCCGGAGCCGTTGTCCGCGACTCGCGGCTGCACGACACGATTGTGCGGTCCGGCGCGCGGATCGTCGATTCGATCTCGATAGCCCACGGCAAGCCGAAGACGCACGATTGCGACACGGCCGGGCGTGTTGTCGTCCGTAGCGCCGTGCCGACCGTAATCCACGCCGGGGCTGGAATCATCAGCTCGACTTTGACGAATACTTCCATTGGACGCCAGACGCTGGTGGTGGACAGTTCGATCGCCGATTGCAGGATCGGAGCCAAGAACCAGATCCGGACGGCCAAGCTCGTTCTGACCGAGACGCTCGATCAAGTCACGATCACCGGCCCGACCGAAGTCTCCGAAGCGCACCTGGGCCACCATGCGATGATTGACCGGCGAGGCTACTTTGAAGGCATCTTCTCAAACCAGTTTCTGCGGCTGCAATTCAATGAAGCTTGGAGATGCTTGCAAGTGGTCGGGACGATCGATCTGCCCCATGTGAGCCGCTATGGTACCAATACGATCAACTCGACCAATTCCGGCAAGCTGCTGCCCCAGCCCGACGGCATCGTGCACGGATTGGGGCCGCGCGGCGGACTGTGCGCCGACCCGCTCTTGAGCCACGAGCAGGTGGAGCTGGGCCCGTGTTGTTGGGTCGCCCCTTGGACCAAGGTGGTTGGCCAGTCGTCCGAGCCACACGCGGACGACGAAGCGCTGGTCAACGACCGGCTAACGACTTACCTGATGCCGTTCTCCATCGCCGGCGTCGGCGGCGAGCTGACCCGGGGACTGGTCATGCCGGGCGAGTTGTCCGTCGGGCTGGGTCCCAAACAGCGTCGCGGCGCTTGGACGTTCACCTATGCGCCCGGGGCGGTGATCGCCATGGTCGCGCGGCTCCACGCGGCACTGCCCGAGGCCCAGAAGCCGGTGGCCGACACGATCGTCGACGAGGCGCTGCGGACTGCCATCGAGATGACCCGGGCAATGGCGGCCGAGTATGACGTCGATCTTGGCTTGCCTCTCGGGCAACAGAAGCCCGGCGGCTGGCCGCGGTGGATTGCCCTGACCCATGCGTTGCTTCGCGCACATCTGGACAACGGCTTGTGGC
>CAZWWC010000001.1:1957-54554 GCA_964637625.1 uncultured Planctomycetaceae bacterium
GCTCGGGGCAGGGCAGGGCGGTCCGGCAGTGACCGGCGATCTTGGCTCGCGGATTGCCCCCGAAGCGCGAATCGCCCCCAGCGCGACAATCGGGCCCGGCTGCCGCATCGGACCGGGGGCGATTGTCGAGGGCAACACCGAAATCTGGCGATCTGCCCTGGACGACTGCCACATCGAAGCCGGCAGTATCATTCAGCGAAGCGTGATTCGCGATTCTCGTATCGCCGCCGGCAGCACGATCCGCTCCAGCCGGATGGTCGATTCGCGGATCGGCCACGACAGCACGGCCGAGGCCGCATCGATCGAGCGGTCGCGCCTGGCCGCTCGCGCGACCGTTTCGCCGTTTGCCTCACTCGAAGACGTTCAAACCGATTTCGGCGTAATCCTGGGTGGTCGATGTCGCTCGGCGCGAATCCATACCAACCTGATGTCGATGCACCTGGCCGGCCAGATCGCCCACCTGGAAGCCCTGCCGACAACGGTGGTCCTCGACGGCCGGCCGGTCGACGTGCCGGCGGTGCCGATGATCGGCGGCGGGGCCATTCTGCGCGGCACAGACGAGGCGCCCGTACGCGTCGAATGTTCCTTTATCGGCTCCAATGCGATTATCGAGGCGGGCGTGCGGCTGGGATTCGGCTGTTTCGTGCTGGGTCGATTGGCCCCGCTCAGTGGGTTGCCGCCGTTGACGGTGGCAACCGATGAGGATCCCCGGCGGCACCAGATCGGCGGCGTGCTCGGCTCGTTGCCGAGCACGATTATCACGCACTTCCTCGGCTGGGCCTACCAGGCCGTCGAGCCCGAACTGGTGCCGGCGGTGGCTGAGTTGGTCCGACAGTCGATCGAGCGGGGCATCGAGGCGGTCGAGGCCGAGTTGGCCCGACGCAAGAAGGTCTGCCGAGGGTGCCTGGGCCATAGCGAAGCGGTGGCCCAGAACGCCCAAGCGGCAGCTTCCGACAATGTTCTCGCCAGCCTGGCCGACTACACCGAAAAGCAACTCCACGCCGGTCTGGCCAACTACCGGCGGTCGCTCGCCTCGGGCGCCTGGGAGTTGGTTTTTCGAGAAGGCCAACTGCGATTCGTCGGCGAAAAGGGGAAATGGCTGGAGCGTTCCGGCACGGCGCTTTGGATAAATCGCTGACGGCGGCAGCCACCTTGGTGGGATTCTTGACTTGAGTGGGCCATCTGATAAGCTTTCTTCAGGTTCATTGATGAGGCCCATCGCGCCACACAGCTTCTGGTGGGCGGTGCCCACCCTACGACTTTGAGCGATCAGGAGGAGACCCTCGATGCAAGAACGCGAGGTTGCCGTCACCGTGGAGCCGTTGGGAAAGACGGTCCACGTCTTGCAGTACACGCGGTTGGTCGAGGCCCTGGCCGAGGCGGGCGTTACGATCGATCAACCGTGCGGCGGCGAAGGGACGTGCGGGAAGTGCCGCGTCCGGATGAAGGAGGGCGCGTGCGAGGCGACCCAGGTCGATGCCGAGTGCTTCAGCGCCGAGGAACTTGGCCAGGGGTGGCGTCTGGCGTGCCAGGCCGTGATTGAAGAGCCCGCCGTGATCGAGGTGCCCGAGACGTCGCTGCTCCCGTCGCAGCAGAACATCCTTGTCGAATCGGCCGACGGCGTTTCGGTCGTGGCCGATCCGGCCCTGCAGAAGCGCTACGTCGAGCTGGCACCGCCGACATCCGAGGACGACACGGCCGACGTGCTGCGTCTGGAGGCCGTCACCGGGCCGCTGGAGGCCGACATCGATACCTTACGGCTGTTGCCCGGCCGGCTTCGCGAGAACCACTTTCGCGGCACGGTCGTCACCAGCGACGATGAACTGATCGATTTTGAAGCCGGCAACACCGAGGGCGAGTGTTGCGCCGTGGCCGTCGATCTCGGGACGACCACGCTGGGCGCCCTGTTGCTGGATTTGCCGTCGGGTGGGCAGCGGGCAGTCACCTCGCGGACCAATCCCCAAACCAGCCTCGGGGACGACGTCCTCTCGCGGATACTCCATGCCCGGGAACATCCCGAGGGACTCCACGAACTGCACCGCATCATCGTCGAGGCCATCGACGAAATGGTGGGGCAACTGGCCGACGAAGCCGGTATCCGCCGCGATCGGATTTACAAGCTGACCATCTCGGGCAACACGACGATGCAGCAGTTGTTCTGTCGGATCGACACCCGCAGCCTGGGCGAAATCCCGTTTGTGCCGGCCGTGGCCCGACAGATTGTGCTGCCGGCCTCGAAGCTCGCCATCCAAATCCACCCGCGAGGACGCGTCTACGTGATGCCCGTCATCGGGGGATTCGTCGGGGGGGATACGGTCTCGGGCATCGTGGCCACCGGGCTGATCGAGAGCAATGGCCCGACGCTCTTTATCGACATCGGCACCAACGGAGAAATCGTTCTGTTTGCCGAGGGTCGCCTTGAGGCTGCTTCGTGCGCCGCCGGTCCCGCTTTCGAGGGCGCCCGGATCTCCCAGGGCATGCGAGCCGCGACCGGGGCCATCGAAAAAGTGCTCTTCGAGGACCGGCTCCATCTGCACGTGGTGGGCAACGTCGCGCCGGTCGGATTGTGCGGCTCGGCGCTGGTCGATCTGGCCGCCGAGTTGCTCCGCCACGGCGTGCTCAGTCCCGAAGGACGGCTGCTGGCCCGGGACGAACTCCCGGCGGACGTCCCCGGCGATCTTCGCCGCCGGGTCGTCGCGGACGGCAACGGCCTGGCATTCATGCTTGTCGAGGAGTCGAAAACCGCCGTCGAGCGGCCGATTCTGGTCACCTGGCGTGATTTCCGCGAGCTGCAATTGGCCAACGGGGCGATTCGCGCCGGCGTGGCGATTCTCTTGAAGCGCGCCGGGCTGAAGCCCGAACAGCTGGAGCGCGTGCTCATCGGCGGCGGATTCGGCAACTTCATCCGCCGAAGCAACGCCCAGCGGATCGGACTGCTGCCGACGAGCATCCCCCGAAAGCGCATTCGCTTCCAGGGCAACACGTCCCTGGCCGGGGCTCGCCTGGCCGCGCTGTCGCGGACCGCCCGAGCCCAGGCCGAACAACTCGCCCGGCAAACCGAACACGTCGATCTCTCAAGCGACCCCGATTTCCAGGACATTTTCGCCGAGGCGATGATCTTCCCGGCGGAACAGAGCTGAAGAACAAAACGTAATGAAGTCTCAGTAGTTCCAAGTTTGGCTGGCTGACACCTCAGCAGGTCATCCTGAGCGTAGCGAAGGATCTCGATGGCCAAGGAGATTCTCCGCTGCGCTCAGAATGACAATGCCGGATCTCAATAGAACTTGGAACTACTGAGTCTCTAACCCGTCTTTCTTCTTCCCGTCCCATGGAGGCAGAAGATGATTGCTCTCCTTCGGGTCCAAAGAGGTCTGGCGTTCTCGTCCGCGTTGCTCGCCATGGCCTGGGCAACGTCCGCGTTCGCTGCTGACGACGTCTGGCGACTGCCCAAGGGCCAGGACATGTTTTTCCGCCTGGCCAACTTAACGCAGAACTCTTACATTCGTTTCCAGAAAAACGGTGCCTATCGCAGGTTCGTTCGTGGACATCTGCATGTCAAGGAGTCGGACCATGGTACGTGGACGCAGGGAAAGGACGGAGTGATCACCATCCGATCGAAAGAACGTGTGAAACCGTTGCGTTGCGGAGTGCTGACGGTCGATCCGGGCGATTGGGAAATGCTTCATTCGTATTGGTCGTTGGGTGACGACATTGCCAAAACTTTGAAGAAAGACAAACGAACGATATACAGTGTTGAGGAGGTAAAGAAGCTTTGGCGTTATCCGGCACCTCGCGCTCCGGAAGCTTTGCTTTCGCCGATCAAGGTTGCAAGAGAGACGAAGACGGTTAGTCGAAAGGAGTTGATGGATTTGTCTCGAAAGTGGCCACAGTATCTCAACCGCGACATCCGTGAGGTCCGACACATCACGCCTTTGGTGCATAAGGAGATTCGAGTCTTGGTTTGGCACGAGACACCGTCGTTTCTCGCGTTGAAACAAAAACTCGATCGGTCGAAGGAGCCGCTGCGGTGGTCACACTTCGAGCGATACTCGGATTCCCTGGAGGAGCGACTGCGGTGGTCACGTAAGGCACTGCGAGACGAGGGTGAAGGCAACCCGTCGTCGGTGCAGTTCTACCGAGCAATTAGTGCCGAGCAATTCAAGGAGGACGTGCCCACGACACAGCCGTTTCGGTTCTTTCCAGGGGTCAAAATCATTCCGTCCGATAGGGAAACAGACCCGCGCTCGGGTGGCACGCCCGGAACGGAGTGATGGAAATCGAGATGGGCCCCGGGCGAGCGAATAGAAACCGGTCCCGGCTCGCTGGACACGGTGCGTGCAATATGCTACAATGCCGGCCGTTATGAGCCTGGGTGGGCTTCGGGCTCAACTCACATGGGAGATGTGGGCTCACACGGTTTTGTCGGCCACAGTCGACGCCTGTCTTTGGGCTCTGGGCACGCGCCACGGACAGCGCTGTGCCACCACCGGCTCGTGCGGTTCTTCACGGGTGGTTCTCGGCTCCATCAGGCACCGCCTGAGCGGCAAAGCGTTTGTGCTTTCGTAATGAAGAAGGGGCGTTCCTGACACTTCTCGTGCGAAGGAGCTTGGTATGAGACGATTGCTGGGAGTGCTTTGGGCTGTTGTGGTTTTGGCGTGCGTCTTGCCCGCCGGCGCGCAGACGATTTATGGGGATTTCGACTGGCGACAGAACGACGGCAACTACGTCACGCCCATCCGCAACCAAGGCGGGTGTGGGTCGTGCTGGGCCTTCGGCGCCACGGCCGCGCTGGAATCGAGGTTCCTGATCAACGCCGACACCCCCGGCGTGAACCTCAACCTCTCGGAGCAACACCTCCTTTGCGACGGCAGCTGCGGCAGCTGCAACGGCGGTTACGAATTCCAGGCCCTCGAATTCTTCGTTAGCGACGGCATCACCGACGAAGCCACGTTGCCTTACCGGGGGAAGGATACGTCGCCGCTCTGGCCGCTCGACCCGCCGTACACGCTCTACAAGACGACCTCGGTCGACGCTTACATTGCGGGTGGCGGCTCAAAGTATTGGATCCAATGGTGGTTGCGGCGCACGGGCCCGTTGGTCACTTACATGAACACGGACGATTGGTTCACCCCCCCAGCCAGCGCCGGCGGCGAGGGGACCGGCAGCGAGATGGATTCCTCGATTCCCGACTGCTACCAGACCGATTGTGGCTGTGACCAGACCGATTACGACAGGTTTGGGCCCGTCACCGGCGGAGGCCACGCCGTTGCCATCGTCGGCTACAAGGACGATTCGAGCGTGGACGGGGGTGGCTACTGGATCTGCAAGAATAGCTGGGGTAGTAGGTGGTGTGACGCGGGCTTCGGATTCATTAGGTACGGCGACGTCGAGAAATGGAACCGCGTCCACGCGGTTACCGGCGCTACGTACACGGAGCTGGTCGAACCGTCCAATTGGCCCCCGGTCGCGGTGGATGACGACTACAGCGGCGACGAAGACGCGTCGTTCTTGATCTATGCGCACGAAGGTGTTCTCGCCAACGATAGTGACGTGGAGACTCCCCACGAGGACCTGACCACCTTTCAAGTCACCGACCCGGTACACGGCACGATCGCGTTGAACGCCAACGGGTCGTTCAGCTACGTCCCGGACGACAATTACCACGGCACCGACGCCTTCACCTACATGGCTTACGACGGTGGATTGTATTCCGACCCGGCCACGGTCACTCTGAACATCGCCTCGATTAACGACGTACCGGTCGCGGCGGACGATTCCTATTCCACGGACCAGAATAGTACCCTCTTCGTCTACGTCCATAACGGGGTGCTGGCCAACGACACCGACCCCGACAACGAGGACGACGACCCTGAAGAGACCGACACGCTTACGGCTCTTCTGGAATCCGAGCCGGCGCACGGCACCCTCGGCACGCTGAACCCCGCGGGTTGGTTCACCTACACGCCGGATAGTGACTTTTACGGTACGGACAGCTTCACCTACGAAGTATTCGACGGCGCGGCCTATTCGAACCTGGCCACCGTGCTGATCGACGTGCTTACCACGATGCAGATTCCCGGCGACGCGACGGGCGATGGCATGGTCGACGCCGAGGATGCCGAGCGACTGGCGTCGAACTGGGGGCAAAGCGGCGCAACATGGAGGATGGGCGACTTCAACGGCGACGGGATCGTCGGCCCCGCCGACGCGATCATCCTGGCCGCCAACTGGGGCTACGGCGTAGGCGAGGCAGCGTCCGTGCCCGAGCCGTCGACCTCAGCGTTGCTGCTGGCCTTGCTGCTCGCATGGTCCGTGCGTCGGCGTCTGCTCCACCCTGGGACCGAAATGCGGACAATGCAACCGTAAAAGAGGTCCGATCTATTCCTGCTGGGCGGCAACGTTCGACCGGCTGTCGTGGCCACCGAGGCGTTCGCAGCTTCACGAGCAGCAATACGCGGGAGCCGGATTCTCCGATCCCTGCTCGGAAGAACCATGCAATAGCAATGTCAGTGCAAACACCGGTAAGAGCGCGAGGAGAACATCCATGAGTATGAACCGATTGGTCGTCATTGTCTCTTGTGTTCTCTTGGCCACGATCGCCGTAGGCCACTCGGTGGCGGCGAAAGAGGTGGTGGTCGTCACTATTCATACCGAGCAGAAGAACGCGAGCATCAACCCTTTCATTTATGGCCAGTTCATCGAACACCTTGGCCGCTGCGTCTACGGTGGCATCTGGGCCGAGATGCTCGAAGACCGCAAGTTCTTCTTTCCGATCACCAAGGATTACGCCCCTTACACGAGCCTGACCGATACACGCTTGCCCGTCGTGGGAGCTTCGCCTTGGGAAATCCTGGGTGACCCGGCGGGTGTCAGTATGGCAAAGGGAGGATCTTTCGTCGGGGAGCATACGCCGCGGATCGCGCCGGGCGGCGGCATCCGGCACCGAGACCTCGGTGTCGTGCAAGGCAAACAGTACACCGGACACATCTGGCTCAAAGCGGTCGGCGGCAGGGCGGGCCCCGTCGAGGTGACCCTGGTCTGGGGTGACGGCGATGCCCAGCGGCAAACCCATGCGATCCAGACCGTGACGGCCGAGTATCAGAAGTATCCCTTCCGATTCACGGCCGGGACCGGCACCGACGCCGCGATGCTCGAGATCCGTGTGACGGGAAAGCAAGCCATGCTGGTCGGTACCGTCTCACTCATGCCCGCCGACCACGCTGGCGGGATGCGACGTGACACGCTCGCCCTTCTAAGACAACTCGGCGCCTCCATGTACCGCTGGCCGGGAGGCAATTTCGTAAGCGGATACGACTGGCGAGACGGCACGGGCCCACGAGATCGACGACCGCCACGACGGAATCCCGCGTGGAGCGGCGTCGAACACAATGATTTTGGCCTGGACGAATTCCTCGACTTCTGCCGCCGACTGCGGGCCGAGCCGCTGATCACCGTCAACACCGGGTTCGGCGACGCGTACTCGGCGGCCCAGGAGGTGGAATACTGCAACGCCTCAACCGAAACGATCGGCGGCTCGTGGCGGGCCAAGCACGGCCACCCGGAACCCTATTGCGTTCGCTACTGGTGCGTCGGCAACGAGATGCACGGGTCCTGGCAGTTGGGATTCATGCAACTGCGACACTACACCCGGAAACACAACCGCGTGGCCCGGGCAATGCGCAACGTCGATCCCACGATCCGGTTGATCGGCGTCGGGTGCCTCAACCACAAGAACTCCAAGTACGATCCCAAGGAAAAACGCGGCTGGTCGCGCGGCATGCTCGAGGAATGCTCCGATACGATGGACTACGTCTCCGAGCATTTCTACATCTACGAGACGAAGACCGACACGACGGCACACGTGGCGCAAATGGTCAATGCGATCCGCGCGAGAGCCGAAGGGCATCGCAAGTTGCAGGCGGGACTGCCGAAGCTCCATGGACGCACGATTCCAATCACGATAGACGAATGGAATTACTGGTATCAACCTTACCAGTACGGCGAACTCGGCTGCGTCTATCGCTTGCGAGACGCCCTGGGTGTGGCTGCGGGTCTGCACGAGTGCTTTCGTAACAGCGACATCATCCAAATGGCCCACTACGCCCAGACGGTGAACGTCATCGGTTGCATCAAGACGACCAAAACCGACGCCATTTTTTCCACCACGGCGCTGCCCCTGATGCTGTACCGTCGGCATTTCGGCGTCACGCCGGTCACCATCTCGGGCAGCGCGGAAACGACGGCGTTGGACATTGCCGCCGCTCTGACCGCCGATGGTCGCGCACTGACGATCGGTGCAGTCAATCCGAGTGGCAAGCAGAAAGTGGTGCACCTCGAAATCAAGGGAGCAGAGCCCGAAAACCATGCCCGACTCTGGCGAATCGCCGGAGACGATCCGGCCGCATTCAATTCGCCGGAGAAACAGCCGATCACGATCGACGGCCCACACAACGTTGCGTTCGAGGGGACGGTGAAGCTCCCGCCGCAGAGCGTCAGTCTCTATCGCTTGCCGCTGAAGTAGGATTTGGATTTGGTCTGGATTTGGGCTCGCCCATCACCGCCACTTTGTCAAGAGCTGATTTCCCCAATAATCTAGACAAAGAGAGCCACGCCTGTTTCTCGGCCGGGTTTTCGATTAGACTAATGGTCTGTCAATCGGTTGATGGGTCGCGTGCCAATAGCGGCCGCAGGGCCGCTGCGGGGCCCAGGGGCAGGCAATCTGCCCATGGCATCCGACATTTTCACCATCACACCAAGGCTGGGGGAATGGCCATGAGACGTCTCTTGTTTTCGGCAGTTGTCTTCTTGCTCGTTTCGGGAGCCGGACCGGCCGCTCGGGCTGAACTGAAACCGAACCAGGTGGCCATTCTCGCGATGGCCGAGAGCGAGGTTTCGCGCGAGCTGGCCCAATACTATGCCCAGGTGCGGGGTATCCCCGAGTCGCACATTCTCTTGTTGGACGGCAAGGTGGAGCAACGGATTACCCGCTATCGCTGGGACCACACGTTGCGACCGGCCATCCGCAAATGGTTCAAGAAAGACGAGTCTCTGGCGGACATTCGTTGTTTCGCGACGATGTGGGATGTTCCGTTGCAAATTGCCGCTTTGGATGCCAAAGCGCCCGAGATCACCGAGCGCGTTGCGTATCTTCGGCAGGCACGCGCGACCTTCATTGGGCAGGCCGGCACGCTGTTTCGCATGCTCCGTTCGAACGGGAAGGAAGCCGGCGCGAGCGAGGCCGTCGCGGCTCCGTCAGCCGACATTCCGCTTGAGCAGTTGCACGACCAATTCGTCGTCGCGATGAAGACGGCCAATTCCAAGCTGAAAAAAGCGAGGTCAACCGAAGACCGCCGGAAAGTGAACCAGTTCGTGGAGCGGGCGCTCGTGACGATCAGCGGCAACCATGGGCTGATGCAGATGGCCAAGTCTCGCTCTAAGTCGAGCGGACCGGTGTCCAAAGAAATGGCGCGCTTTGCCTATTTTGTGGGACGTTCCGAGGGACTCAGGCGTGGGATGCAATCGCTCGGCTCGATGCGAGGCACGATTGCCCGAGACCAACAGGCCATCGAGATGACCCAATTGATGGGTGGGTTGTTTGGTGTCATCCGGTGGATTGATCAGCAGCTCTACCTGCTGGAGAAGAATCTTACTGAGGCCAGTTTCGACAGTGAATTGTCCATGGTGCTCTGGCCCGATCCACCCGTCTTGAGTTGGATACCCAATCCGTGGCACTACAGGTTCGACGCGAGGCCGTCGCGTCGGCAGACGACGCTGTTTGTCTCTCGGCTGTCTGCTCCCTTGCCCGACATTGTCCGCCGCATGATCGACGGCACGATCGCCGCCGAGAAGACGTCGCTTCAAGGGGTGGTGTACCTGGACGCACGGGCACTGGCGTACGATCCGAAGAAGCCCGACGACGGCGCGTTCGGCCAATATGATCAGTCCTTGCGCGACTTGGACGCGCGACTGCGGAAGCACACGAAGTTGAAAGTCGTGCTCGATAATGAACCGGATCTTTTCGGGGCGAGCCGTTGTCCGCAGGCAGCCCTGTATTGCGGTTGGCATTCGCCCGGCAACTACAGGGACGCCTTCGACTGGTCGACCGGCGCGGTGGGCTACCATTTGGCCGACGACGAGGCCGCCTGGCTGCAGCTCAACGACGATAATAGAGTGATGGGCAAGAAGCCCTGGTGCCCGTGGCTATTGATCGATGGCGCGTGTGCCACGCTCGGTTCGTGCCGGGAAGCCCATCTCGTAGCATTTCCTCTGCCCGACGATTTTTTCCCGCTGCTTCTAACGGGCAAATACTCGCTGGCGGAGGTGTATTATCGGACGTGCCCATTTCTTTCCTGGACCGTAGTCTTGGTGGGCGATCCCTTGTACAACCCGTACAAGAATAGCCCCGCGCTGTCCGAGGAGGCGTTGCCGGATCGGATGAAGCCCCCGGCGGCGCGTAAGCCCGGACCAGACGATCAGGCGGGCGGCGAACCGCCTGAAACCGTGGTGCCGGGTAAGGGCAGACCCAGAAGGCCGCAGAGGTCCAAGGAGTCCGCGATCGTTTTGCCCGGTCTGGAACAGTGACGGCAGAACGGGACCACCGCGGCCATGCAACCCCGACACTCGTAGGGGTCCTAAACGCGAGGAATCGCTGGTGGCGAGCCTGGCCACTTGTGGGTCCACGCAGGACGGCTCATTTGGGGTAGTACGCCGGCCCGGCAGCAGCCGCACGGCCCTTTCGCTCCGATGCGTTGCCAACGCAACGTCCCGAGGAAGAAGTGTTGTGACTGGTCAACATTCGACCGGCCGAGTTGTTGGAGTGGGAGAAACTACAAGCTTTAACGTTCTCTGGGTTTAGGTGCTCCTGTGGAAGCTTGCCGATTGCATTGGCATCCTAGTTGCGTTTTGAGGGGCGTGACCGGGTCCCATAACTTGACAATTCGGGAGTGTTGAATCATGCTGTGGGGATAAGGGGGTGGTCGGTCGTCGCTTGGCAGGCTTATCGCGTCGGGTACTCTTCCAGACGTCTCCGTCAACAAAAGTTGCCACGCAACCGCAGTCCCGACCGTCCGGTACCCCCAGGGAAGAGTAAGGATAGGGTGAGCACACCTCAGGACGCTGTGGTCCGGTTGAAAGTCTCGCCAAACCACGTGAGTGATCCAACGGAAAGCCTCGGGACGATCATTTCGCCAATTTCGAGTTCCCAAGATTGATCGCCGCGAGCGGTCTGGGCCTTAGTCTCAATGCCGATAGGTGCAAACATTGACTACAACAGCAACAGTGATTGATTCGAAAACCAGGAACACGTACATCGTCAGTGCGATCGTGCTGCTGGCGTTGGTTATTGGGGTCTATTATCCGATACTCTGTTGGCTCGTCAATACTTGGTATAACTCCCAAGATTATATCTACGGTTTCCTCGTACCCGTCTTTTCGGCTTGGCTTCTTTGGGACCGTCGCGACATGCTCAAGCTGGACCAGTTGAAAGGCAGCTACTGGGGTGTTCTGCTTGTGTCGGCCGGCGTAGCGGCGTCGATGTACGCCAACTATCGGTTCAACCACGTGCTTGAAGTCTGGTCAATTGTGCCGTTGGTTGGCGGCCTAATGCTCCTGATCGGCGGCTGGCATGCCATCCAATGGTCTTGGCCGGCAATCGTGTTCTTATTCTTCATGGCTCCACTTCCACAGGTTCTTGGCGAAATGCTTGGCCAGGAACTCCAGAAAATTGGCACCGGTATCAGCGTGTTTGTATTGCAAACGTTGGGGATGCCGGCGGTTGCGGAAGGAAACGTGATTGCGTTGAGCAACTCGCGTTTGGGCGTGGTTGAGGCTTGCAGCGGGCTCAGGATGTTGATGCTGTTTTTCGCCGCTTCTTTTGGCGCGGCATTGTACGTTCGTCGTGACCCGTTGATTCGAATCCTTATCGCGATTAGCGCCCCTCCGATTGCCATTATCGCCAACGTTGCGCGAATCACGGTTACGGCGATTCTCTATGAAAACGTTAGCCAAGAGTTGGGTGATAAGATTTTCCACGATTTGGCCGGTTGGCTGATGATGCCGATGGCGATAGCCATTTTGTGGTTCGAGACGGCGTTGTTAGACCATCTATTCGTTGCTCCGGAGCGGGAGACGCCCATTGCGCTGGGCACGGCAGCCGTCGACAGTGCTCAACGAAGTGAAGGTCGAACGCGTTTACCGGGCGATCGTCCCGCCCGGCAGGATTGACGGTTGACGGTACGCCGATGACGTTGCGACGTTTCGGTAAGACGGATGTGGCGTACCCTAGTTGCCATGGATGCGGTAGACAGTTCAGATAGTCGAGGTTTGTCGAACATAACAGGGCTTTGGATCGCCAGAATCGTTTTGCGCCACAGCTCTCATCTCGAGCCAAGGTCTTTTTGCTCTTGGCGCGATTCCCAATACTTGCGACTTACCCCCTAGAGTTGAGGAGAGGCTCATGTCGACCAAAGAGAACAATGATGCATCGCAGAATCCGTCTTCGAACGGCCAGCCGCTAGTGGTGCACCACACCGCTCCGTTGGGAGCCAAGGACTTGGATTGGGGCTCCGTGCCCAGCTATGGCCGAGGAGCCGGTTCCGACCCTGCTGTCTACCTGCACGCTGTCCGTCGCCATTGGTTCTTCGGGCTGGTTATCGGTATCGCTCTCGCGGTTGCCGTCGGCGCGTCCACGTGGTTTCTCATGCCGAAGAGCTACACGGCCACGGCGCTGATCGAAGTGTCCATGCGCGACGATGTGCTGGTGTTTCCGGAGAGAAGCTACAGCGCGCAGCAGGAGTACCAAGTCTTCAAGGAGACGCAAGCCCAGTTGCTCAAAAGTCCCTTTGTTCTGATGGCTGCGTTGCGGAAACCTGAAATCATTGCGCTTTCGATCGTCGAGCGTGAGAAGGCCGACCCGATCATCTGGCTGCAAGATGAGCTCCACGTCTCCTTTCCCGGCGAATCTGCGATCATGCGGGTCAGTCTCTCCGACAACGATCCGAAGGAGGTCGCGAAGATCGTCCAAGCCATTGTTGACGCGTATATCAGCGAGATTGTCGAGAACGATCGGAGCATGAAACACCGGAAATTGGCCGATCTTGGCAATGTCTTGGCGCGTAAGGAACAAGAGATTCGGAAACGAAGAACGACGTTGAAGCGATTGGCCGACGAGTTGGGCACCAGCGACAAGGGGACGCTCAGCCTGAAAATGCAGTTCGCCCTGCAACAATTGAACGTGTATCGCAATCAACTGACACAGGTACAAATCGAGTTACGGAGAGGCAACGCCCAACTCAAGGCTACCCAGGAGGCTTTTCGGCGGCTCAAAGAGTCGCCGGCGATAGGCATGGAACTCCAACAGATGAAGCGTGGCGATTCGATTTGCCGTGACCTCGAGAAAACCCTCAGCGGTCTGATGCAAGCCAAGGCCCAGCAAAGCCAGATGGCTAAACCCGGAACCTATGACCCCCTCTCCGACCGGCTCAACCAGCAGATGGCCCTTATTCAGGCACAACTCACCGAGCGGGAGCAACAGATTGCCTATTCGATTTTGGAATCGAAGCAGAGCGAGTTGGAGAACATCATCGCCGACCTAACGGTGAGGGTCGGCCTTGCGACGGACGCTGCAAAGGACCTTCAGGACCAAGTCAACAGCCAGGAAGAGCAATTCGAGAAGATTGGCCGGTCTACCGTCGAGTTGGACATGATGCAATTGGAACTGGAGAACTTCGAGGCAACAAGGAAGACCATAGCCGCAAAGCGCGAGGCCCTTGAGGTCGAAGCCAATTCTCGTCCGCGAATCCGAGCGCGTCAGTCGCCTGAGGTACCCCAGAGCTACGACCATCCCCAGATGAAGGTGGCGCTCTCCATTGTCGGGGCGCTGGTCGGTTTGGCTTTTCCGTTATTCGTCATCATTTGGTGGGATGTGCACAAGCAGCGTATCAACTCTTCGGAGGATGTGGCCAAGGGGCTTGGCTTGCCGGTCATCGGTTCGGTACCGGTGATCCCCAGCCGCGCCATCAAACGACTCGGTGCGCCAAGCGGGAAGAATCAACAATGGAACGTGCGACTTGCCGAATCGATCGACACGATCGCGGCCAAGCTGCTCCGTAATGCGGCGATCGAGAAGAATCGGGTTGTGCTGATCACCAGCGCGGTCAGCGGAGAAGGCAAGACGACCCTGGCCACCCAGGTGGCCATGAGTCTGGCCCGGGCCGGAAAACGAACCGTGTTGGTCGACTTCGACCTGCGTCGACCGGCGGTCGACAAGGCGTTCCAGTTGCCGTTGCATCCGGGTGTCAGTGAAGCTCTTTGCGGCGAGAACGACGTAGCGAGCTTACCGCAGGCGACCGGGCTTCCCAATCTGGAAGTGGTGACCGCGGGGCGATGTGACCGGCACGCTTTGCAGGCGTTGGCCAACGGTGGTGACAAGCAACTTTTTGAGGAGTTTCGCGATAATTATGAATTCGTGATTGTCGACGGAAGCCCGATTCTACCCGTGGCCGACTCGCGATATATCAGCCAACACGTGGATTCTGTCGTGCTTTCGATCTTCCGAGACTTCAGTCGTGTTCCGAAAGTAATGGCGGCCTGTGAGATCCTCGAGGCCTTTGGCGTC
Organism: uncultured Planctomycetaceae bacterium; assembly: GCA_964637625.1. GTDB lineage: Bacteria > Planctomycetota > Planctomycetia > Pirellulales > Thermoguttaceae > UBA11386. Next base: position 16,572 of record CAZWWC010000001.1, read on the forward strand.
CATGACATTGAAGCCGTGGTAACCAGCTCAAGTGAGGATGGATATGGTGTCGTCGACACGGTTGTTCAGAGCGTGCAACCCTCCGCTTAGGACTGATGTGAACGCCGGTACCGTCCTCCTGAACGTACGTGGGAGATGGCCGACCTCGTTGCGGCCAACAAACAGCGACCATGGGATCAGAACCAACCATTTTCCTGCTCGCCTGCCTCGTCAGTCTCGGGCTGACAGCGCTGATTCGCGAGATTGCGCCTCGGATTGGTTTGACGGATGATCCCGACGGGCATCGGAAGCTGCACGGTCGGACAACACCGCTCGGCGGCGGTCTTGCGATTTACGTGACCACGGCCATCATTCTGGGAACGCTCTGGATCACGGCCGGGGCAACGCCCATCTCCTCCTTGGGCAACAGTTCCGACTTGCCGTCCAAGCTGCGGGGCGGCTACGCGCAACTCCCCTACTTGCTCTTGGCCGGGTTGGTCATCGTCGTTGTCGGCCTGATCGACGACTGGAAGGGGCTGAAAGGCAAGCACAAGCTGCTGGGCCAGGTGCTGGCCGCGGGCGTTCTGATGTTCGGCGGCCTGGTGATTGAGCGCATCGAGCTCTTCGGTTACGTGATTCCGTTCGGCCCTTTCGCTTATCTCGTCACGCTCGTGTGGCTGCTCGGAGCGATCAACGCCCTGAATCTACTCGACGGCATCGACGGCCTGGCCACCATACTGGGAATCATTCTTAGCTGCACCATCGCCGCCATCGCGGTGGTCATGACCATTCAAGGCGCGAACAATCAAGGTGTGGCGATCATTGCGATGGTGTTCACCGGAAGCCTTCTTGGTTTTCTGCGATTCAATTTCCCGCCCGCGAGTATATTCCTTGGCGATTCGGGGAGCATGTTGATCGGTTTGGTGGTCGGCGCGCTGGCCATTGGGGGATCGCTCAAGGGGCCCGGCACCGTGCTGCTGGCCGCACCCCTGGCGATTTGGGCACTTCCTTTCTTCGATTCGGCCGCCGCTATCCTGCGACGCAAACTGACCGGGCGAAGCATCTATGACACGGATCGGGCCCATCTGCATCATCGGCTGCTGGACCTGTTGGGCAGCAACCGCAAGGTGCTCGGTTGGGTGGCAACTTGCTGCGCCGTGATCGCGATAGCCGCACTCGTCAGCCTTATCCGCAACGATGACAGAATCGTGGCACTGACCTGTCTGGGCATGGTAGCCATTTTCATTGCCACGGGCATATTCGGCCGCGCCGAGCTCTTGCTGGTCGGAACTCGTTTGCGCGGTATCAGCCGCACGTTGGTCTCGCCGATCTTGCCCCGACGCGACACGGTCTGGCAAACAAGCATGCCCTTGCAGGGGAACGAACCGTGGGATTTGCTCTGGGTCACGCTTATCGAGTCGGCCGATAAACTCCAACTGATCAAGATTCGCTTGGACGTCAACATACCTACCATGAGCGAAGCTTATCACGCCGCTTGGGAACAGCCTTCCCACGCGGCGGGCGGCTGCCGTTGGCATATCGAGATCCCATTGGTGCTCCACGATCGCTCCGTGGGCTTGGTGCAGGTCACCGGCCAGCGTGACCAGCAGTCGGCATGCTCGGACATTGAGCAGTTGATGGAGTTGATCGAGCCGTTCAACGCCAAGTTGCAGACCATTGCCACCCAAGACGAAGCCCCCACCCCTTCGATTGATGACGAGGCCATCACAACACTCAGCCACGACGGCGTGGATTCCCCGACTGATCGATACCCCAAATAGGAAAGAACAACCGTCTTCCCTTCTCGCCAAGTGTAAGTGACGACGGTCATTCAGGATTCCCTAGAACCATGCGAGAAAACGAATGCCCATGAATACGACTTTGACTAAACTGGCCATTGGGATCGCTTTGATTGTCTTGCTCTCCGTTGGCGGATGGTTTTCCAGTCACCAAAGTGGCGTCTACCGCGAGATTCGCCTGCCCGACGAACCCCTAAGCAGCATCCCCATGGAACTGGGAAACTGGCGGGCGAAGGACATCCCCTTTGAGGACAGGCTTTTCCGCGGAGTGGGTGCCAAAGAAGTAGTCAGTCGCAGCTACACCAACTGCGCAACGGGGCGAGACCTCACGCTTCATGCTGCACTTTTCAATACCTTTTGGCGCATCGCTCCTCACCCGCCCACGAGATGCTATCCGTCCAACGGTTGGACGACTCTTGGTAAGGAAGAGTTCAAACTGAACGCTTTGGACGGCACCTCGGCAACGGCCCGCCTGGCTAGTTTCGAAAAGGACGGCAACAGAATCCTCGTCTTGTACTGGTTCCAGTTTGGCGACTACGTTATCTACGACACCCCGGGTCTGAACAAGGCTCGATGGGAATATCGCGACGACAAAACCTGGCCGCCGCTTGTCAAGATGATGATTGAGCTCTCGGCGAACAAACCGGAGCAGGCCAGGAAGCAACTGAAGGAGTTTGCAGACGCACTCCATGAGGTTACCAAGAAGTACAAGTAACCCTGCCATTGCCGCCTTGCCAAGCTGTTTCTTTACGGAAGGGTTCCAAAAGCCTTGGAGATCCGTACGATTACGTTCGGGATTGTGAGATACTTCTCAAACTTCAGGGACTTTTGCGTTGGATTGTGGCTTCGGTCGCACTAGGAACCGTTACGCATAAAACACAGTTGGACGTGACCGTGAAGAACTCTCCCAGACGCGTCTCCATTATCTTTGGAACACGACCCGAGGCGATCAAACTTTGCCCGCTCGTGCTGGCGATGCGCGACCATCAGGGGTTCGAGCCGCATGTCTGCGTAACCGGTCAGCATCGAGAGCTGCTGGATCAGGTGCTCACCGTCTTCGGCGTCACGCCCGATGCAGACCTCAATCTGATGCAGCCGAACCAGACGCTTGCCGGACTGACCTCACGGGCCATCGCCGCGGTCGACGAGTATTTGGAGACAAGCCGCCCTGAGTTGGTGATCGTTCAAGGGGATACCACGACGGTCTTCTGTGCCGCTCTGTGTGCTTTCTATCGAAACATTCCCATCGGCCACGTGGAAGCGGGCCTGCGGACCTTCAATAAATGGTCTCCGTTTCCGGAGGAGATCAATCGTGTGCTGACCTCTCGCGTGGCCGATCTGCATTTCGCCCCGACGGAAACAGCCCGGCACAACCTCGTTCGCGAAGCGGTACCCCGCAAGAGGATTTTTGTCACGGGAAATACCGTGATCGATGCTTTGTTGTATGCCGTCGGTCGCATACGTGCGAATCCGCCGCTGGTGGACGGGTTACCCGACTTTCTTCAGCCTGATGGCAGCCGAAAGAACAACGAGCGTCCGCCCACCGTGTTGATAACAGGGCATCGCCGGGAGAATTTCGGAGACGGTTTTGAGAATATCTGTCGGGCAATTGGGAGCCTGGCTGAGCGGTTTCCCGATACCCATTTCGTTTACCCTGTCCACTTGAATCCCAATGTCCGCGAGCCGGTTAACCGCTTGCTCGGGACGACCACCCACGACACCGTCCATCTGATCGACCCACTCGCTTATCTGCCGTTTGTGGCAATGATGGACCGGGCGACCCTGATATTGACCGATTCGGGCGGCGTCCAGGAGGAAGCCCCAAGCCTCGGTAAGCCGGTGTTGGTTATGCGAGACACGACCGAGCGTCCCGAGGCGGTCGAGATGGGCACGGCCAAGCTGGTGGGCACGGACATGGAATCGATTATCGCAGGCGTGACAACGCTCTTGACCGACAAGAAGGCCTACGCGACAATGGCCAACGCGGTCAATCCTTACGGCGATGGCAAGGCGTGCGATCGCATTCTAACCGCCTGCCGGCAGTTCCTGCGTGGATGCGGAGCGGGCAAATGAACGTCAAGTCCCTTGCATCCGCCTGTTGCCCTCCTTTCCTGCGTCCAGCGTTCGAGCACATCGAGAACTCGCCGCTTGCTTATCGGTTGGTGAAGGGTGCGTTTTGGTCGCTGGTGGGGGTAGGAATCTCGCGCGGGCTGATGTTTGTTGCGCTGGTGCTGGTGGCCCGGATCCTCGGTCCAAAGGTTTTTGGCGAGTTGGAGATCATCCGCAGCACGCTGGGGACATTTGGAGTCTTTGCCGGTTTCGGCCTTGGCACGATGGCCAATAAGTACATCGCCGAGTTTCGGGAGCGTGATCCGCAACAAGCAGGCCGCATTATGGGACTATGCGCGTTCATTGTCCTAGCCAGCAGTAGCCTGGTGGCAGGAACGCTGTTTTGGTGCGCTCCGTGGCTAGCCGAACACACGTTGGATGCGGCGCACCTTGGCGTCCTTCTTCGGGTTGGAACCATTATTCTGTTCCTCGACGCGGTTACGGGCGCTCAGATTGGTGCGTTGGCAGGCTTCGAGGCATTCAAGCGGATCGCCCAGGCAAACCTCCTGATGGGGCTCACCGCGTTCCCGTTGCTTTTTTGCGGTGCCCATTGGGGTGGCTTGACCGGTGTGGTTTGGGCCTTGGTTGGAGTCCGCATCGTCAATTGGATCCTGACTTTGTTGGCTCTTTGTCTCGAAGCGTCTCGATCGGGCGTGCCGCTGGTAGCGTCGGGTTTTTATCGAGAATGGAAGGTGCTCTGGCACTTCGGTTTACCATCGGCTCTGATCAGCATGATCAGCATTCCGTGCCACTGGATTGTCCGGGCGATGTTGGTCAACGAGCCGAATGGTTACGCGGCTCTGGGTCTTCTTGGAGGGGCGTTGGCGATTCAGCAGGTGGTGTTATTCTTGGGCATGACACTGAGTAGACCGCTGTTATCAATGATTTCCAATGTGGGCGTGCGGAACAGTGAGCGGCTAGATCGCGTGAATGTGCTTTCGTCGTGGGTTTTGGGCGTGGTTTGCGCCTTCCCCTTGCTGTGTTTTCCGGAATTGGCTGGCATCCTGTTTGGAAAGGACTATGCAGGTCCGGTTTTTCTGCAAACCTGCTCGATCATTGTTCTTACCACATGCATCACGATTTCCTGCCACGGCTTCACGCGAGCCCTACTTGCCAAAAACATGGTGTGGTGGGCCTTTGGAGGTTTTCTGATTTTTGGGGTGACACTTGTCGGCAGCGGTTTCTTCCTTGTGCAACACGGTGCCATGGGAGTGGCCACAACCATGTTGTTCGCGGATGTTTGTCAGGCCAGCTGCCTTTTTTTCGTTTGCGTTCGAAATAACCTGGTGCCTCGTGCCGTGGTGATGTCTTGGGAAGCGGGACTGATTTGGGCAGCGTTGTTCGCCGCAGGCGTCGCTGGTTATGCCTGCCCGGATTGGACGCATCAAGCCCTCGTCTTCCTCGCGGGGCTGGCCACGGTGGGGTTTGCCACGCATAGGATGTTGAAGATCGACGAACGGGCATATTCTTGTGAGCAGGCGTCATAATAGAATGGAGCGTTTCAGTTATCATTTCCTCCTGGACCAGAAATATTGAGCGACCAATGCGTCAATTGCCTCGACTTCAACCTGACCCGGTCGGCAGATCCTCATGGTTCAACGGGACTCTGTTGGCGGTGTGTTTCTTCAGTGTGTGTATCCTGAGTATCGAGACCGTGGTACCGTACTGCCACTGGGGTGTATGGGTGGTGTTGTTTCTGGTAGGTTGCCAGAGCCCCGTCTCCACCATTTTCTTGTTGTGTGTCACTCAGACAGTCGGCGCACCGCCGGGCTGCCCGTTGACGCTGACACAGCTGTTTATTGTGACCTGGGTGGTCCGAAACACGCTATGGATCGTCGAAGGCAGGTTCATCACGGAGCTGCGCGTTTTTCTGCCGTTGTTCTTGCCCCTGTTTCTCTGGTCACTGATCACGGCAACGATGTTGACGACCACTACCTTTGTAACGCAACTGCTCCTGGGTGGATTCACCTCGATCATCGCGCTGAAGGAGATGCATGGCAAACGGGCATCGATTTTGGGAATTGCCGTGGGCATTTCACTGGCTGGAGTGATGGCGGCGTTGCCATTCTGGCTGTCGAAGATCGGCCTGAATTTCTTCTTGGCCGAAAGGCTGGAAAGGCTGATTCATATTGGTGTGATGCGAGGCGGCCTGGAACGTTTCGCGGGTGGCCAAGGTGACTACAACTTCCTGGGCGCGTGCATGGTCATCGGGATGGCCGGGTTGATCCACCTGGCGTTCTTCTCGATGACGGTGAGGACCACACGTCAGCGATTGGCGAAGTGGGGCTGTCAAGCCCTGGTGGTGATCATCATTCCCTCGGTGCTCGCGACGCTTTCCCGTGCTTCGGTTTTGGGCATCGCGGTGGGTTGCGTGGTCCCCTTTGGCGTCCACTATTTCTCGTGCCGTGGAAGGGGATTCGGCAAGGTTTTCCGCGACACCCTCCGTGGAATCATTCTTATGCTCGTCGTCGTGGGAGCCGTTATGCTCTTTGCGAGCCAGGACGTAAGTCGCTATTGGGAGGCCCTAATGCGGTTTCAAGCCAGCCGGCATTTGGGGATGCTGGACAATCGAGCAGCCCAGTTTTTCAGGGCGATTGAAGGAATCATGTCGAGTCCCATATTTGGTTGCTTCACCCCCAGGAACGTTTATGGCACCCATAATGTTTTCCTCGACGTCGCGAGTTACTGCGGAGTGCCAGGCCTGTGTCTCTTTTGCCTGTTCTGTTTTTGGCCAGTCGTCTACTTTATCCGATCCGGCGTCCCGCTCGAATGGGGAGTTTTCGGGAGCCTGTACTTGATGACGCTCTACAGCATGCTGTCGTTGTCGATCATGGGGTTCAAGTTTTTCTGGGTACTTTGGGCGGTCGTTCTTTGGGGAGCCTACTCACGGGTGGCTGACTCGTCCATGGTCACAGTAAGGCCGTTTATCAGAGTGAACAGGGGCAACCGACCGGGAGAACCGTCGCATATTCCGAGTTAGCGCTGAACGTGATCCCTTATGGAAACCGATCACCTGATTATGGAGGATGATTGGCCAGCAACAGCAAAATCAAAAATGAACCTCGAAGTACATGGAGAAGAATAGATGCCAAAACCACTCCGATATGTGATCGTCTCTAGCGCGCCATTTGTTCGTGACGGAAATCGTTGTCTGGTTGCGTCCTGCGGTCAGAAGTCGTTGATGCAGTGGATAAGCTTCATGGACGAGGTTATTCTATTGAGGCCCGAGGCAACGCATAGGAGCACGCGGCGGGATTTAGTAGCCCTGCCGGATCACGTGAAGGCGATACCTTTGCACGACGGTTCAGGTTCGCCTTGGCGGAGGAAGGCATCGACCCAGCGTGTTGCCAGGCAAATATTGACGAAGGATCATATCCTGTACGTCAGGATGCCGAGCTACGAAGGATACTGGTGTGCTCAAGTGGCCTGGGAAAAGGGCATTCCCGTTATGGCAGAGCTTCACGGTGATTGGGAGTCGGTAATCCTTTGTGAGGACAAGCGCGGGCTAGTAAGGACTCTTACGCGGCGTTTTCGTGCGACCTCGGCGAGGAAAGCGGTACAGACGATGTGTGATCGCGCCTTTTGTGTCGTAGCGATCGGGCCCAAATTGGCGGAGCAGTATGTTCCGAGCACCACGCCCACGCTGATCACGACAAATCACCTCCTTGAGGAACACGATTATCGGGAGCGCACCGTCTTCGCGTTACACGATCCTCCCAGGATTCTGTTCGTGGGCGGACTCGTAAGGCTGAAAGGACTACACATTCTGTTCGCGGCGTTGAGCAAGTTAAGACAGCGAGGCAACGACTTTGAGATGGTCCTGATCGGTCCGGGCCCTCAGCAATCGGAGTTGACGGCTTATGCGAAATCGCATGGATTTGGAGACAAGGTCGTGTTCCTTGGCCACGTGCCTCATGGGGAAGCGTTGTTCGAGCAATACAGGCAGGCGGATATGTTCGTGTTGCCGTCTATGACCGAAGGGGTTCCACGAGTCGTGCATGAAGCCATGGCGATGGGATGTCCGGTGGTGGCCACGGACGTCGGCAGTGTGGCCTGGCAACTCCGCGACGGTGCCGGTATCATTGTCCGGCCAAACGACGTCGACGGTTTGGCGGACGCGATGGCGAGCGTGTTGGACGATTCGGATCTGCGAAAGCGTCTTTCGGTTGCGGCGTATCAGCGGAGTCTGGAGCACACGCTGGAACGCCAGCAACAGGGTATTGAGGAGTTCACAAAACGTCATATCAGCTTGTTGGGCAGATGAGCCCTTGCTGAATGAAGTGTTTTCCCCCGGGAAACCTTTTGCGGGTTTGACTCGCGTGGATGTGAAATGAACGCATTAGCCAAAGCGATCTACCTTGTGGGGCAACTCGCAAAAAAAATCCGCAGCCGAGTGCGGAATCAATACTACCGCCATTTGTTGAGGCATTTCGGGGAAGGTAGCCAGATTTGCGAGGGAGTGTTCATTACAACGCCGTGGAACGTCTCGATGGGCAAAGGGGTTCAGATTAACGGACGGGTTCATGTCCTAGCGCGCGAGGATGCTCCGGTCGACATCGGCGACGGTGTTGTCCTTTCGTACGAAGCCATGCTTCTCACCGCCGGACTCGCTTATACCGGGAAAATCAAGAAAAGGGCACACCGTGCCCTTCCCATTGTGATTGAGAACGACGTTTGGATCGGGGCGCGAGCGATCATCCTGCCCGGCGTTCGCCTGGGCCGGAACGCCGTGGTGGCGGCAGGCAGTGTGGTTACGAAAGATGTCGCTCCTAACACCCTTGTTGCAGGCATACCGGCTACCTTCAAAAAGATGATCCAAACCAGTTCAATCGTCGAGCAACAAACCAAGGCCGACCGATGACGAGTGACTCCCTTCACCCCTCGGGCCATGACAACACACCAATGCAGAAGCCACCTGAGAATCTTCGCATTGTTTTCGTTCATGGAGGCTGCTATGTAACCGACACGGGTGTTGCCCGTTCGGTCAGCGGACTTGCCAACGCGTTGGGACGCGCGGGCGAACGAATACATGTTTATACTTCCCAAAGTAGAAACATACCGATGGCAACTTATCTGTTCGAGCCGCCGGTGGAGTTGACAGGCCTTCGACCAGCCATTTGAAAAATGACCCCCGGTCGCTCTGATCATATACTCATTGAATGGATTGAGAGAACGGGCATCGTCGATAGTCTGAACCTCTTTCGTTTCGCCGAATAACACGCACCGCCTCTTCCGTTGAGGCACTCTCCGCTTCACATAATTGATGTAATGAGAAGAAAATGTCAGTCCGCATAAACATAGGTTGTGGTCAAACACCAACAGATGGCTGGAATAACTATGATAATTCACCGAGCATTCGATTAGCCACAATTCCTCTATTGCCAAGGCTGATGAGGATCTTGAAGCTCCTTAACCAATCCCAGGAGAGGTACATTTCATTTGCCAAGAATGCACAAATCAGATGGGCAAATGCAAGCAAACATATTCCCGAGAAGGATGGATCCGTTGAGGTAGTCTACAGCAGCCACATGCTTGAGCACTTAGACGGGGAAGATGCCGTCAAGTTTCTCAAGGAGGCCCGCCGCGTCCTGAAAAGTGGGGGAATCATAAGAATTGCGGTTCCCGACATCAAGTATTGCGTGGAGAGCTATCTCAAGGATGGTGACGCAGACGCTTTCGTTGCATTAACCGGCTTAGGGAGGACAAGCTCACGATCAATCTTGGAAAGAATCAGGCATCTGGCCGTCGGCGATAGAAGTCACAAATGGATGTATGATGGACGTTCCTTGTGCAAGCTTTTGGAATCGGTCGGCTATCAGGAAGCAAGAGCCATGGAACAAGGCACCACCACCATCCCGGCAAGTGCGCCGCTGGATCTCGCGGAAAGGCCCGGAGAGAGCCTGTATGTAGAAGCGGTTAATCCATGATCCTATATTCATGAGCTGATCCGGACGCCCTACGAACCTTCGCAGCGAGGGAAAACGCGAAGCGATCCGACGGGAGCAACTTCAGCAACTGTTGAACAAAATCACACACCGCAAGACCAAAACCCTGGTCACAGACGATCTGTTTCAAGAGTTGTGGCTTCATACTGCCGTCGGGAAACCGCTCCGTTTGACTACGAGTATATTGGGGGAGTATAGACATGCACAAGGTTCTCATCTGGATGAGCACGTCGAGCCATCATCAGACAGGGTTCTTCAACGCGTTACGCCAGAGCGGTCGCGTTGATCTTGGTGTTCGTTACGACCACCCGTTAAGCGAACGCCGCACGCTACTCGGCTGGCACGAAGTGGGCGACCTTCCGGAAGGCGAACGGTACGTAGAAAAGCCGGTGGACCTGGAAGCAAGTGTTCCAGACTGGCGGGAGCGCATTCACGTTATTCCCGGCGCAAGGGCGCCGGTAGCAGGCGCGGTTTTGCGACAGATAATTCGCGCGGGCAGTCGTTGGGTTCACTGGAGCGAGTGCCGCCGGCACGGCTTGCGTCGGATTGCCGGCATGCCGCGATGGATGCGGTACGCCCGACAAATCACGAGGACCGCTCTGGGGGCCTTTGCCATCGGGGACTTTGCGAGAAGCGACTTGCGGAAATTGGGGGTTCCCATCGAGCGAATAGCCTTCCTGCCCTATACCTGCGATGGCCTTGATCCGGCAGCACCATGCGACGAAACGATCAAGGATTTTGCGAACGGCAGAAGGCTTTTCCTGTTCTGTGGAGCGTTGTGCAAGAGAAAAGCGCCTGACGTTCTCTTGCGAAGCTACGCGGAGTTGCAGACGACCGACTGGGTGCTTGCCCTTGTGGGCCCTGACGTTTCCGGGGGAAAACACCGGCGCTTAGCCGAGACATTGGGCATTGCCGAACGTGTGCTCTTTCGAGGAACCATGCCCGCCGATAAGATCGCCAACGTCATCCAGGCCGCGGATGTCATGATCCTGCCCTCTCGCGAGGACGGCTGGGGCGTCGTCCTGAACGAAGCGGCGTCGCTGGGCAGGGCACTGATCGCTTCCGATTGTGTCGGAGCCGGGCCGCACATGATCCGTTCCGGTGAAAACGGTTATATCGTTCGTGCGGCCGATCCGGGATCATTGGCCAACGCGATGCGTGCTTACGTTAAAATGCCACAGCTTGCACAACAGCACGGAGCCGCCTCCTCACGGATCTTCGAGGCCTTCACGCCCCAGAGGAATGCGCAACGCTTCATTACAGCTCTGGAGGGGTGGTTGGGAATGTAGCACTCGCACTCTTGATGTATTCTTATGCAAAGAGCGTTGAAGATGTGTTTTGTCAGTACGGTGGGTAGCAGGGAGACTCCGTTGTGACCCCGCTCCTTCTGAGAATAGACCGACATCGGCAGTGCACGTTGGATGGCACTTTCGAACAGATAGTCGATGATCCAAACCAGAGGATCTGCTCGATCGGGACCATACGGATTCACATCGACAAGAACAAGGGTGAGGTGAGTATGGACATTCCGTTTGCGAGCACGGATGCCCTCTATTGGAGTCTTCGGCGTGAGGAACTGCGTATCAGCAATGATCCCCGTTGCCTCGGGCAAGAAAACACCGCTGTGGATGATCGAAGCCTGTTCTCCATTCTCTAGTTTGGGGCCATTGTGCCTCCGCTGAGTCTATGGCGTGATATTGTTCGGTTTGTGCCTGGACAACGGTGGGTCGTGATGCAAGACAACCTGCAAATACGGAGTTGCGGCCGTTTGGAGTCATGGCCGACAGGCACGGATACTGATTGGACACTTGGAGATGAAGATCAGCGAAAGGTGGTTCACCAGGTCCTTGATGATAGCTTGGTGGAGGTGTGCCCGGAACGCAATCCGGTTTTGTTATTCAGCGGAGGTGTGGATTCAGGTCTGCTGGCTGCCCGTGTTGCGGCGCTCGGTTGGCGGGACGCCTTGCTCGTGAACTACAGTTTTGGAGATGCGGATCCGGAGTCCCACATGGCCGAAGCTATGGCGAAGCATTTGGGACTGCGGTTTAGGCGTGATCATGGATTGTTGCCGGAGATTCACGAAGTATGTCCCAGCATCATCCACGTTCCATTCGTCGCCCCGCCGGTTGACTTGGAGGTTACGAGCCATGCAGATGTAGGAATCCTCTGTTATAGCTATACTTCACTAGAGGGCATTTCAAAACGGTCATCCTGAGCGAAGCGAAGGATCTCCCCTCCGCGAAAGCCGAGATTCTTCGCTGCGCTCAGAATGACAACAATCAGAGCACCGGTTTTGAAATGTCCTCTAAATAATCTGTTTTGTGCACCGAACAAGATTGAGGAAGTTGAACATGGAATCGCAAGGTAACGGAAACGAACAGATCGAACACGGGAAACCCGTCAGCGTTGTGATAGGGGGTGACGTCTATCCCGGGATGCGAGCCGAAGACTACTTCCGGCGGGGTGACGCCGAGGTACTCTTCGGGGACCTGTATCCCATGCTGGCGGAAGCTGATCTGAGTATAGTGAACTTGGAGTGTCCACTAGTCGAGTCTCCCCGTCCGATTCACAAGAGCGGTCCCACCCTGTCAAGCCACCCGGAGAGCGTCCACGGTTTGTGTGCAGCGGGGGTCGACCTTGTCGGGCTGGCGAACAACCATGCGCTCGACCATGGAGAAGAAGGATTGGCAAATACCGTGTCGTGTTGTGAGAAGAGCGGATTAGCGACGGTTGGTGCCGGGCCTAATCTCATCGCCGCGCGACGCCCCTTTTTGCGCACAGTTTGTGGTATTCGAATTGGCGTAGTGGCCATGGCGGACCGAGAATTCTCCATCGCCACCGAGACGTCGTGGGGCGCCAACCCAATCAGTGTCATAGATTTCGTAAGATTGATGGGGGAGATTCGTGCCGATATCGACTACTTGATTGTCCTACTGCATGGCGGAAACGAGCATTATCCATACCCAAGCCCCGGAATGATGGATACTGCGCATTTTCTCGTTGAACAGGGCGCGAACATCGTTATCAATCAACATACCCACTGCCCCGGGTGTGTTGAGTCATATCGGGGAGGTACTATTGTCTATGGACAAGGTAATTTCATTTTCGATTGCCCGGAAATACCCGATTCATGGCATGAGGGCTTCCTGGTCAAGATTGAGATCCACAATAATCGTGCGGCAGACGTACAATGGGTGCCATACACTCAATTCAGAGGCCATATCGGGGCACGTTGCATGAAGCCGCAAGCTGAAAGGGCATTTCTGGCGAAACTGGCGCAGCGGTCTTCCGAGATTCACGATAGCAGACTACTACGGGACCACTGGAACTCGTTCTGCGCCGGGCAAGCGTCCAAATATCTGAGTCTCTTGCTGGCGCACCATCGGCCCCTGATTCTCCTGAACCGATGGTTTCCGTTTGTGACTCGCGTCTACTCCAGGCGCGCCCTGCTCACGGCATGCAACGTCGTTCGTTGCGAGGCCCACCGAGAAGCATTACTTACTGTGCTTGAAAACGATGTCCTGAAGTAACGACTGCAAAACGGCCTGGGTCACGGGGGCACTTCGTTCGACACCAAGTAGCAAACCGATAGAGACCAAATCATGCATGAGTCTCATAATCTAACCATCAAAGATCGAATCTTTTGGCTTAAGCAGAAGTGGGCTCGCCCCCGAGCCTACAGGTACTACCAGCAATTGCTAGAAAACCAGTTTCGATCACCGGACGAAATCATGGCGATCAATTGGGAAAAACGGAAGCGGTTGCTCAAATACGCGTATGAGCAAGTTCCTTTCTATAGAAAACGTTTTCAATCTGTGGGCCTGCTCCCGTCTGACGTGCGCGACATGCATCACTGGAACGCCGTTCCCATATTGACAAAAGAGGATCTGGTGAAGCACTTCCATGAGTTGATGTCACCAGATGCAAATGCCTGCGACCGCTACTTGTCTACGACTGGTGGTTCAACGGGGGAACCCGTTAAGGTCTATCACGACGCAAGGTATCCTATGGAAACACTGGGGTGGCGCATGTTGCAGTGGTGGGGGCTTTCATTCGGCAGCGATGTCGGTTATGCACGACGGTTAAGTAAGAAATCAGTGTTTCAACGAATCGTCAATTGCGCTATCTGGTGGCCCACCAAGCGGATTTGGCTCGATGCGTCGAGCATGACCCCACAGACCATCGTTCAATTCATCGAGGAGTTCAATCAATTGCGTCCCAGCTTGTTACAGGGATACGTGGGAGCAATTACGCATTTGGCTGACTACATTGAGACGAATGGGCTGGAAATCGACTCGCCAAAGGCGATTTGGGTTACTTCGACCCCCCTGGCATCGGTGCAACGTGCGATGATTGAACGGGTGTTCCGAGCACCCGTCTATGACCAATATGGATGTTGTGAGATCTTCTGGCTGGCGGCGGAATGCGGTGAGCACAAGGGCTTGCATATGTTCTCTGATGCTCGACATATCGAGTTCGTCGATGAAAATAACCAGATATGTGAAGTAGAAGAAATCGGTCGGATCATTGCCACGGACCTTGAAAACTATGTATTTCCGCTGATTCGTTATGAAAATGGCGACGAAGGCTGCCAACTGGCGTCCAAATGCGGATGCGGCGTTCATTTGCCCATGATGGATGCTGTCAAAGGGCGTATCACGGATACGATCCGACTGCCAGGGGAAACCGTGATTAGTGGCGAGTACTTGACTACCATTTTTGATGAGTTTCCTAACGCCGTTCGCGCCTTTCAGGTAGTTCAGCAGGCGGATTGGTCACTTCTTCTTCGTGTTGTACCGTGTACCGACAAGGAGTGTTTCAACCTCGCCATAGAAAATGTCAAAAGCGATCTCGCGCAAAGGACGAACAATAGGGTGCCAATCCGCATTGAATCCGTGCAAGAAATCGTAGGCGACCGAGGGAAGCTACAGTATGTGATTAGCCGTGCAAAGGGAAATCCGCCAGAATGAGTCACCGGCCTGTCTTCTTGCTGGCAGTGGCTTGTGACGAGGTTCGCGGAGTTGTGCGGTCGCCAGGAATTCGGCTGACATGTTGGCCTGACGGAAACTATGGCTCTCAATGTCAAGCAGGAAGGGTGGTAAGGATGGAGGGTCGCTTTCACCACGATGGGCCGCTTCGCATTGCGGTCATTGCACATGCGCTGCGCGCCGGTGGAGGCCTGTCGGCAGGTCAAAGTCTGATTGCCTCGCTCTCATCCGTTATGCCCGCGCATACCTATCTTTTTGTCATGCCCGAGCTTGACGAATATCGATCGATTCCCATTGACTCCGCAAAACATCAAACGGTTTTCTATCGCCGCCGCGGTGGGCACGTTGGACGCCATTTGTTCGATATGTTTCGGCTACCTAAGATCGTCCGGCAATTCGAACCGGACGTGATACTGGCCTTGGGAAACAGAGGTATTTGCAGGCCGCCGTGCACGCAAGCCGTTCTTTGTCGAGACGCGCATTTGTTCTACCCGTTTCGACATTTCGGCAGGGAACTGCTAAGGGTGAAAGCGATGGCGGTTTACCACAAGTGGCTGCTGAAAAGAGAGCTTCGTCACACGCAATTACTCTTTTGCCAGACCGAGGTCGCCCGCAAGCGTCTGAAAGACACTTTTGATTATTCGGGGAGGGTGGCCGTTTGTGGAAACGCCGTTTCGCTCGAAACTTTTCAGGTCGCCGCATGCGACATACCCAGTCCCCTTGCCGGCCTGCAAGACAAGATGAAACTGTTCTGTCTTGCCAGGTACTACCCACAAAAGAATCTTGAGACCATTGTGGAGATGTTTGAGCGGTTTGGCGACGAGTTGGACGATGTGGTCGTGATGATCACGATCGCCGCCGATCAGCATCCCAGAGCGGGCAGGCTCCTGGCAAGAATCCAACGTGCGGGCCTGGGCGATCGGATCATCAACGTTGGCGTGTTGTCCCAGAAGGAAATCGCCGCTTACTATCGCCATTGCCAGGCATTGCTTCTCCCCACGCTTCTCGAGTCCTTCACCAGAACCTATTTAGAGGCAATGCATTTCGGCATGCCCATCGTCACCAGTGATTTGGACTTTGCCCATGAAATATGTGGCGACGCTGCAGTCTATTTCGACCCCTGGAACGCGGAGGCAATGAAGAGTACAATTGTAAGATTGAAAAACAGCCCGGAATTGGGGCAAGATCTTCTTTCGAAAGGTACCGTGCGACTGCAATCTCATTTTCTGTCTTGGGATCGAATAGCACAAAGCATGCTTGCGAATCTGCATGAGATTGTCCCAGCAAACAGTCCGTAGCCTCTCTTCTATTCCATCGCAACGAAAGGTTCAACCTGCCGGCCGATATCCCGCACTCATGGATATCCTTATCGTTGTAGGCTCAATCCGATGAAGCAGAATGAGCGTAAAGTCGTACTTGCTGAAATGGAACGCAGAGTCCGCCTCGTTACAGGTGTCCGTGGCTATCCCGAGCATGTTCCCTATGGGCCGGGAGTCGACTATCCCGAGCTTGCCGACTGCGCCTGGGCTCAAAAAGTGCCCGGCGACAACGAGACTTATGACGGCGTTCGCCGCATTCTCCAGGGAATGGGCCTGGACGAGGAACGTCTCGGGACCTCGCAGTGGAATCCCTTGAGTGACCTCGTGCCGCCGGGGGGACGCGTTACTGTGAAGCCCAACATGGTGCGGCATTGGAACGAAAACAAAGACGACAGTTGGCAAACCGTGGTGACCCATTGGGCCGTCGTGCGACCGCTCGTTGACTACGCGCTGCTGGCCGTGGGGCCGGGCGGACATGTTACCGTCGGAGACGCCCCGCACTGGGACTGTAACATGAACATCCTTGAAAGGCTGATCGATATTCCCGCCTTCCGCAAACACTATGATCAGACCGCGCCGGGACACGTGGATTTCATCGACTTCCGACCGGAATACTTCGCGGCTTCGGGCGTATCGAAATGCCAGCCGCGGCCCTTGCCCGGCGACCCTGAAGGCTATACCCTCGTGGATCTGAAAAACAACAGCATGTTTGCGGATCCTTGTCTGAATCCTAAACTATTCTATGGCGTGGGTTATGACAATCGGGCAACAGTACGCGCACACTCTCATGGCCGTCATCAGTATCGGATCGCCGGGTCCGCGCTCGACTGCGACCTTTTCATCAACGTCCCCAAGCTGAAAACCCATCACCTTCTCGGCATCACGACGGCCATGAAGAACCTTGTGGGCATCAACGGAGACAAGAATTACCTGCCCCATTTCCGTATAGGTTTTACCAATAAGGGAGGAGACCAGTATCCGCGCCGCACACTGAATCTCCTGTTGCGCTACTGGATAAACCGACATGCCATGCCGATACTGGCCCGGAGCTATCTGTTGACGAAGATTTGGGGTAGACTACTGGGTCTGTTTCACATGATGGGAGGCAAGAATCCTTACGCCGGTGGTGGATGGATAGGAAATGATACGGTCTGGAGGATGACACTCGATCTGAATCGCATTCTCCTGTACGCCCGGAAGGATGGAACGCTTGACCCCGATCAGAAGGCAAGACAATACTTGACCGTCGTGGACGGCATCGTTGCGGGAGAGGGGGAAGGACCGATGAACGTACAGTCGCGCCGGGCCGGCGTGCTTCTCGGCGCGGGGAATCCTCTTGCCTGTGATTTGACGGCCTTGCGAATCATGGGGTTTGATCCGCAGCGCGCGAAGCTGATCTCCGAAGGTTTGAGAGACCATCCACTGCCCATAAGCCGCATAAGAAAACCCGAAGAAATCGACCTGGCAACCTGTGCAACAGGCCGTTCGCCTCAATGGGATACCACACACTGGGATGACTTGCCCGACTATCATTTCATTCCGCCCACCGGCTGGGAAGACATGGTGAGCAGCAAGAGGAATCGGACCGGGAGAGCGCCTCATGCGTAAATTGATTCTCTCTTTGGCTGATCGGTGGTATGGCTTCACGCCCTACTTCGTTCTGTCGGCTTTGGAAGAATCCCAATTCTGGCCGTGTGAACGTCTGGAGCAATTGCAGCTTGAGCATTTGCGGAAACTGCTCATCCATGCGAGTGTTCATGTACCTTTCTATCGCGATCTCTTCAAGAAGACGGCGTTCGATCCTCATGGGGTTCGCTGCCTCGAGGATATCCAATGTCTTCCCATCCTGGGAAAACGGGAGATCATGGCCGAGAGGGATCGCTTCCTCTCCGACGTCGCTCCAAGGCCCAGGGTCTGGCTGAAAACAACCGGCACTACGGGGAACCCCTTCGGCTTCGTCCGAACGCGTTTGGCGCAGAGCTATAAGATCGCCAGCCGCGTTCGTTTCAGACGTTGGTATGGGATCGAGCGCACCGACTCCTTGTTGAACGTCGGCGGAATCCCCTCGTACCATTCCAGTCTCAAGGAGAAGGTCTTTAACGCGATCCACTTCTATGCAACCAATCGCATTAACGTTTTCTCCTCCGACCTCGAAGGGCCGGAACCGGAGTTCGCCGCGCGCCTCATCGAGGAATATCGTCTCAAAGCGGTCATGGGCTATCCCAGCGGCATCGCCGCGCTGGCCAAGTATCTTGCCGAGAGACGTCCCTTGACCCATCATCCCAAGGCCATCTTCACGAATTGCGAGACACTGACGGAACTGATGCGTCGTCAGATTCGCGAGGGTTTTGGCATCGAGCCTCGCAACGACTATATTGCCACCGAAGGGGCAATTGCCCATGAATGTCCCGAGGGCGGACTCCACGTGAACATGGAGGAGACCTTGGTGGAACTCGTGCCCACGGCGAGCACGGAAGACGGCACGGGGGAGGTGATCACCACTTTCTTGCACACCTTTGATTTCCCCTTGATACGTTACCGCTTGGGAGATATTGCCGGTTGGACGAACAAGCCGTGTCCTTGTGGCCGAGGCCTCGTGACCATCAACAACTTGTTTGGGCGCTTTGCTGATGGTATTGTATTTCCCGATGGAAGGGTTTTCACCGCCGCCAACCTGAATATGCGCATTGCGCATTTCCCCTTTATTGATCGTATTAGGCAATACCAGATCGCCCAACAAAGCGCGAACGTTGTGGAGCTTCGCATCCTGAATACCCCGGACACCGACAGCGAGTCCGTAGTAGAGTTTCAAAAGGCGCTGAGCCGACTGTTTGTTGACCTGCGCGTCGAGGTTAAGCGCCTGGATGAACTCCCGCGAGAACCCACGGGCAAATTCCGCCCGATCATCGGGTTGAAAGAAGGAGTGGGCTAATGCCGGACTCGCTAGCCGAACGCATCTATTACCGGCTTCCGTGCTGGACGCAGAACCTGCTGCTTACCTGCCACGGTTTCCACATCCGACACACTCGCTACAACAAGCACTTCTATCGGCGTCTTCACGAGCTTCGACAAAGCGAATGGTGGGCGCAAGAGAAAATCCGCGACTATCAGAACAAGAAGCTCCGCACGCTGTTGAAACACGCCAACGAAACGGTTCCCTTTTATCGTGAATGGTTCGGCGATCACGGCGTGCGGATTGAGAACATCAAGACCATCGAAGACCTGGCGGCCCTGCCCATCCTCACCAAACCAGTCGTGCGCGAGAACCAGGAACGAATGGTCTCTTCGCAATTCCATAAGCGACGTCTGCTGAAGGTTCTTACCAGCGGAACGACGGGAACGCCTCTCGAAATCGCAATCACCAAAGAAGCCCTCGCTTTCCAATGGGCCGTCTGGTGGCGACATCGAGCACGTTTCGGGCTTCATGTCAACAACCGGTTCCTCATGTTCGGGGCCAGGGTGCCAGTCTCCCAGAACCAGCAGAATCCGCCGTTCTGGCGACGCGACTTTGCGAACCACCGAACCTATCTCAGCACCTATCATCTGACCAAGAACAACATGACCGCCGTCGTCGATTATCTCAACTCGACACATTTCGATTTCTTCGCCGGGTACCCTAGCGCGATGTTGGTGTTGGCCAATCATATTCTCGATACCGGCCAGCAACTCACCAACCGCCCCAAAATGGTGATCGCCGGATCCGACACCCTTTACCCCGGATTTCAGTCGCGAATTTGCCAGGCCTTTGGGGCTCCCATCAGCGAGCAATACGGCATGGTCGAATTCGCCGGCAACCTCTCCAAATGCGACCGGGGATGCTTTCACGTCGACTTCGAGTGCTGCCACGTGGAAACGCAACCGATTGACGACGATCAGGGATTCGTCGAGCTCCTGCTCACCGGTTGGGGAAACCCGGCCATGCCCTTCATCCGCTACCGAATCGGAGATTTCGCAAAACCCAGCGACGGCCCGTGCTCCTGTGGACGTCATTCGGAATGTCTCGATTCCATCGATGGGCGCAGCGAGGATTACATCGTAACGCCCGACGGCCGAATGATCATGGGAATGAACCAGGTTTTCGAGTACGCAAGCGGAGCCGATGAAATCCAAATCCACCAGAAGGAAGCCCATTCCATTGAGGTCCGCATTGTCCCAGGGCCGGCATTTGGCGACGCCGACAAAGCAGCCTTGACCAGAGAACTCCGTCGGCGAATTGGAGATAACATGAATATCGAGTTCATTCTCGTGGACTCCATCCCCAGGACGAGTTCTGGCAAGTTCAAAGCGGTTGTTTCGGACGTTGAAATAGCCAAGTGGAGGAATTGTCACCTTCGTTAGCACGAATGGTTCATCCTCGGATGTGACTACTCCGTGTTGCGACATTAAGAACTGAAGAATTGCACATTGCCGTGAGTATCTTGGAGAACCCAAAGACGCGCAGAGGATTCGTGATTCGCAGGTTGTGGTATCGCCACTTCAGAAATCAGTCTCGGAAGAAGAACAGGGACGCAGGGTGATGAACAGAGTACACGTTACGTCTGTCTCCAGTTATGACAAGAGGACATTTCAAAACCGGTGCTCTGATTGTTGTCATTCTGAGCGCAGCGAAGAATCTCGGCTTTCGCGGAGGGCAGATCCTTCGCTTCGCTCAGGATGACCGTTTTGAAATGCCCTCAAGATTGATGAAATCCGTCATGTTGTCGAGTCAGCTTGTGGACTGGACTCGGAAATCGCTTCCCGTCTGGCAACGATCCCGCGCGTTTCGTGCCGGTCTAGGCGGCACACTGTGTGAGGAGACAACCTTGACCATGACTCAACGCATACCTTCATAACCCCTGGTATAAGAGCCGGGGCAGGTCACAAGCGCCTAGGGTATCCCCTGGCACACAGAGACGTTTTATGAATACTGACAATCATCGCAAAGCAGAAGTGAGAGACTTCTGGAACGACAAAAGCTGTGGTGAAGTATATGCCGTTGGGCAGTCAGAGAACGACTATTATGAATCACATCGTGCAGCAAGGTATAGACTTGAACCTTACATCTATGATTTTGCCAAGTTTCATGAAGGACGTGGCAAAGATGTTCTGGAAATTGGAATCGGCATGGGAGCAGACCATGTTGAATGGGCCAAATCAAACCCAAGATCTCTGACCGGAGTCGATTTAACTCCCAGGGCTGTTGAACACACGAAGAAGAGACTGGCCGTCTATCAATTAACATCGGATGTCCAAGTGGCGGATGCAGAGAAGCTGCCATTCCATGATGATTCATTTGATTTGGTGTATTCATGGGGTGTCTTGCACCATACCCCCAATACGCCGCAGGCTATCCGTGAGGTTTTTCGAGTGCTCCGGCCTGGCGGGATAACCAGAATGATGATTTATCACAAGTATTCTCTCACGGGCTACATGTTATGGATTCGGTATGGTTTCTTGGCGGGGCGTCCTTTCCGTTCCCTTAGTGAAATCTATGCCAACCACCTGGAGAGCCCCGGAACAAAAACATATTCCATTGAAGAAGCAAGAAAGATGTTATCTCAATTCGTCCAGGTGGATATGAAGATCCAGTTAGGCTTCGGTGATCTATTAGAAGGTGCTGCCGGTCAAAGACACAGCGGCATATTGTTGTCGATCGCTAAGAAGTTGTGGCCTAGAAGACTACTGAAAACTGTGTTTAAGCATCATGGATTGATGTTGCTCATAGAGGCAAGAAAATAGAAGGCGGAGTCTCTGGGGTCATGGAAAGTGAAGTGGCCCTGGTGCTCTCGACTGAAAACCGGGGCATTCCAAAAGGACTTGACAATTAAAGTAGAGCCCATGAGTACAGGATGGGTGTCACTCGCGGGGGCACACGCGACAGTTTCCTTGAGCAAGACGAATAACCTATCGGGGTCGTAAGACACGCGCATGTGCGGGATCTTTGGCTGCATTTCGACCGATAAAGTTCTCATCGAAGAGAACATCCTCCCTCATCGTGGGCCGGATGACTGGGGTGTGAAGTACTTTCACACCCCCGTTGGGCATTTGACTCTGTTCCAATCGCGTTTGAGTATCATCGGTCTCGGCAAACAGGGGCATCAACCCTTCGAGAAGCATCCGGGCAAGGTCCTTACGTACAACGGGGAAATATACAATTTCAAGGATCTGCGCGAAGAATTGCGCCAAGGCCACGGCGTGGATTTCTCCACGCAAACCGATACAGAGGTCCTTTACGAAGCGCTCATCTGTTGGGGATGGCGACGCACGCTGGAAAAGGTTAACGGAATCTTCGCCTTCTCTTTCTATGACGCCGACCAACAGACCATCGTGCTCGTCAGGGATCATTTAGGTGTCAAGCCCATCTATTACTCCTTCGCCGATAACGTGATGACGTGGAGTTCAGAGGCCAAGACGTTCTTTGCACTGGGCCTTGTCTCGCCGGTGCTGAACAAACCTCTGCTTGGCGAATACTTCGCCAACGGATGGATCTACGAGCCCGACACGCTTTTTGCCGGCGTTTTCAAGCTCGAGGCCGGTCATTGCGTGGAAATCAACGTCGCCGACCGCACATGGACGAAAACTCGTTACTGGGACGTTGCCAACGCCTCCCACGACGCAAACGTCGATATAGCGACCATCGTGAAGGATCAAACGGTTGCCGACGTCCCGATCGGAACGTATTTCAGCGGTGGCGTCGATTCATCCATCGTCGTTTGCTTGCTGAAGGATAAGAACCTCACCAACTTCAATCTGGCCATGGGTGATTCCGAATCAAAGCGCGTCTCGATCATGGCCAAAAAGTATTGCCTGCAAATGGAATACATCCATTATGAACCGAGTAATCTGTCGGTTTATGACCGGTTGGTGTATTACATGGATGAACCCATCGCCGACGCGGCGATTCTTCCCGCGTACTTGTTGGCGCAGAAGTCCAGGCAAGCGGGTCGCGTTGTGATGCTCTCAGGCATGGGCGGCGACGAGATCGATGCCGGCTACACGCGCCACAAGATTCTCGCTAGACTCGGGTGTTTTAGGATGCTGCGATGGGTCCCCGCCTTCTTGATCGAGACCGTGGCACGAGGGCGTATCAAGCGCGACCTTCTGCGATTGAAACGTTTCGTTGATGCTCCGGTTCCCGAAAACTACTTCAGCCTGACCAGTTATTTCTCGCGAGAGGAAATCGAGAATCTCGTCGGTGAGGGTTGGTTTTCGTCCTATCAGGACAAGATCGCAGGCTTGACGAAATCAGTGGACGCCACCCATGTGTTTCATTACCTCGATTTCAAAGGGTTTCTGAGCAGCCACAATCTGATCTATATGGACAAGGCATCCATGGCCGCGTCCATCGAGGTGCGAGTGCCGCTGTTGGATAAGAATCTGGCCGCGAAGTTCTTCAAGACCATTCACCTTCGGTCCCACGCAAACAAATCTCGCCTGAAGGCGTATTTGAAAACGTTGCTCGGAGATGATTATGTCGACGTTAAAAAAGCGGGCTTCCGATACGACATCGACAAATGGTTATTGCACCACATCGATTGGGCTGAGGTCTGCGACTTCTTCGAACGCGAAAAAGTGCTGAATACTCAGCCTTTGCGATCCTATTTGGCCCAAGCGGGCAAGAGTATTGTTGAAATGTCAGCAAAACTGTGGCACTTCTACACACTCTATATTTGGATCAGGACTTTCCACGTCAAATGTCACTGATCTGCCAGCAGCAAGTTTCGAGGGACACTTTGTATGAAACAAATGCTCCAAAACCTGAAGTCCGGCAAGATCAGTGCGGCCGACGTCCCGCGGCCTTTGCTCTTGCCCGACGGAATCCTCGTCCGCACCCGCAAGTCGCTCATCTCCGCCGGCACCGAGCGGATGATGCTCCAGCTGGGTAAGAAGAGCCTGCTGGGCAAAGCCAAGCAACGGCCCGACCTGGTCAAAAAAGTGCTCGAGAAAGTCCGCCGCGACGGACTGCTGGCCACCTTCAAGACCGTGCGCGACAAGCTCGACAGCGACATGCCCCTGGGCTACAGCAACGCCGGCGACGTGCTCGAGGTCGGCGCCCACGCGAGACGGTTTGAAGTCGGCCAGCGCGTCGCCTGCGCGGGTGCTGGTTACGCGAATCATGCCGACGTCAATTACATCCCCCGGCTGTTGGCCGTACCGCTGCCTGAAGGCGTCTCCTACGAAGCGGCCGCCTATTCCACGGTCGGCACGATTGCCCTGCAGGGCATCCGCCTGGCCGATCTCCGCGTGGGCGAAACCGTGGTCGTGCTCGGGCTCGGGCTGATCGGACAACTGAGCGTGCAGATACTCAAAGCCTCGGGTTGCCGCACCGCGGCGCTCGACTTGGCGCCCGACCGCGTCAGGTTGGCCGCCGGGCACGGGGCCGATTTGGCCCTGGTCATCGAGGGCGAACCGACCGAGAAACAGGTGCTCGATTTCACTCGCCGACGCGGCGCCGACGCGATCCTCATCACGGCCGCCACCAGTAGCAACGAGCCGGTCCAACAGGCGGCCCGACTGGCCCGGGACCGCGCCCGGGTCATCATGGTCGGCGTGACCGGCATGGACATTCCGCGAAGAGACTACTTCGAGAAGGAGCTGACCTTCATGGTGTCGCGCAGCTACGGCCCAGGCCGCTACGACACCGACTACGAAGAACACGGCCGCGACTACCCGGTCGGCTACGTCCGCTGGACGGAGAACCGAAACATCGAAGCGTTTCTCGACATGGTTGCCGCCGGCACGGTTCGGCCCGAGGTGCTCACCACCCATCGGTTCCCGATTGCCGAGGCCGAAAAGGCGTTTGAATTGATCCTCGCTGGCAGCGAGCCCCATCTGGGCGTGGTCCTCGACTATCCCGAATCCGATGGTGGGGCGGAGGCCGCTGAAGCCACACGAATCGAGCTTGCCGGGCCAACCACTCCCAAGGCGACCGAAAAGGTGGGGGTCTCTTGTGTCGGCGCCGGTTCGTTCGCGCGATCATTCCACCTTCCCAACTTGGCCAAGCTGCCGACGGTGCAGCTACGGGGGATTGCCGACGCATCGGGTGCCGCCGCCCGGGGCGCCGGCGATAAGTTTGGTTTCGCGTTTTGCACCTCGACCGTAGAAGAAGTGCTCGGCGACGCCCAGACCGACGTCGTCCTGCTGACCACGCCCCACTCGCAACACGCCGACGGCGTTTGTCGGGCCCTGGCCGCCGGCAAGTCCGTCTTCGTCGAGAAGCCGCTGGCGATCGACATCGAGGGACTTCGGAAGGTCTACGGGGCGCTTGCGGCCCAATCGGGCAGTCTGATGGTCGGCTACAACCGCCGCTTCTCGCCACTGGCCGTTTCGCTGGGGGAGTTTCTTTCCGGCCGGGGACCGCTTTGCGTTCAATACCGGTGCAACGCGGGCCCATTGCCCGAGAAACACTGGATCGCCGACCCGGCCGAAGGCGGCCGGATTATCGGCGAGGCGTGCCATTTCTTCGATTTTTTTGCGTTTTTGACCGGCAGCCGGCCCTCGCGCGTGTATGCCTCGGCCCCGTCGGTCGACTCCGCCGACGACGCGGCGGTGACGATCGACTACGAGGACGGCTCGGTCTGTCAACTCGTCTATACGACAACCGGCCCTACATCTTACAGCAAGGAACGGATCGAGGCGTTCGCCGGAGGCGCGGCCGGCGTGATCGAGGATTATCGAGTCCTACGTCTCGACGGTGGCCCGCGCCGGATCAAGCCTCGCAAACTGATGCAGGCCAACAAGGGACATCTCGAGGAGATCGCGTCGTTTCTCGATTCCGTCAGGCAGGGCCGGCCGGCACCCATCGACGTCGAGTCGCTTTTGGACACCACGCTGGTCAGCTTCGCGGCACTGGCCAGCATCCAGGGCGGCGAGCCGATCGCCCTGGATGACTTGAGAAAGCTCTTGATCGCCGAAGACAGGCAGAGTCCGCCGCCGGAAGGCACATGACCAACACTCCCCTTCTCCGAGCATGTCCAATCTGGCTAAAACCTTTCGCACGATCCGCCACCTACGGCTCTCGCAGCTCTATTGGCGGCTGCGCTACCGGTACCAGAGCGGTCGACCGGTCGTGACACCGGGCGTGCCGGGTACCCCGGTTGCGCGAGAGGATTTTCCCCAGGGTGCCACTGGCGTCCCGCCAGTGCTCATGGAACAAGGGTACGGGCAGGATGCCCGTGGCACCGACACCGACGAGCAACTCGTCGAACAACTTGAGCACGGACGATTTGTCCATCTCAATGAGGCGCGCGAGCTGGGGACCGATCCGGTCGACTGGCGCTTGGGTCGGCGAGATTCGGACCGACTGTGGATCATCACGCTCCACTATCACGCCTGGGCCTGGCGGCTTGCCCGGCTGGTGCGCGACGGCGGAGAACTGGGCCGCCGGGCCGATCGGCTGTTGCGACGCTACCTGGGCGACTGGATCACGCGATGCGATCTCACGGTCGACGCAGCCCGCCCCTTGGCATGGAACGCCTATGCGGTGGCCACGCGCATCGGCTGGTGGTGCCGCTTGTACCATCTGCTGGGCCGGCAGGGTCGCCAAAGCTGGGCTGCGCTCGAGCCGGTCTTTCTCGAAAGCCTCTGGAGCCAGGCGTCCTACCTGGAAAACCACTTGGAGCGAGACGTCCGGGCGAACCACCTGCTTCGCGACGCCGTGGGGCTGGCCTGGGCCGGACGGTTCTTCGAGGGACCGCGACCCAGACGGTGGCTGCAAACCGCCGCCGGCCTGGCCGCCGGGCAAGCCGATGAACAGGTGCTCCCCGACGGAGGACACTTTGAACGCTCGCCCATGTATCACGTCGAGGTGATGGAAGACCTTCTCACCCTGAGCGCGTTGCTCGAAGACAACGACGCGCAGCAACACATGAAGGAAACCTGGCGGCGCATGGCCGAGTTTCTGGTCTGGGTCCGTCATCCCGACGGCCGGGTGCCGCTGCTGGGCGACGGCGGATTCAACGGCACGTGCACCCCGGCGGCCATGTTCGCCAAGGGAAAAGAATTGCTCGGCATCGACATCGATACGTCGCTGCCGTCCGGCGGGCGGTGGTTCGAGGATTTCGGCCTGGCCGTCTGGCACGGACGGCCCTGGAGCGTCTTTTTCGACGTGGGACCGGTAGGGGTTGACTATCAGCCGGGCCATGCCCACGCCGACACGCTCACCTTTGAGGCCTCATACAATGGACACCGCGTATTCGTCGATCCAGGCACCTTGCGTTATGACAATGATGACTCGCGTCGCTACGATCGCGCAACCGCCTCGCACAACACGGTCTGCCTCGACGAAACCGATTCGAGCGAGGTCTGGCACATCTTTCGCGTCGGCCGCCGGGCGCGGCCCGTCGACGTACGCTTCGAGGGCCGAGCCGACGGCATGACCGCCGCGGCCGGTCATACCGGCTACGACCATCTTCGGGGACGCCCTCGCCACCGGCGAGAGCTCCAAGTCGACAACCTGGGCGTACTGGTCATCACGGATCGGTTCGAAGGTCGAGGGCGACACTACATCAAGGGCGGGCTGCTCCTTGCTCCCGAGTGGGAAGCCGTCGAAGTGGACAACGGCTGGCAACTGCGCCGTGAAAGGAATATGATCGAAGTGGCGATCGACGCGCCCAAGGCCATCCGGCCGGGGCTTCAGGAGGTTGCCTATCACCCTGAATACGGCTTGGAGAAGCCGACGCGGCGCATTTGCTGGGAGGGCGAGCTAGAGTTTCCCAATGAGACGATCCTTCGTGTTGTGCCACGAGAACCCGCATAATCCTGAAAATAAGTTCATGCACATCCTGTATGTGTCCCAGTATTTTCCGCCGGAGATGGGTGCCCCGTCGGCCCGAGTCTACGACTTGGCCAAACAATGGGTCCGGCAAGGCCATGAAGTGACGGTACTCACGGCCTTTCCCCACCACCCGGTAGGCATCAAGCGGCCGAAAGATCGGGGCGTCATTACCCGACGCGAAACCGTCGACGGAATCGACGTCGTTCGCTCCTATGTCTTTGCGGTTCCCAACCGGGGCACGGTGAAACGGATGATCTCCTATGCATCGTTCATGATCTCCGCTATCGTCATCGGGCTGTTCCGCACCGGTCAACCGGACATCGTCATTGCGACCTCGCCTCAACTGCTCTGCGGGGCGGCCGGCTACGTTCTTGCACGCTTGAAACGTCGTCCCTTTGTCCTCGAGGTCCGCGATCTTTGGCCCGAATCGATGTTGGCCACCGAGGTTGTCAAGTCCGAAAATGCCATTGTTCGCGGCCTGAAATGGTTGGCTCGTCATCTCTACGTGCACAGTGATCGGATCGTTACGGTGGGCGAGGGCTACGCAGCCGGTATCCATGAACTCTACGGAATCAGCCGTAAAAAGATGAGTGTCGTCCACAACGGAATCGACGTTGAACTGTTCGTGCCGGGCAATCGCGACAACGACCTCCGCCGGGAATACGGGTGGGACGACAAGTTTATTGCGCTTTACCTGGGCACGCACGGCATGGCCCACGCGCTGGAAACCGTTCTGGAAGTCGCCCGGACGTTTCGCGACGATCCCACCAAACTGTTCGTGCTCGTGGGCGAGGGTGCCGAAAAGGACAAGTTGAAGGCGCTGGCCGCCGAGTGGGAGTTACCCAACGTGCAATTCATCGACCAACAACCCCGTGATCGGGTGATCCGCCTGTACGCGGCCTGCGATGTGGGTATCGTCTGCCTGCGAAACAGCCCACGATTCCAAGAGGTGTTGCCGTCGAAGATTTTCGAGTATCTTGGAATGGAACGACCGATTGTGCTGAGCGTCGAGGGAGAAGCGGCTAGGCTGGTTCGTGACGCCGGCGCGGGCGTATGCATTCCCCCCGAGGATGCCGACGCGATGGCCGAAGCGATCGAGCATTTGGCCGGGCAACCCGAGAAACTCGCCGCAATGGGCCGAAGCGGCCGGGACTATGTCCGAGAACACTTCGATCGGCGGAACCTGGCCAAAAAGTATTTGGACATCCTTGAGACAGTCCGAGCAGGAAAAACGGTTGAGGACGGCGCGCCCCACGACCATCGTATTGCCGCCGGATAGAAAACCATGTAACACTCCAGCTGTGTAGGCAGCAACCGCGGTTGAAAAGCGGCCGTTTCTCGCGACGAGAACACTTGGTCGCCGTCCCGGCACGGCGACAGGACAGTACTCAGGGAAGACGTCGAGCAGGCTCGACGGCTGACGACGCCATACGGCTAACGTGTTGCCAAAACAGAAATCGTTATCTTATCGGAGCCTCTCCGTGGCCAAACTGCGTCTTGCCTGTATCGTAGGAGCACGTCCCAATCTCATGAAAATGGCGCCGCTCTTGCGCGCGCTGGGACCCTACTCCGACGTCGAGGCGGTGTTGATCCACACGGGCCAACACTACGACAAAAACCTCTCCGACGTCTTCTTCGAGCAGCTCGAAATGCCGCGGCCCGACGTTACGTTGGAAGTCGGCTCCGGCTCCCACGCCGTGCAGACGGCCCGGGTCCTCGAACGATTCGAGGGCGTGCTGGTCGAAGCGGACCGGCAGGGGCGACCGTTCGACCGGGTAATTGTCGTCGGCGACGTGAATTCGACCATGGCCGCCACGTTGGCCGCGGCCAAGCTGAACGTTCCGGTCGCCCACGTCGAGGCCGGGCTGCGAAGCTTCGACCGGACCATGCCCGAGGAAATCAACCGCATCGTCACCGACGCGATCGCCGATCTGCTGTTGGTCTCCGAACCGGCTGGTATGGAAAACCTGCGCCGGGAAGGCCACCCGGAAGAACATCTGCGGCTGGTCGGCAACGTCATGATCGATACGCTGAAGTTCATGTTACCCAAGGCCCGGCAGTGCGACACGCTGGCCAAGATGGGCCTTGAGCCAGGCAAATATGGCGTCGTCACGCTGCACCGGCCGTCGAACGTCGATGCGGCCGAAACGCTCCGGCCGATCCTCGACGTGTTGGTCGACGTCTCGGAGAGTCTGCCGGTTGTCTTTCCGATTCATCCACGCACGCAAGAGCGGATCAAACGCTTCGGGCTGGCCGAGAAGATGGACTCCGCCGGAGGTATGATCCAGACCGAGCCGCTGGGCTACCTCGAATTCCTGGCCCTGACGAGCCAGGCCAAAGTCATCGTGACCGACTCGGGCGGACTGCAGGAGGAATCGACCGTGCTGGGAATCCCTTGCCTGACCGCGCGGCCGAACACCGAGCGGCCCATCACCGTAGGGCAGGGCACCAGCACACTGGTCGGCAACGACGCCGGGAAGCTGCGATCGTGCCTCGCCAGCGTGCTCGACGGCACGTATAAGCAGGGGACGTGTCCGGAACTCTGGGACGGACAGGCCGCCGAGCGAATCGCGCGGGTCTTGGTTGAAGGAAGCTAATGCCATAGTTGCAGGATGTCTGGCGCCGAGCGGGATGGACTTTCTGCGACGCTGTGGTAAGATGAGTGCCGTCATTTCCAGGAAGAAACCTTATGAGCCCCTCTCACTACTTTCCCAAAGGCATCATTCTGGCAGGCGGTACGGGAAGCCGGTTGCATCCGATTACCCTCGGGGCAAGCAAGCAACTCCTGCCGGTCTACGACAAACCGATGGTCTACTACCCGCTGTCGGTGCTCATGCTGGCCGGCATACGAGACATTCTGCTGATTTCGACGCCCCAGGATCTCGACGGCTTTCAACGTCTCTTGAAGGACGGCGGCCATTTGGGCATCTTGATTCGTTACGCCGTCCAACCTAAACCCGAAGGTTTGGCCCAGGCCTTTCTCATCGGGCGGGAGTTCATCGACCGTGATCACGTCGCCCTGATCTTGGGCGACAACATCTTCTACGGTCAGGGCTTTCAGCCCAAGCTCGATCTGGCCACGAGCCGTTCCCTTGGTGCAACCACGTTCGCCTACAGCGTCAAGGACCCGCAGCGATATGGCGTGGTCGAACTGGACCGGCACGGTCGTGCGGTCTCGATCGAAGAGAAACCGGCGGCGCCGCGTTCGAACTACGCCGTGACGGGACTTTACTTCTACGATAATCAAGTCGTCGATTTGGCGGCCGACCTGCGGCCCTCGGCACGAGGTGAGTTGGAGATCACCGATATCAATCGGGCCTATCTCCAGCGGTCGCAGCTCCACGTGGAATTATTCGGACGGGGATTCGCCTGGCTCGACACGGGCACGGAATCCTCGCTTCTGGAAGCCGCCAACTTCGTCCGCACGATCGAGGAGCGGCAAGGCCTCAAGATCGCTTGTATCGAAGAGGTGGCCCATCGAAAAGGCTTTATCACCGACGAACAACTGGAGAAGCTTGCCCAGCGGTTCGGCAACAGCTACGGCGACTACCTTAGCAGGTTGCTGGCCAAATGAGCCGGGCACGCTCCGGTTGCCACCGGGCCGCCGGGCTTCGAGAAGACACCCGG
The DNA here is from genome assembly GCA_964637625.1 of uncultured Planctomycetaceae bacterium. GTDB lineage: Bacteria > Planctomycetota > Planctomycetia > Pirellulales > Thermoguttaceae > UBA11386. The sequence goes on from CAZWWC010000001.1 coordinate 48,093, forward strand.
CTCTCGCTGGATGGACTTCCCGCTCGCACGGAGAGCGGACAATTATGACGGTTTTGCTGGCAGATGGTGCGGTTGACGCGCCGTCTTGGAAGGCAGGTTTTAACTTCCCCCCCAGGATAGGCGGCCCCCATGCTCGAAACCACAAATCCGTGGTAAAATACAACAGTCAGTAGTTCCAAATTCCATCGAGACCCGGCATTGTCATTCTGAGCGTAGCGAAGAATCTCCTTGGACAATCGAGATCCTTCGCTACGCTCAGGATGACCTGCCGCGGTATCAGCCAGCCAAACTTGGAACTACAGACAGCATATATAGTGCCCTCTCGCAGACCAGTCCGGGACACCGGGTCTGGCAACCTGGCTCGCCGAGGCGCCGCGGGCTCCAACAAAACGTTTGAAGGTGCGTTCATGAAGAAACTGAATGTCCGTCTGCTTGCTATTCTCTTGGGAATCGTCGGAGTATTGGCAGTTATCCTCATTGCCGTGCATTACTTTCAACAACGTCAACACGCCGACTTCTTTAAGAAGAAGGCAGAGGTGGCAAGCAACACGGAGGATCTTGAGCAACTCATCGAGGCCCAGAAATACTATGATCGCTATCTGTCACTAGCGCCTAACGATAACGAAGCGCGAGCCGAGCTGGGATTGCTCTACATCCGGATGGCCGAGCACGATGGACGCTTCCTATACCCGGCGTTCAGGACGCTTGAAAAAGTCGTGCGTGAGAAGGCTTCGCGACATGACATTCGCCGCAAGCTGGTCGACGTGGCCATGAGGATGTATCAGTTCGGCGACGCGAAGGAACACCTCGAGGTGCTTCAGAACCATGATCCCACCAACGGCGAGATTCTCGAGTTGCTGGCGCGATGTCAAGCCGTGGACCAGGATTACCGCGAGGCCGGCAAATCCTATGAAGCCGCGATCCAACTCTCTCCCGACAGACTGGAATCCTACGTGAATCTGGCCTACCTGATTCGTTTTCATGGGGATGAGGTTCTGGCATCTTCGGGTGTCGATGAGGATGATACTGACCCGAACGAAGTGGCCGATGGTTGGATCAACCAGATGGTCGAGAAGAATCCCAAAACGGCCAAAGCGTACGTCTCGCGCGGGGCGTATTTCCAAAGGACCGATCGTCTCGAGGAAGCGCAAAAGGACGTCACCGAGGCGCTGCGGCTGGCCCCCGACGACGAGGGAGCATTGCTGCTGGCAGTTCAAATCTGCCTCAGAAAGGGTGATTTTGACAAGGCGCGCGAACATGCCGAGTCGGCGGCCAAGCTGTTTCCCGATTCGCCCGGCGTCTATGAAGTGCTTAGCGATATTGAGCGTCGGGCGGGTAATCCCAAGGGAGCTCGGGACTGGCTCGACAAGGGCCTGGCTGCTACCGACGACGATCCTCAACTGGTCTGGCAGAAAGCCAACATGTTGATCAGCGACGGGGAGCTCGAATCGGTCGAGCCGTTGATTGAGCAGCTCCGCGGCTCGAATTCGCCGTACCGTCAGCAAGTGTACATCAGCTTTCTCCAGGGCCGATTGGCCCTTGCCCAGAAGGAATGGGCCAAGGCGCGATCGCTCTTCGAGCAGATTCACACGGACTTGGCGCAGTCTTCGCCCCACTTGGGCCGTCAGGTCGGGCGCTTCCTGGTCGAATGCTACCTTAAACTGGGGCGTCGTGACTTGGCCGATTCGCTCACCCGCGAACTCCAGAAAGCCGGCTCCGGTCGGTCAACCACACAGTCCATGCCGTTGCGGGAATTGCTCGCCCGGGGCCAGCTTCCCGCGGCCATTGCCGAATGTCGAGAATTGCTCAAACGTAACGATGCCCCACCGACCGCCTGGATTGATTTGGCGAAGTTGCTGATTCTCCAGAACGCCCAGAACGCACGGCTGCCGGAACCCCAATACAATTGGACGGAAGTCGAGCAGGTTCTCGACAAAGCGGCCGAATTGACTCCCGATCGCGTCGAAGTGCCCCTCCTTCGGGCCAGCATGCGGTTGGGCCAGAACCGTCGCGACGAGGCCGTGAAATTGCTTGAAGATGCCACGCGCCAAGACCCGACCCGTTGGGCGATCTGGGACCGCCTGGCTCGCCTGGCACAGGAAGATAAAGACTGGGACCGCGTGGTCGAGCTCTTGGACAAGGCGGAAAAGAACGTCGCGGTCAAAACCTCGATCTACCTCGCCCGAGGTCGTTTGGCCGTCCTTCGGGATGGCCAGCAGGCGGTGGACACGTTGAAGCAGTTGGGTGAAAACGTCGCGGGGATGGCCGATTCCGAGAAGGCCTTTTTCTGGAGCGTTCTGGCCCAATACTGCCTGCAATCGAAAAACCTGGAGCAAGCGAAAGTGTTCTGCCGGAAATCGGCCGACATCGACCCTAGTAATCTACAGATTCGCTTGTTGCTCTTCGAGGTTGCCCGTTACACTACCGACCAGGCGGCCATGAAACACGCGGTCGACGAGATCGGCAGAATCGAAGGAAACGGGCCCCATTGGCATTATACCTCTGCCACGCTGTTGGCCATGTTCAACAACGATGGCGAAGACAAGACCCAGGATTACAAGAAGGCGATTGCTCATCTGGTTCAAGCTCGCCGTTTGCGGCCGGGGTGGTCTGCCGTTCCCATGCTCCGCGCGAAGATCCAGGAAGAGATGGGTGAGGAGGAGAAAGCCATCGACAGTTACCTTGAAGCCGTCGATCAGGGATCGCGCGAGCGGATCGGCATGGTTCGCCTGGTCCAGCTTCTGATGAAACACGGGCGCGAGGACGAAGCCGCGCGGATTATCGACTTGCGAGCGCAACAAAAGGCCGGCCTGTCACTCAAGGAACTGCTGATTACGGGAACGCGTCACCTTCGTGAAGGAGACATCGAGCAAGGCGTGGCCGACTTCAGCCGCGTGGCCGAGGAGCTTCACAAGATGGCCGAGGAATCGAAAGATTATCGCCGCTTCTTCAGCCTCTCCCGAATTCTCCGCCGGCTGGGTCTGTTGGCCAAGCTCCGAAAGCAAGAAGCCGAGGCGAAGCAGCGCTTCGACGATGCCGAGAAGGCGCTTCGGCGAGCCACCGAACTCTCGCCGGAAACCGGTCAGCTCTGGATCGACCTGGTCTCGCTCCTTTCCCAAGCGGACAGGAGTCACGAGATCAGCAACGTCCTTGACGAAGCCAAGAAGAAAATGCCCCCCGACCAGGTCGCCTTGACGCTGGCCAAGTGCTACCACGTGCTCGGCCGGTTGGCCGAAGCCGAGGGACACTATCTCAACGTCTATCAGAACGACAAAAACAACAAAGCCCTGGCACGTCTGATGGCCGGGCTCTATCTCCAAGCCAGAAAAGTGAAGAACCCCAAGAAGGCTGAAGAGAATCGCAAAAAGGGTAAAACGATCCTTCGCGAAATGATCGACGGGAAACGGCCGACAAACGAAAATGATATCCCCTGGGCCCGACGTCAACTCGCCGCGCTTCTGTCGGAACAGCGTAGTCATCGGAGTTATCACGAAGCCATGAAGCTGATCGAGGCGAATCTCAGGGAAGACCCGGAATCGGTTCCCGATAAACGGCGCAAAGCGAGGCTCCTGTCGCGCCGTCCCAGCCGAACGGACAGAAGAAAGGCACAGGCGATTCTCGAAGAGTTGGTGCGGCTTCCCCAACCGTCGCACCACGACCGGTATGAATTGGCCAGGCTCTACTACACAGAGGAGCAGTGGAACAAAGCGAGTCGGCAGATGCAGCCGGTGTTGGCTGCCAAGCGGATTGAACCCAAATGGCTCGATTTCTACATTCGTGCCCTGATTCGCGCCAAGGAGTTCAGCGGAGCGGAGGGCAGCCTTGCCCGCTACGAAAAAATGGGAGCCGATCCCTACCGCGTCGCCCTTCTACGGGCGCAGATTCTCTCCGGGCGAAAACGACACAACGAAGCCATTCGCGTTCTCAGAGACTATGTCAACAACGCTTCGTCGACTTTCACTACGCGGCCGACGCGACTCTTCCGTGCGGCCGATGCGTTGGAATACCTGGCCAAGCACACGCCCAGTCCGGGACGCGAGGCGGCGGTCGAACAGTATCTCAAACAAGCCGAAGCGTACTTCCGCGAGTATGTCCAGCTAGTCCCTTCCGAAACCATGTATCTGGTGAGCTTCCTCGGACGGTACGGCCAATTCAAGGACGCGCTGAAGATTGCCGAAGAAACCTCCCGGGAAAACAAGCCCGTGAACATCGCCATCAGCGCCGTGGGGTTGCTCGTACGCGGCAATCCGTCGCCCGAGGACATCAAACGTGTCGAAAACATCCTCATGGGCGCAATCGATGAACACGGCGAAAGCATCCCGTTGCTCTTGGCGCTGGCCGAGCAGAGGTCGATTCAAAAACGCTACGACGACGCGGAGAAGCTCTATCGCACCGTGCTGGCCGAGGACCCCGATCACATCGTCGCACTGAATAACCTGGCCGTCTTTCTCGCGCTTCGTGGTCTCAAACTCGACGAGGCAATGCGGATGATCCAGAGGACGATTGAACTGCGAGGGTCCGCGGCTACGCTCATCGATTCGCGCGCAACCGTCCATCTCGCCAAAGGTCAGTGGCAAAAGGCGATCGATGATCTCAGCTTGGCAATCTCCGACGAGCCGTCGGGCACTCGCTATTTCCATCAAGCCCAGGCGTACTTCCAGGGTGGTAAGAAGAAGGAAGCCCGCGACTCGCTGAAAACCGCAGACAATTACGGTCTGAAAGTGGAGCATCTCCAGCCGCTCGAACGTCCCGCCTATCGACAGCTCAAGGAGGAGCTGCAATAATCGAGGGCAAGCCCCCGCAACGCTCGGCCCCTCCGACGGACTCTCGCTGCAAAGCCCGAAAACGCATGAGCACGCCAGCCGACCAACCCGGCGACGTCCCGCCCGAAGGCGACCTCTCCGGACGTCAGTTGGGTGATTATCGCTTGTTGCGGCGGTTGGGAATGGGAGCCATGGCCGTCGTCTATCTGGCCGAGCAATGTTCGCTGAACCGACAAGTCGCCTTCAAAGTCCTCCGCAGCGATCTGGTCGACGACGAAACCTACGTGCGACGGTTCCAGCGCGAAGCCAGGGCCGCCGCCGCCCTGATCCACGCCAACATCGTCCAAATCCATGAAGTCGGCCGCCTTGGTCGCGTCTATTTCATCGCCCAGGAATACGTCGAAGGACTAAACCTTTGCTCCTGGATCAATCGAAACGAGAAGCCCGACCTGCCCCACATTCTCAGCATCATGGGCCAGGTCAGCGCCGCGTTGGCCAAGGCCGGCGGGCGCGGAATCGTCCACCGTGACATCAAACCCGAGAACATCCTGCTGACCCGCTTCGGCGAAGTCAAGGTCGCCGATTTCGGACTCGCCCGATTGCCCAGCCAAGGCGACCCCGTCGAATTGACGCAGGTCGGCATCACGCTCGGCACACCCCTCTACATGAGCCCCGAACAGGTCGAAGGCAAACCGCTCGATCCCCGTAGTGACCTCTATTCGTTCGGTGTGACGTGCTACCACATGATCTCGGGCTCGCCCCCGTTCACGGGCCAGACACCCTTGAGCGTGGCCGTGCAGCATCTCAAGAAGGAACCCGAGCCGCTCGAAAACCTTCGCAGTGACTTGCCCGGCGAGCTGTGTCGGATCGTACACCAACTGCTGGCCAAGGATCCCAAAGCACGCTATCAGTCGGCCGGGCAACTCCTCCAGGATCTTCGACGTTTGCAGCAGGACCAGCTCGGCAACCAGTGGCCCGACGGTTTGCCCGGTTGGACGGCCGCCGACCTCGACACGACGAGCTTCGGGCCGGCTCAGGCGACCCAACGGATTCAAGCCGTCATGGACACGATCTCCCTGCCCAGCCGCGGCAGCCGTCGTCGAGCATGGCTCGCCGCGGCCCTTGCGGCTGTGTTTCTCATCGGCGCGACCATTGCCTGGTTTACCACCCGGCCCGTGCCGCTTGTCACGCTCGCCTCGGGCGACCCTCGAGTTCGACCGGAGAAAAACATCCTTCTACAATACCTTCAGGCAGCTCGTCTGAATACGCCCGAGGCATGGCAGGCCGTGGTACGTTTCTCTCCCACCGACGAGTATTACGTCAAGCGAGCCAAGCAGCAGCTCATCCGAATCCATCTCTCGCAAGGCGAGTATGACTTGGCGTTGGCCCTCTGTGACGAACTCCGTGACGAAGCAGAAGCTGAGTTTCGCGCGTTTGGACTGGCCGGCCGGGCGATCGCCTTGACCGGCAAAGAAGACTACGCAGCGTCCTTCAAGACCGTCAGGGCATTCAAACCGTTGGCCGAGCATCTTCACGACCCAACCATGCGTCAAGAGTTGGAGTCGGCCGAAGAAAGGAACAAGCAAGCACTGGCAGCCCAGCCACATGCTCCTCCCAACTGAAGCGTTATTCACTTCCCGACCCACAAGTGTTACCCATGTCCTGACGGTTCCCTCGCGTCCTTCTCACTTCTTCCTTC
>CAZWWC010000002.1:0-31540 GCA_964637625.1 uncultured Planctomycetaceae bacterium
TCAGCCCCCACGAGTTCTACATCTATTTCGGCGATCAGTCGCACGGTGAGGACGTCCCTGAAATCTACATCGATCCGGCGTTCACCCACTGGGACTCCGGCTTTCTGCCGGCGGCCTTGATCTCGACCGTCCGTGAGCCGGTCACCATCGAGGACATTCCGATCTCGCCCGACGATCCCGAGGCGACTGCCCGAGTCATGGAGCAGATGTTCCTTTACACCATGGAGGATTACCATCAGAGCCCGACCGAGTTCCTCTGGACTCCCGAGGGGCCCTATCCTTGGCCGGACACGGTCCGCTATGCCGATTTCCGTGTCACGGTCACACCGGTCGTGGATCCCGAGACGGGCCAATACAGTCTGACGGAGTTTGACGTCACGTTCATCGACGAGTCGGGCAAAGCGAACGTGCCCGAAATGGTCGTTGTCAAGGCGGACGACGATTTGGGGACTTCCTACCTTTCGTCCAGCCAACTGGACGTGATCACGATCAAGGAGCCGAGCCCCGAGTTCCGCGTGAATGACCCCGAGCCGGACGATCCCTTTACGCCCTGGCCGGACAAGACCAACCAAACCGAAGCCGCCGTGGTGATGGACGCCGACGGCGACTTCGTGATCATTTGGAGTAGCGAAGTGGCCGGTGTGGTCAGCGACACGAGCCTCAGCGACATCTACGCGCGCCGCTTCAAGCCCACCGGCTATGTCGACGATCCCGAGTTCGTCTTGGTAGACGGAACGAAAGTGCACAGTGTCGAGCCGCTGGGTAACGCCTTCAAAGTCAATACGTGGAGCAACGGTACTCAAGATGAAGCCGCCATCGGCATGGACCCCGACGGCAATTTCACCATCGCGTGGGTCAGCACCGCGCAGGACATCAGCTATTTCAACCATGTCTCCGCCCAGGAGTACAACCGCGACGGGGAGCGGATCGGTGGCGAGTTCATCGTCCTCGGTCCCGATCTTGAGTTCAGTCCCGGCGATCCGGTGGACACGAGCATCCACTACGATCCGTACGTGGCGCTCAGCGACGACGGGCACCTGCTGATCACGTGGTGCGAAACCGATGATCCGAATCACTTGCCCGGCAGTGATTTCGGTGCTTCGTGGATCAACGCGCGGTTGTATTCGGAGGACATGAGCAAGACGATCGGCTGGTGGGTGACGGGCGACTACAACTTCAATGAGCCGGGCGATCCGGATTCCGACTATGACGTCGTCATCACGGCCGGCTGGAATCCGACGGCCGATTTCGACTCGGGCAACAACTTCACCATCACCTACGAACAGCGGGACGATTTGGACCACGTTCGGGTGCCCAATCTCATCCAGAGCCTGGGAATCTTCGGCAAGACCTATAGGGTTAACGAGACGGCAACCCGAATCGAGATTCCCTCGTTGCCGCGGAATCAGATCCGCCCTCAACAGCAAGGGGTCTCCAATCCTCCCGACAAGTTCCGCGTGAACTCCTCCGACATGCTCAATCCCCAGTCGGAGACGCATTGGTCGGCCGATCAGATTGAGCCTCAGGCGATGATGGACGCCGACGGAGATATGACGGTGGTCTACGAGGGGTTCGGGACCGAAGTGTGTGACACCACATCGATCGACGGCTACTATTTCGCCGACCTGATCAACGACCAGAAGAACGCCGATCTGCTGCCGTTCTTCGATCCGGCGATAGATGGCCTCTATTTGGTGCCCGTCGAATACGGGTACAGCGATATGTCCGGCGACGTGGACACCCAAATCGAATGGTACCTGTTCCACGCGCAGTTGAACGGGGCGACCGACGAGCAGCTTGGTCGGCTCAGCGGGCTTCTGAATACCGTGGCCAATATGATACGTGGTGAGTCGAACGGCATCTTCTACAGCAGCTATGACGCCGACACCGATTGGAGCGAGGTCCAACACCTGGCCAGTGATTCCATCGTGAATTCGCAGCGCGACGGCGAAAACGCGCGTTATCTCATCTACCTCGACCAGCGGTCCAGAAGCGGCAATTTCCAGGTTGCCCTGACCTATGGGATGACGGGGTGGACGTATTCCCAAGGCGGAAATGAGGCCGAGATCAACATCGCGCCGGTCTACAGAAACAACGTTTTCATCGCGGACCAGACGGCCGAGAGAATCGAAGACGGAATCCAAGACAGACTCGACGGAGTCTATAACCGTCGGGCCGGATCGTCCGATTCGCAATGGACGGAGCCGGTCCCGGGTGTTGGCACCGTCGAAGTGCGCCTGGTCCACGATCCGGACAATACGGCGATGGAATATGAGTGGCCGTCACGCGGTAATACTTATTGGAGTTGGGACCCGGGGCAACTCTTTTACGGTTTTCCGTTCGCCACGGACTACTACGTCGTCTACGAAGTCAGCTTCTCGGGGAACGCGCACGACATGATTATCGACATGGGGCTGGGGAGCTGGTGGCAAAGCGGCGACATGACGCTCGGCGGTAATACACCGGCGGCCACTCCTCAAATCTTTGGCTTCAACTATGGAACCGACGGCGAAATACAGACCCTGCCTTCGTCCGCCATGGAGCCGGACGGCGATTACGTCGTGGCCTGGTCCCAATGGGACGAATACACCAGCGGAAAGTACGGGATGGCGTACAACACGCTGAAGTACGGTTTCTATAGCGTCGCCGCCACGAACATCTACTTCCGAGTGTTCGACGAGAGCACCGACACGGCCGGCCCCGACGTAACCGACTTCCTCCTGCCCGACGGCACGAGGCTCTACGACGGAGATCAGATCGAGGAGGAATTGCGGCATATTGTCGTCACGTTCGACGAGGAATTGACCATCGAAGGGGTCCACAGTGTCCTGGACACGCGTAACTGGGCCCTGCTGTATGAGGGAGTTGAAATCCTCGACGGCATTACCGACGTCTACTTCGGCATGAACATGGCGGCCAACTTCGCCGATAAGTTGGGCCTCGATCCGATCGGCAGCAACAAGTGGGAAGCCGTCTTGGTGCTCGATGCCAACGGCGTCGAGGACGGTACCCCCGCTCTGAGGGACGGACACTATGAAATCGTCGCCAAGAACTCGCTGCGCGACGTGGCGGGCAATGCGCTCGGTCGGACCGGATACGTGATCAACGGCGAGACGGTCTCTCGCGATTTCTACATCACCATTCCGGAACCGGAGATTCGCGTCAACACGCAGGTCGTCGGCGATCAAGAGAACCTCGACGCGGCGGCGCTCGATCCCGATACGTTTCCCAACAGCCCGCAGTCCATCGCCGGCGACGCCGACGCCGATCACGTCGTCGTCTGGGTCGACGAAGGGCTCAGCCCGGGCGTCTATGCCAGGCTCTACAACGTGCTGTGGAGCGAGACGCCCACCGGGGATCGGCAGCAGTCGACCGTTGCGATGACCGAGATCCTCGTTACCGACGATCCAAGCGCCATGTATGCCTCGGTGGCGCGCGACGAGGACGGCGATTTCGTGGTGACGTGGTCGGCCCAGGACACTTCGGGCGACTGGGACGTTTATGCAAAGCGCTACGACGCGACAGGCAACATCGTGGTTGTCGACGAATCGCAGTACGTCGATGAAATACAGCTAATAACGCTCCCCGACGGCACCGACGGCTCTTTTGTGCTGAGCTTCAAGGGTTTGCCGACCGTCGACATAGCCTGGTCTGGCGACTCTGGCGACATCAACACAACCGCCGCGGCAATCCAGGCGGGATTGGATTCTCTCGGCCTGGAAACCGAGGTAACCCCAAGTAGTGGAACCGACATCGAGATTGTCTTCACCGGTGCCGACGGTGAGCGGAATCAACCGCAGATCGAGATCCTTACTGCCTCTGCCGACGACATCAGCGCACAGGTCCTTATCAAAACGCAGCGGGAAGGCAGGCATGGCGAATTCCGCGTCAATGCCAAAAAAGAGGGTATCCAACGATTCTCGACTGTCGCCATGGACGTCGACGGTGATTTCGTGGTTACCTGGCAAAGCCAGGGGCAGGACGGCAGCGGCTACGGTGTCTACGCCCAACGCTACTCGCGCAGCGGCGAGTTGCTCGGCGGTCTGGACGAAATCCAGGTGATCGAGTTCATCGGCGACCCCGATTTGGTCGCATTCACCTTGACGTTCGAGGGCGCCACGACGGGCGCCATTACGTATCGAGGCGATCTCGGTATCGTGGCCGACCGTGTCGAGGAAGAGTTTGCCTTGCTGGGCGTCGAGGTGGATGCCTGGGTGCTCAACCATACCGAGGTGGCCATCCGATTCGTGGGCGAGGACGGCCGGACCGACCAGGTTCCCATCTTGCTCGAAATAAACGCGATCTCCGGCGACGCCGGCGCCGATGCGACGATTTACACGGCCGTGGAAGGTCAAATCAGCGAATTCCTCGTCAACGATACGACCGACGGCGATCAACTCTTCCCGTCGATTGCCATGGACTCAAGCGGCAGCTTCGTCATCAGTTGGACCTCCTACGGCCAGGACGGCGACGCAGCCTATGAGAGCAACGTCTACGCGAAGCAGTTCGCCAGTAGCGACGTCGTCTATGGCTCGCAGAACAGTGCAGTTGGATCGCAGTACACCACCACCACGACGGGCGAGGGGGTCGGCGTACCTCGCATCTTGATCAGCGAAGGCGACCCCGACGACTTGATCGTCGCAACGGGAACCGGATTCGACGGCGTGGTGATGGTCTATGCAGGCTTCGGAATGGGGTCGGGGTCGCTCCTCACGACCGGTTACCACGTCTTGACTGCCGCTCACGTGGTTTCGGATTACTTCGGCAACGCCTTGCCCGCCAGCAGCATCTCGGTCGCGTTCGTGCTTCCCGGCGGGCAAGTCACGATTCCCGCATCGGAAGTGTACGTGCATAGTGCCTACAACGGCAATATTCTCGAGGGTCACGACGTCGCCGTCATCGTGCTGGCGGAAACGGCGCCCGATGGCGCCGATCGCTACGACATCTATCGTAACAGTGACGAAGTCGGCCAAGTGTTCGATCAGTACGGTTATGGCGCGACGGGAACGGGTGCAGCCGGTGAGGATCCTAGTTACCCAACGGGAATCCTTCGCGGCGGCAGCAACCGCTACGACGCATCGGATCAACTATTCCCCGATCTGAGTTCCGGTGTCCTGGTCTACGACTTTGATGATGGTACGGCGGCAACCGATGCTTTCGGACAGAACTTCGGCATCGTCGACACGGGCTTGGGGGACGAAGAGACGAACTCGGGGCACGGAGACTCCGGTGGGCCGTGTTTCATCAGTGGCCTGATTGCCGGTATCACCAGTGGTGGGTTCGTTCCTATAGAGATGACCGTGAACACCGATGTTACCGAGGGCGTCGATTCCAGTTTCGGCGAGTTCAGCATCGATGCTCGCATCTCGTACTTCGCCACGTGGATCGATGCGGCGGCACGCGGTACTCCCGAGTTCCGAGTCAATCAGACCGTCGCCAGCGATCAGAAATGGTCGGCCGTCGCCATGGATGCCGACGGCGATTTCGTGATCACGTGGACGAGTTACAACCAGGACGGAGGAGGGAACGGACCGGGTGCGGGTTACAGCGGCGAGAACGGCGTCTTTGCTCGCCGCTACCATGACAGTGGCGCCGCCGCCGGGGATGAGTTCCAAGTCAACACGTTCACCCAGGACAATCAGCAGCATTCCCGTGTGGCCATGGACGCCGATGGCGATTTCATGATCGTCTGGGAAAGCTTCCAGGAGCGTCCCACATCGGGCAGCGGCCCCGACTCGCCCGACAGCTACGGTATCTATGCGCAACGCTATGTCCGCACCGAACTGATCGGCGCGGACCCAGCCTACGGACCCAACGGCGAGCTCGGTGGTGAGTTACACGTCAACGGAACCGAATCCGGCGCCCAGCGATTCCCGGCCGTGACGCTCAGCGACACAGGCGACGCCGTGGTTGTCTGGAGTGGCGACGGTGTCGGTGGTAAGCACGATATTTTCGCCCGACGTTACTACAAGCCGGAGGACGATACCGGCCCGATCGTTACCGATGTTCACAACGTGGATTTGGTGACTACCGGCATGGGAACCACCGCGACGCTCGAGTTCGTCGTAGACGGCTCGATCCTGGATTGCGACGTGCAACAGTTCGTCGTCACCTTCGGCGAGGATCTCGACGTCGAGTTCGGCACGCGCGGGCCACAAAGCGTAACCAACCCCGACCATTGGGAAATCTCGCGGGTCCTCCTGGACGGTTCTTCCGAAGTGCTGACCGACGGCGTGGTCGACATCGAGTTCGGCTTGAACAAGGCGTTCGAATTGAACCTGGCCGACCAGCCAAGCAACAAGTACGAAGCCGTCATCACCTTCGACCGCGACAGTGAACTGGCCGGCGAACAACCGCTCGACGACGGGCAGTACATCCTGACGATCAGGGAGGCCATTACCGATCTGTTCGACAATCCGCTCGATGGTAACTATGACGGAACGCCGGGCAGCGATTACCGGCTGGCCTTCACGGTTCTGACCGCCGCCAGCGAAGCGCGGGTCAACGCCGAGGAGGCCGACGATCAGGTGTTCCTCGACGACAGCAAGCCCATCGAGGATACGCCGAACAGCCCTCAGTCCGTGGCCACCGATGCCGATGGTGACTACGCCGTGGTCTGGACCGACGAGGGACGGGTGACCGATGAAATCCAGAAAATCACGTTTGACCCCGCCAAGAAGGGTCTGTTCGCCCTGAGCTACGACACGCTGAAAACCGACGACATCAGCTACCAGGGCGACGGCGCGGCAACCGCCGCGGCGATTCAGGCGGCGCTAAGCGCGTTTAATCTGCAAGTCGAGGTCGTGGCTGTCGATAATGAAGAGATCGACATCTACTTCATAGGTACCGATGCGAACGAAAACCATCCGCAGATCGTGATCGAGCGCAGCGCCACCGGTGACATCAGCGGGGACATCATCTTAGCTACCTCACAGAATGGTGATCCCGGCGGAACGAACGAAAAACAAACGCTGACGATCCCCGACGGGCTCACGGGCGCCTTCAAGCTCAGGCATGACGGCCACGATACCGTCGACATTGACCATGATGGCGACGCCGGTGCGACGGCAGCCGCGATTCAGGCTGCCTTGGACGGCTTGGGGCTAGAGACCACGGTTGCCGTGTATAACAATGCCACGTTCACGATCAGCTTCAAAGGCGCCGACGGCGGCACGGACCAGCCGCAGATCGAGGCGAAAAACACCGACGCTGCCAATGACGACGACATCGGCGCCGATGCCAAACTCGAGACGGACACCGAAGGCGGCGTGATCATCGACGCGGGCGTCTTCGTCAAACTCTATGACGTCGCCTGGATGGAGGAGGACGACGGCCAACGGGTCTCGGTCGTGAACCAGATGGAGCCGATCGATCCGGAGACCGGACTGCCTTGGCCCAACAACGAAATCCTCGTCACCGCCAATCCAACCGCGACCTACGCCTCGATCGCGATGGACGCCGACGGCGACTTCGTCGTGACCTGGTCCCAGAACGACGGTACCGACGTGGTGCCCGACTGGAATGTCTACGCGCAACGTTACAACGCCGCGGGCACTCCGACGAGTGTGGTCAACGAGGTGCAAGTGATCACCCTGAGCGACACCATTCTCGGCAGCTTCACACTGGCTTTCAACGGGCTGCAAACCGGCGACGTCGTGTGGGACGGCGATGTCGATGCAGCCGCCGCGGCGATTCAGGCAGAGTTGGACGCACTCGGCCTGCAAGCGCTTGTGACGCCTTGCGGCGGCAGCGAGATCGCGGTTCATTTCGTCGCAACCTACGGCGCCGAGGACCAGCCCGAAATCGCGGTCGAACCCAGCTCCACGGGCGATATCAGTGCCAACACCAATGTCGTTACCACCCAAAACGGAGAAAGTCCGTCGGATGAGATACAACTGATCACACTTGGCGCCGGTTCGTTGGGTACATTCGGACTCAGTTATGACGGCCAAACCACCGGGGATATTCCCTATGATGGCGATGCACAGGCAACCGCTTTGGCCGTCCAGGGTGAGTTGATCGCTCTGGGACTCGAAACCGAGGTTGTCGCTCTGAGCAACACGCAGATCGAGGTGCGATTCGTCGGCGCCGATGCCCAAGAGGACCATCCTCAGATGGTCGTCGAAGCCGGCACGATCAATGATATCAGTGCAACCACCGACGTCACTACCTCCCAGCCCGGACAGAATGTGTCCAGCGAGTTGCAACGCCTGACGTTCGGTGGTGACTCGGGTAACTTCGTCCTCAACTACAACGGCCATGCTACCGCCGACATCGCCTACGACGGCGACGCGAACGCCACGGCGGCGGCGATTCAAGTCCAGCTCGATACCCTCGGGCTGGAAACCGAGGTCGTCGCTCTGAGTACTACCGAAATCACCATTCACTTCGTCGGCACGGACGGCAAGATCGATCATCCCCAGATCGTCGCCACGGCGGGTTCCGGTACCGACATTAGTGGAACCATTACCATAGATGTTCTGCAACAAGGTGGGCTCGTCCTGGTCGAGGAGATCCAAGAAATCACGCTGACCGCCGGTTCGGTGGGCAACTTCGCCCTAGGCTACGATGGCAGTAGCACGGCAGACATTGCCTACAACGGCGACGCGGCGGCAACGGCAGCGACCATCCAGACCGAGTTGGCCACCCTCGGACTGGACACTCAGGTAGAAGCCCTCGACAACACCACGATCCGAGTACGCTTTGTCGGTACTGATAGCGGAACGGATCATCCACAGATGATCATCCAGGCCGGTTCGGTCGACGACATTAGCGGCGACGCCGGCATCGCCACGGTGCAGGATGGGCAACAAACCGCGCTTCCGGACGAGATCCAGAGACTCGTGCTTGCCGACGGCGCAAGGGGTGTGTTTGTACTCAACTACGCCGGCGAGGTGACCGACGATATTGCCTTCTACGGCGACGCGGACGCAACGGCGGCAACGGCCGCAACGGCGGCAATGGTCCAGGACGAACTGGATGCCCTGGGGCTGGAAACCGACGTCGTGGTCCTCAACGATACCGAGATCGAAATCCGCTTCCACCTTGCCGACAGCAACATGGACCATCCCCAAATCGCGATCCAGCGCGGTGGTCCTGTTCCCGACATCAGCGCGGACACGAGTACGGTCGTCACACAAGAGGGTGGGTTTGCGACTCTCGACGAGATACAAACACTCACGTTGACTCCCGCTTCCCACGGTAACTTCCGTCTTGAGTACGGCAGCAGTCTCACCAATAACATTGCCTACACCGGTAACGTCGGCGCGACGGCAACGGCCATTCAGAACGAATTGGGCGCCTTGGGCCTGCAAACCGAGGTCACGACGCTCGGCAATACGGACATCGAGATTCACTTCGTCGGTGCCGACGGCGGTCAGAATATGTCGACGATCCTCGTCCAACCTGGCTCGGGCACCGATATCAGCGCGACAGTCCATATTGCCGTCTCACAAGAAGGCGGACTCAGGTTGTTCGATGAGATGCAGAGGCTCACGCTCGCCGAGGATCTCTGGGGAATCTTCGCGCTCAGCTACAATGGCGTTACCACCGGCGCCATTAGCCACTATGGCAGTAGCGACGTCACTGCCAAGATGGTTCAGACCTGGTTGGACGCCATGGGGTTGGAAACCGTGGTGCTGGCGCTGAGCGACACGGAAATCGAGATTCAATTCATCGGTGCCGACGGAGGCCTCGATCACCCGCTCATTGGCGTCGTGCGTGCCGGCTCCGGCGACATTAGCGCGGGCACCGGTACCGCGGTCTTGCAGGAAGGCGGACCGGCGACGGTGGATGAGGTACAAACACTCACGATAGCCAACGGTACTCCGGGCACGTTTGTTCTCTCGCATGGCGGCCTTGATACCGGCAACATTTTCTACGGGGGCGACGCCGAAGCAACGGCAACCGTGATTCAGACGGAATTGGCTGCCCTCAGTCTGGAAACCGAAGTGGAAGCCCTAAGCAGCACGGAAATCCAGATCCGCTTCGTCGGCGGCGACGGCCTCCAGGACAAGGACCAGATCATCGTCAAACCCGGCAGCGTGAACGATATCAGTGCCGATGTAAGCGTTGTCACGTCGCAGGAGGGCGGAAACGTACTGTTGGACGAGATTCAGGAACTCGCCGTAACCGGCGGCCAGTCGGGCCCATTTGCCCTCAAGTTCAACGGCCAGGTCACTCACGATATCGGCTACTACGGCGACATCGCGTCGACGGCGGCCCAGGTTCAAACGGAGCTGGACACCCTCGGGCTGGCAACCTCGGTGACGGCTCTTGGGGGCACGACGATCGGGATTCGCTTTGTCGGTGCCGACGGCGGGCAGGATCAGCCGCTTATCCTGGTCGAACACAGTCTTACCGGTGACCTCAGCGCGGACACCAGTGTCGACACGTGGCGGGACGGCAAAGGACCCGATCCCGCGTTCCGCGTGAACACTCAAGCCCACGGCGTGCAGCGATTCTCCACCGTGGCGATGGATCATGACGGCGACTTCATCATCACTTGGCAGACCGACGGTCAAGACGGCAACGGCTACGAGGTCTATGCCCAGCGATACGACCGCTTTGGCAAACCCTTGGGCGTGCTCGACGAGATGCAGGTCCTCACATTCAACGGAGACCCGGTGGGCACGTTCGCTTTGAGTGTCGAAGGCGTGGTCACCAGCGACATTCATTATGACGGTGACGCCGAAGTAACCGCGGCGGAGGTTCAGGCCGAGTTGAACCTGCTCGGCCTGCAAACCGAGGTGGAAGCGCGTGGTAGTACGGATATCGAGATTCGCTTCGTGGGTGCCGACGGCGGTAAGAATCAACCCCCGATCCTCATCGACCACACGAACATTACGGGCGGCCCACGTGTCGAGATCGCCATCACCACCTCGCAGAACGGCCAGGCGGGCGAGTTCCGCGTGAACCAGGCCACCGAAGGTGATCAACTCTTCCCGTCCGTGGCCATGGACGCGCGGGGTAACTTCGTCGTCACGTGGACCTCGCACGGCCAGGACGGTGACGCCGATGACGAGACAAACGTCTATGCCAGACAGTTCACTTGGATCGACAATACGAAGACGGAGGATGACTACAAGAGCGGTAGCGAATTCCTGGTGAACCAGGACATCGCCGGCAATCAGCGATGGTCGGACGTGGCGATGGACCAGCAGGGTGATTTCGTTATTACCTGGACCACCGTTACTCTGGATCCGGAAGGCAATCCGGAGGAAATCGGCACCGACGGCAACCAGGACGTGATGGCCCGGCGCTACGAGTTCCAGATTGACCCGGCCGACGATACACCGATTGATGACGTGCCGGTCGCTGATGGATTCCAGGTGAACACGTATGCTCGTGGCACCCAGCAACATTCGTCGGTTGCCATCGACGCCGACGGCGACTTCACGATCGTGTGGGAGAGCTTCCAGGATTGGCCGAATCCGCCGAGCGGCCTGATGGACGTCCCCGACAGCTTCGGCATCTTTGCCCAACGATATGTCAGCAACGCGAAATACGTTGACCCCAATGTTGTAAGCGGCCCTAACGGTGAAATGGGTGACGAGTTTGCCGTCAACGGGACCAAGAACCGCCACCAGCGATTTCCGGGTGTGGCGCTGGACGACACGGGCGATGTCGTGATCGTCTGGAGCGGCAACGGCGACATGGAAGGGCAGGAAGATGAGCAGGGCATCTTCATGCGCCGCTATGATCAGGAGGAAGACGACGCCGGCCCAACCGTCACTGACGTGCTCAACGTGAAGCAGCCCGAGGGCGAACCACCCTTGCTCGAAGTGGTCCTCTACGATGGTGTGATCAGCAGCGAGGTCAGCCGGTTCGTGGTTCTCTTCAGCGAAGACCTGAGCGTGGCTTACGGCGAGCTTGGTGCCCACAGTGCTATTAATCCGGAACATTGGGAGCTCGTACGCAACGGCGACGTCGTGCCCGGCGCGATCACCTCGATCACGTTCGGTCTGAACCAGGCCTATCTGACGGGGTTGAAGGCTTCCCAGAGCACGAAGTACGGGGCCGTGATCACGTTCGATCTGGACATCAACGAGCCCGGGCTGCAACCGCTCGATAATGGCGAGTACGTACTCACGCTGCGCGACGACATCCAGGATATCTTCGGCAACCCGCTGGACGGCAATCTGGACGGCTTGCCCGGCGACGATCTCGAATTCGAATTCAGCGTACTGGTTGGCGACGAGCACGACATCCCGATCGATCCGCAACCTGGTGCGACGGTATCCAACGGCCGAACCTTCCCCGAAACGTCTGATGCCGTGGCCGTCGACGCCGACGGGGATCATGTGGTTGCCTGGACGGCCTATGACTCCGCCCAAAAAACCGACCGCGTGTTCGTCCGCGTCTTCGATGCCGAAGGGTCGGGTGTTAGCAGCGCGATCCCGGTCACTTCCGAGCCCCAGTTCGACGGCGACATGCAGCGCTATGCCAGTGTGGCCGTCGACGCCGACAGCGATTTCGTGGTGACGTGGACGAACTACCGTGATGCCGACGGACTCTCGGGCAACGGCCGCGAAGAGGTCGACGTCTACGCCCGACGCTATCAGGCCAACGGTACACCGGCGGGTGAAGCATTTCGGGTCAACACCTACGTGGTCAACGATCAGAAGTGGTCGGCCGTGGCCATGGACGTCGACGGCGATTTCGTGATTGCCTGGTCCAGTTATGGACAAGAGGACAACAATCAACTCGGCTTCGGCTACGGAGTCTACGCGCGGAGGTATGACTCGTTCGGCTATGCGTATGGGCCCGAGTTCCAGGTGAACACGACGATCGCCGGCAACCAGCAATTCCCCAGCGTGGCCATGGACGCCTTCGGCGCGTTCGTCGTTGTCTGGCAAAGCGACCAGAACGGCATTGGCGACGATATCGTCGGGAGGGTTTACAACGCGGATGGTTCGCCGGCGGTCAGCCCGTTGACCGGTGAGTTCATGATCAACGACACCATCGAAGGGAATCAGCGCTACCCGGATATCGCGATGAACCTCGAAGGCGACACCTATGCGGTGACCTGGTCGAGTTCACAACACACCGACGACGAGGACCAGGACGGCTATGCCGTCTACACCAAGACGTTCAACCGTTTAGATGCCACGGAGCAGAACATCCGCTACATGTATGATGGTGATCCGGTTGATTTCGGGGAAGGCGAGACGATAAGAGTCCCGATCGACGTGGACCAGGGTTTCATCATCTCCGACCTGGATGTCCGGCTCACGATCTCGCACGACGACCCGTCCGACTTGTTCGTCTGGCTGGAAGCTCCCAACGGCTTACGTCTCCGTCTCTTCAGTCAGGTGCCGCGCGAGGGCGACGAAGACGGCACCACCAGCGGCGCCAACGGCGCGGACTTCGACGGGACGCTGCTCAACGACGAGGCGGACGTTTCGATCACCGCGTGGGAAGACGGCGCGCTGCCTCCGTTCGACGACGAGTATCAACCGGAGGCGCAGGCGGGGCTGCCGGGGCTGGCCATCTTCGATGGAATGAATGCCGTCGGAACCTGGACCCTGGTCATTCAGGACAATGATCCGCAAAATGACCCGGACATCTACGTCGATGGCAACGGTAACCGACTTCATGATCCCGATGGTGGGCGTCTGCGAACGTGGTCGCTCGAATTCACCCGCGATCCGGCCGCCTCGAACGAGACGCTCGTCAATACGACGCACACAGGCAACCAGATGTACTCCTCGGTCGCGATGAATCACCACGGTGAGTTCGTGGTGGTCTGGTGCGGCTATGGCGATCAAGAGGACGAAGAAGACCAGTCGCAGTACGGCATCTTTTCACAACGATTCAACGCGGCCGCTGAGAAGTATCGCGGGGAAACGCGGTTGAATATCGTCACCGACGGCATGCAATGGCTGCCCTCGGTTGGTATGGATGGCGAAGGCAATTACGTCGCCGTATGGACAGGCGACGACCCGAACACCGGCACGACCTCCATCTATGGCTACGTCAGCGTTACCCGCAAGGTCTGGGGCGACGAGGATGGCCCCATCGTCACGGACGTTCTCCTGGAAGACGCCTCACGGTTGCTCAGTGGCGGGGTTGTCCCGGCCGGCGTGGATATGCTTGTGATTGCCTTCGGCGAGGATCTCTCGGTTGCCGAGGACATCGTCGACGGCAAACGCACACCAGCCGCCGAAAGCGTCCTCAACTTGAACAACTGGATCCTGGAACGCAACGGCACGGAAATCGTCGGCGGAATCTCGAATGTCGACTTCGGTTGGAACTCCATCGCCCGGCGCTATGAGGCCGTGCTGACCCTCGACGGCAACGGTCTGAGCACGGGCAGCGAAGGCCTGTCGACGGGCAACTACGTCATTACGATCTCCGATCTCGTGGAAGACCTGTTTCTCAATCAACTGGACGGCGACTATGACGGTGAAGAAGGGACCGAACCCGGCCCGACCGGCTACAGCGGATACCGCTTCGAATTCAGCGTGTCGGAGACAGACGACACCTTCGGAGCGGAAAAGCGCGTTAACCAGAGCACCGAGCATGTCCAGGAACTCTCCCAGCCGATCGGCACCGGCTACGCGCGAGAAACCAGCAATACCTCGGTGGCCGTGGACGGCGACGGCGACTACGTCGTCGTATGGACCAGCTACGGCCAAGACGATCCGACCGACCCGAACGGAGCGGGCGTCTACGCACAACTCTTTGACCGTAACAACAACCGGATAGGGACTGAGTTCCGCGTCAACAATCTCACCGCTGGCGATCAGCAGAACGCTTCGGTGGCCATGGACGTCGACGGCGACTTCATCGTCGTCTGGGACAGCGAATCAGACGACGGAACACTGGACGTTTATTCTCAACGGTTCACGGCTTCTGGCGAGCGGATTCCCAACCAGCGCGAACATCGCTTGCTCGACGACCCCTATCGACATGTCAACGGGTTTGAGCATATTGAAGTCCTGGTCAACACGACGCGACCCGGCGAACAGTTCAACCCGTCCGTGGCGGTCGACAGCTTCGGCAACTACGTCGTGGCTTGGGGTTCGGCCGGCGTGGGCTTCGGCTACTACAGCAACGTCTACGTCCAGGTGTTCGACTATCTCGGTCGACCGGTCAGTGACGAGGTCCAGGTGAATCAACCCGACACGATCGGTTTCGACTACGGGGGTTGGACGGCCGGGTTCAAGGTCAATCCGGCGGTGGCGATGGACCCCGACGGCGATTTCGTCGTGACCTGGGACGAAGTCGTCGAGGTACAGTCCGGCGTGGCCGTCAATTCCGTCGTCATGATGCGCATGTTCGACCGCGATGGAACACCGAAGGTGGACTGGGTGGGATCCACCGACGCGCGACAGGCCTCGATGGTGGCCTTCGGCGGCACGGACGTCGCGCGCATGGCGCGCAATCCCTCGGTCGACATGGACGCCGAAGGCAATTTCGTCATCGCCTACGAGATCTACATGATCGACTTCGCGGACGGGCCGCTGAATTACGACATCTACTACAGCCGCTTCTGGGCGGACGGCTTCCCGCTGGAACTCCAGGCGGGGCCCGTCAACACGATCACCTTCACCGATCCCTTCAACCCGGACTCGATCGACCACTTCTTCGGTGACGACCAGGTCAATCCGTCGGTGGCGATGGCCGCGGACGACCAGTTCGCGATTGTCTTCAACGGCAACGGTGCCGAGCCCGACTCGCTTGATCCCGAGAATATCACCGTGGTCGGCAACATCGATGACGCCGGCGTGTTCGGCCAATGGTACTTCGCCGCCGACGAGTTCTTCCCGCCCGACGTGGCATCGCCGCAGAGGCGCGTCAACGTTACCACGGGCGGCGTGCAGCAGTTCGCGACGATTGCCATGGAGCCCGACGGCGATGCGATCGTCGTCTGGTGCGGTAACGGTGTGGGCGACCAACACGGCGTCTTCGCCCGACGTTACAACGAGCCGTCCGACACGGCCGGGCCGACGGCCACCGAATTGCAATGGGAATCCGACCCCGGCGTCTATGAATTCATCGCCGACGGCGACAATGTCCTTGGCAACCCGCTGACACTGCTGGTCGTCTTCGACGAGGAAATGAACACCAGCATGACCGGCCCCGGCGCCTCGCCCGGGCTCCACAGCGTCGAAAACGTGAACAACTGGGTCCTGGTCAATGGTCGCGGTGAGGAGCTCTCGGGTGCCATCCACGACGTCAGTTTCTACCCCGACCCCAGTTTGAACAAGTGGGTCGCCGCGGTCACGTTCAACGGTGCCGGCGGGAACCCCGACGCGCTCGTCAACGGGAACTACACGCTGATCGTCAGCTCCGAAGTCCAGGATGTCGCGGGGAATGCCCTTGCGTTGACCGGTTATCGTCCCAACGGGACGGGCCGTCGCTACGACGACTTCGGCAACGAACTGCCGTCGGATCTGGACGACGGTTTCGGCTTCCAGTTCACGGTGAACAATACGTTCCCCGGCGACCCCTCGCCAAACGACATGGACCAATTGGTCAGCGAGGTCTCCACAACGCTCGGTGCCGATCAGTTGGGCCAGGTGATCTATCAGGACGATTCGGACGTTGCCAAGAATGCCGGTGGCGACTACGTAGTCGTGTGGGTTGAATACCGAGAGGTTGTCTTTACCGGCATCGAAATCGACGGAGAAGACGTGCCGATCATTCCGCTCGAACCGGCCCTGGAAGGCGACATCATGGCCCAACGGTTCGATGCCCGTGGACGGGAGCAAGGTGAACCGATCCTCGTCAACAGCCTGACGGTCGGTGAGCAGATCGATCCCGCCGTGGCGATTGACGACGCGGGCAACTTCGTCGTGGTCTGGTCGGGAGACGGTGAGGAAATCGGAGACTCCTCCGGTGTCTTCGCCCAGCGCTTCGATGCCGACGGCGTGACCCAGGGCGGACAGTTCCGCGTCAACCAGTACACCAACAGCATCCAGGACGAGCCGGCCGTGGCGATGAATCCCAACAACGGTGATTTCGTCGTCACGTGGACAAGCTTCGGCCAGGACGGCAGTCGTGACGGGATCTTCGCGCGGCGGTACCACGCCACGGGCCAGGCCTACGGCGACGAGTTCCAGGTGAACACGCGCACGGTCGCCGCCCAGGGAACGCCTGACATCGCGATGAACACCGCCGGTAACTTCGTCGTCACCTGGGCCAGCGAGGAGCAGGATGCCAGCGGCTCGGGAGTCTACGCGCAACGGTTCAACGCGGCCGGCACGAAGCAGGGCGGTGAGTTCCGCGTGAATTCCTATCAAAGCGGCGACCAGCTCGATCCGGCCGTCGGCATGGACCGCCAGGGTAATTTCGTGATCACCTGGGCCAGCCAGCAGGACGGTAGCGGCATGGGCGTCTATGCTCAGCGCTACAACGCGGCCGGCACGCGACAGGGCGGTGAATTCCGCATCAACCAGACAACCATCCACGATCAATTCCAGCCGGACATCGCGATGACGTCGGTCGAAATCGGCCAGCAGAAGGTAGGTTTCGGCTTCGTCATTACGTGGACCTCCTTCAACCAGGATACGATCCCCTACGACGAAGATCTCCGCGACTGGGGCGTCTTCGCCCGAATGTACAACTCCGACGGCACCAACTTCATCCATCCCGGCGTCGGCGGTGATCCGGTGGGCGAGTTCCGCGTGAACGCCCAGACCGTGGGGAATCAGTACGCACCGGCCGTGTCGATGGACGCCGGCGGGCACTACGTCGTGACCTGGTCGGGATTGAACACCCTGTTTCCGACCTTCGAAACCATTCAGGTGGACGGAGAGGACGTGATCATCCAGGTCGACGTGCCGTTGGTCGCCATTTATTCACGGTACATCGATCCGCCAAGAGCGGAATCCGCCGCCGACTCGACTCCGGTTGACGTGTTCATCCCCGGCACGAGCGGCGACGATGTCTTTGAATTCATCGGCGGCCCGACTCCCGGTACCTGGGTCGTCAAGCTCAACGGCGCGATCCAAAGCATGGCGAGCGACGTTGCCGAGTTGCGGTTCACCGGCGGCGGCGGCCATGACACCGTGATCTTCACCGGCTCCAGCGTCGACGACGCGGCCGAGTTGTGGTCCAACCACGGTACGTTCTCAAGCACGGACTACACCGTGATTGTCGAGGACGTCGATTCCATCACCGCCAGCGGCGGCGGCGGCGACGATCTGGCAATCCTGCACGATTCGTCCGGCGACGACACGTTTGTCGGACAAGCGGACGCCAGCCACCTGAGCGGCAACGGTTTCTTGCTGCGGGCCGAAGCGTTCGAGAATGTGCAGGCTCTGGCCGAGGCCGGTGGCACCGACGTCGCCGAACTCTACGACACATCCGGCGACGATATCTTCACCAGTGTGCCGAGCTCGGCCGAGATGGTCGGCGACGGCTACACCGTCCGGGCCGACGACTTCGAGTACGTCAAAGGCTTTGCCCTCGAGGGTGGTTCGGACGTGGCCAACCTCTACGACTCGCCGGAGGATGACAGGCTCGTCGCCATGCCGGGCTATGCAAAGCTGTACAACAACCACGGGCTCTATAGCTTGGCGACCGGTTTTGACTTCGTGCGGGCATACGCGACCGCCGGCGGCGACAACTCGGCCGACATGTATGGCTCGGACGGTAACGACACCTTCACCGCCGGACCAACCTATGCCAAGTTCCAAGGCGACGGTTTCTACAATCGGGCCGATTACTTCGAGTCCGTGATCGCCAACGGTCAGAACGGCACCGATACGGCCTATCTGTACGATTCGACCGGGAACGACACTTTCGTAGCCGGTCCGAATTACGGCCTGATGTTTGGCGACGGATTCGAAAACCGCGCCAATTTCTTCCGCTGGGTGTATGGCTACGGCAACACCGGCGGGACTGATTTGGCCAGCCTCTATGACTCGTCCGGCGACGACTACCTCTTCGTCACGCAAAACTACGCCCAACTATATGGCGATGCGTATTTCAATAGGGCATACGGTTTCGACCGCGTGGATGCTCGAGCGACCAAGGGTGGCTATGACGAGGCCACTCTGCGCGACTCGGCGCTGAACGACTATCTCGAGGCCGAGGAAGATTGGGTCCGGCTGTCGAACGAGGAACTTGGAATTGCCTACTGGGCGGCTGGCTTCGACTACGCCTCCGCCCGGTCAACCGAAGGGAACGACACGAAAAACGTCGCCCCCGAAATCGATTTCGTCCTTGCCCTCGAAGGCCCGTGGACGGATGAATAATACACAGGGTAACGCATCAGCCCCCTGCGGTGCTGAAGGCTGAGGGGTAATTGGAATTCGAATATCAACAAGATGTAATCGGTTAGCTTGGTCATGAAGCAAGAGCAGCCTGCTTGATCTGCGCGGCTGCTCGAAGGCTTTCTTGCGAGGAGATTCAGGCATGATGATCTGGGACGCGGTCCGACGTTTCTCTGGTGCCTCAAGGCGAAGAAAAACAACGCGGACAATCAATCCGGGACGCCGACGTCGCGGTATCCTGGGTTCTCTTCGCGGGCGCGATCTGCGCATGGAGCAGTTCGAGGATCGAGTGCTGCTGAGCATTAGCCCTGGCGATGGCTGGGAAGACTTTGCCTGCCCAATGGAAGACTACGCCTATCTCGGCGATAGTCTGGCGCGAACCGTCCATCGGGCTTCGAGTCTGGGACACTACGACGAAGCCAACTTAGAGACAACCTATCAGTGGGTCGTCGGCGTCGACGACACCGTGGACGCGCCGCAATTAGCCGCTTCGCTCAATGCCGATTTCCTCCTGTACACGCCCTACCTGGAAAACGCCACGATCTGGGAATTCTCCGAGAGCACGCCTTGGACCACGGTTGCCGACACCCTGCAAGCGGCCGGCGAGGTGGACTACTTCTATCCGCTGGTCGCTATCCAACAGCAGGCAAGAGCTATCCCGAACGATCCGCTATTCCCGGAGCAGTGGCACCTGCAGAATACCGGTCAGAGCGGCGGCACCTCCGGCGAGGATATCGACGGTCCCATCGCATGGGATTTGGCCACCGGGCAAGGCGTTGTGATCGCCATCGTCGACGACGGCTTGCAGTATACGCATCCCGATTTGATGGTCCAGTACCGTGCGGACTTGAGCTATGATTTCAACTACGGTGATCCGGATCCGTCGCCCGATCCCTACTACGATCATCATGGAACGGCGTGCGCGGGTGTGGCGGCTGCCGCAGGCAACAACGGCATCGGCGTCTCCGGTGCGGCGCCGCAGGCGGAGCTTGCCGGATTGCGGTTGATTGCCGGGCCAAGTTCCGATCTGATTGATGCTTCGGCACTCAGCTATCTCAATCAGGACATCGACATCTACAGCAATAGCTGGGGACCGGCTGATTACCCCCCCTGGACCGGAATAGACGGTATGGGTCCGCTGACGGAAGCCGCCATAACCCAGGGCGTGCAATTAGGACGGGATGGCTTGGGGAGCATCTATGTCTGGGCCGCCGGCAACGGATTGCAATATGGCAATGACTCGAACTATGACGGCTATGCCAACTCGCGATACACGATCGCGGTCAGCGCCATCGACCATTACGGTCTGCAGTCCTACTACTCGGAACCGGGGGCGAATATCCTCATTGCCGCCTACTCCAATAGCTGGGATTGCGGCATCACGACGACCGATCTTACCGGCGAAGATGGCTATAACTGGACGGGGACGGGCGACGGCGACCCCCTGACCGATATCGACTATACGTCAACGTTTGGTGGCACCTCATCGGCTTGTCCGTTGGCCGCGGGTGTGATTGCCTTGATCCTGGAAGCGAATCCCGGTCTGACTTACCGCGACGTCCAACATATCCTGGTCGAGACGGCCGAAGTCAACGACCCAAGCGATTATGACTGGACCGAGAATGGAGCCGGCTACGATGTAAACCACAAGTATGGTCTCGGAGTGATCAACGCAGCGGCGGCCGTCGAATTGGCCTACCAGTGGGAGAACGTCACCGAGGAAGTCTCGACCACGAGCGGTGAGATCCGCATCGATACGGAGATCCCCGACGGCGACCCGACCGGCCTGACCTCGACGGTGACCCTCGACGATTCCGTGTCGAGCGTCGAATGGGTCGAAGTCATGTTCGACGCGGCGCATTTCTTGCCGAATAATCTCCAGGTGGTCCTCGTCTCGCCTGACGGAACCGAATCGGTGATGGCGGCACCGACGAGTGCCTCGATCAATGGAAGCTTCGACCACTGGACGCTTACCTCGTGCCATCACTGGGGCGAATCGTCCGAAGGGACTTGGACACTCATAGTGCGTGACGTGGACGGTGGGATATCCGGCACATGGAACTCGTGGGAGCTGACCGTCTACGGTACGTTCGAATCCGAGGAGCCCGGTCCCGGTCCCGGCCCGGACGAAGACGTGAGCGGCCCGGAGCTGGTCGCCGTGATTCCCAACGAGGGCGGCACGATACGCGACGGCACCATGCTGCACATCGCCCCGCGTGAACTGCTGTTCCTCTTCAACGAAGAGCAGGTCATCGACGCGGCGACCATCGATGCGATACAGATGGTCCGCAGCGGCGGCGACGACGTGATCGGCAACGCCAACGACGTCGTGATCGAGTACGGCTGGATCGGCATTGGCGATCGGCCCAACGAGGTGATCGCTCGCTTTGCGGAAACCTTGCCCGACGATCTCTATCAGATCACCATCTTCGGCCAGGGCGACGTGATTCTGATGAACGTCTATGGCGGCGTGTTTCACGAAGGGCAGAACCTCAGCATCGAGTTCGATCTCGATTTGGGTGCACAGGTCCTCGCCGTGGTTCCCCAACCGATCAGTCGCGACGCGTCCGGAAATCTCCAGCAGAGCCGCAACACGATCGAGGTCTATTTCAACGCGGACGAGTTGGATGCCGGCTCGGCCGAGACCACGACGTTCTACCGCCTCTGCACAACGAATGAAACGGCCACGCCTAACGACGACGTCGAGTTTTTCCCGACGTCGGTCGACTACGACCCGGTTGCCAACAAAGCCGTGCTGACATTCGCCGACGATCTGGCCAACCTGAACTCGGACCCGCAAAACCCGACCACCGGCTCACTGCGGTTGCGCATCGGCAACGAGTATCGGCAGATTCCCACCTCGACGACCGCGATGGGCATCGTGGGCGACACGTTCGGCTCGGCAGCCGACATCGGCACCTTCGGTCAGCTCACGCTGGGCGAAAGCCTGATCATCTCTTCGGCGATCGAGGCACTTCCCTACGATCTGCAGTGGCCCGGCTCGCTCGACGAGCCCGGTCATCGTGAGTTGCCCGACAGCGTGCTCTACGAAGCGCACTATATGGAGGACTACACTGCCGCGGACGACCAGTACGGCGCCACGGTCGTCTATTACAATTTCCGCAACATTTACGGCGTGCTGCCCAACCAGAGCCCTGCCCATAACTTGATCACTCCCGAGCAGAGAGAGCGCACTCAGGAGATTTTCGAGCTGTTCAGTGATTATTTCGGGGTGCAGTTCATCGAAGACACCACGGGTGAGTTGGGACTCACCATCGTCACCGGCGACCTGCGCGTGATTGACGACTCGATCGACACGGGACCGGGTGGCACGCTCGGCCTGTCTGACCTTGACGACAACCTCGCCATCCTCGACAACGCTGAGGAGTGGCATGACGGATACGGCGAGGACTGGTTCCAGATCGCCATGCTGCAGATCGGATATCTGCTCGGGTTGGGCAACGCGAGTGACTTGCCGCCCGAGACAACCATGAACGAAAACGTCGATCCGTTCAGCGAAGATCCCTTCTATGCGGATACCGACTACTACGCGGTCAGCGCCGAGGAGGTCTTTCCGGGAAACAGCGACATCATCCACGGCCAGCACATCTACCGCCCCGACGGTACCGACGTGGACCTGTACAAGCTTGAATTGCTTGCGTCCGGTACGTTCAGCGTCGAGACCGTGGCCGAACGGCTGCAGGATGGCGCGAGTCTGCTCGACAGCGTGCTGACGGTCTACGATGCCACCGGCACAATGATTGCCCGAAATGATGACTACTACAGCGACGATTCCTATGTCGAACTACAGCTTCCGGCGGGTGAGTACTATGTGGCGGTTACGAGCACGGGCAACGTCGAATTCGACACGGACGTGGCCGAAAGCGGACTCGGCGGCCTCACCCAAGGAGGCTACGACCTGCGGCTGACCTACCGGCCCGACCGGCTCGAGGACGGAACCGGGGACATTCACATGGTTGACACGACGGAGACCCAGTTCGACGGCGATGCCGACGGCGTGCCCGGCGGCGTCTACAACTTCTGGTTCACTGTACAGCCCGAGGCCAATACGCTCTATGTCGACAACATCGCCACGGGACCGGGGATCCGCGGGAGCATCGACCATCCGTTTAAGAATATCAACGTGGCTCTGGCCGCGGCCCAGGCCGATGACATCGTGCGAATTGTCGGCAACCGAGACCGCACCTTCGATGACCAGCAGACGTTCGAGGTGAGTGTCGATCCCGTCGGAACCGCCGTCGGTGATTTCGATGGGGACGGCGCAATGGATATTGTCGCCACGAATCAGGACGACGATTCCGTGTCGATCCTTTTCGGCCTCGGGGACGGGACCTATTGGCCCGACGTCGTCTACCAGGTCGGCGACAGCCCCGGTGCGGTGACCGTCGGAGATCTCGATAATGACGGGGATCTCGATATCGTCATGGCCAACCAGAACAGCGACACGGTTTCGCTTCTGTTGAACGATGGAAGTGGCATCTTCGACACAGAAGTGACGCGGTTCTCGGGCGTCGATCCGAGAGACGTGGAATTGGCTGATCTCGACGGAGATGGAATACTCGATATCGTCATCGCCAATAGTGGCATCCGCACTCCGAGCACTACGGACGGCGACAACGTGGGCGTGTTGCTCAGCAGCGCGGCCGACATTTATGCCGACCAGATCACCTACATCGTCGGCATCGCGCCGGTGGCGATGGATCTGGCGGACGTCGACAACGACGGTGCGATCGACATCGTGGCGGTCAACCGAGGCAGCGGCAACGTGTCCATACTGTTGAACAACGGGGACGGCACCTTCGAAGACGCGACGTTTGCCGGAGTCGGCACCAGCCCCGGTTCCGTGGCGATCGAGGATCTCGACGGAGACGGTGCCCGTGACCTGGTCGTGGCCAATGCCGGCAGCGACGACGTGTCCATCCTGTTTGGCATCGGCGATGGGACGTTCGCGCCGCAGGTCACGCTTTCCACCGGCAGCGATCCTTCGAGTGTCGGCGTGGCCGATCTCGACCAGGACGGGGTGCCCGACATTGTCACCGCGAATGAAGGTGACGACTCAGTTTCCGTCTTCTTCGGTTCCCTCTACTTCGATCCAATTGGGAAGACTTCCGTTTTCGAATATGAAACACCCTCCGTCGATTACGTCGGCGATCGGCCGATGGGCTTGACCCTGGCCGACGTCGACGGCGACGACCGGCCTGATATCGTTACGGCCAACTTCGGGAATCCCGGCAGTGAGGGCGATACCGTTTCGGTGCTGCTGGCCCGTCGTGACGAAGCCTATTTGATCGGGCTGGACCGGTACAACAATCCTCTGGAGGACGGCTCCAAGATGGAGATCCCCAAAAAGGTGACCGTCCTGATCGATGCCGATGCCGTCTTGAAACTCCACGATGCCAACATCGGTGTTGGCAGTGCATCCCTCCAACTCGACCGCAGCGAGGGTGCATTGCAGATTCTCGGCACGCCGGAGCAGTCCGTCTACTTCACCTCCTACCACGACAAGTCGTTGGGCTCGTGGGAGACGGACCAGGCCGAGTTCGATCTCGTGCCCTACGGCGGCGACTGGGGTGGATTGGTGTTCCGTAACGACCAGGACTACGACGAAGGTCGAACCGTCCTTGAAACCGAAGGCATCTTCCTGAACTACGTCAACCATGCCGAAGTCCGCTACGGAGGCGGCAAAGTATCGGTGAATGGCGTGAGGACCGTTTATAACCCGATCCACATGGTCGAGGCTCGGCCCACCATCTCCTTCAATACCTTCATGTATTCGGCCGATGCCGCCATGTCGGCCGGTCCGAACAGCTTTGCCGACTCCAAGTTCCAGGGCGTGGACTATTCGGCCAACTACGACCGCGTGGGCCCGGACATCCATGGCAACATCTTGATCGACAACAGCCGTAACGGCATCTTCGTCCGCATCGACACCAAAGCAGGCCGGGCGCTGACCGAACTGGACGTCTGCGCGCGATGGGACGACCTGGATATCGTCCATATGGTGGCCGAAAACCTGGTGATCAGTGGGACGCCGGGGGGACCAACCTATGACGGCGACCCCGACAATCTGAGCGCGCGACTCGATGCCCGGCTCTCGATCGATCCCGGCATCATCGTCAAGCTCGACGCCAGCCGTATCGAGGCGGAAATGAGTGCCCAGCTCTTGGCCGAAGGCACCGCCGAATATCCCATCATCTTCACTTCCTTGTCCGACGATAGCTACGGAGCGGGCAGCACCTTCGACACGGACAATAATGCTGATCAGGCGAGTCCCGCGCCGGGTGATTGGGGTGGCTTGTACTTCGCGCCCGTTTCCTCCGGCAGCGTCGACCATGCCTACCTCGCCTACGGCGGCGGCGAGACACGTATCGCCGGCGGGTTCGCCGACTTCAATACGGTCGAAGTCCACCAGGCCTCCGTCCGTTTGACCAACAGCGTGCTTGCCCATAATTCCGGTGCCGACACGTCCACCCGCGCCGGTCGGCCCAGCGCCACCGCGTCGGTGATCTTCGTCCGCGGCGCCCAGCCGATCATCGCCGGCAACGTCATCCGCGACAATGAAGTGCCGGCGATCAGTGTCAACGCCAATTCGCTTGTGGCGACCTACCAGGGTGATCCCGGCCGCAGCACCGACTTTGCGGGGCTCGGTGTACAGGCTTGGACCGATGTCGCATTGCCCGGCGCGAACAACGACTTCAGAATCAAGGCCATGCGGCCGGGAACCACCTATAACGACGTCAAGATCTTGTTCGTCAACAGCGGAAAGACGAGCGACACCGCCACGGTCACTTACAACCCCGACTACAACAACGGCGGCACGCTTATCAAAGCGATGGTCATCGCCATTAGCCCCTCCGCCACAACCACCGCGACCGTTGTCCAAGCGATCAACGACGAGGGAACTTTCCGTGCCTCGCTGAATCCCGACACGGGCGGCACCAACGACGGTTCAGGCCTCGTCGGTACCCTGGGCATCCTCGCCTCCACGGCGCGAGGGCTCGACTCCGACGGCCACGAGACATACCCCGACAACCATGGGCCGCTGGTCCGCGAAAACAACCTCTCGAACAATGCGATCAACGGCATGGTCGTCCGCGGCGAGGTGCTTTCGATCGATTGCGTCTGGGATGATTCGGACATTGTCCACGTGTTGTTTGACGAAGTGGTCGTTCCCAACTTCCACACGTACGGCGGGCTTCGCCTCGAGAGCGGTCTGGAAGAGAGTCTCGTCGTGAAGCTCTCCGGCGAGAATGCCGGACTGACGGCGCTTGGAACACCACAGGAATTCGACGATCGCATCGGCGGTACGCTGCAGGTCATCGGCACTCCCGGCTATCCCGTTGTGTTCACCTCCTTGGCCGACGACAGCGTCGGCGCGGGCGTCGACCCGTGGGGTAAATCGCAAAGAAACACCGACAACATCGACGACACGCCGAGTCCCGGCGACTGGCGAAGTATCAAGCTCGAGGAATATGTCAACGATCGCAACGTCGGGATCATCCTGGAGACCGAGCCCGCCTACGGTGGAGGAAGTGACAACGACGTGCCGGTTCACGCCCAGTCGCTCGGCGATTTGGCTCCCTATGAAAAGAGCAGCGATGACAATCTGCGGCTGGGCTTCGACGTGCACGGTTTTATCCGTACCGACAACCCCGACGATGCCGACATCTACACCTTCAGCGCCCGGGCGGGCACCGAGGTCTGGATCGACGTCGATCGGACCACCCTGGGGCTCGACTCGGTCGTCGAGTTGATCGACGCGGACGGCAACGTGATCGCCAGCAGCGACAACTCGCCCGACGAAGAGACCGGCCGCGTGGAGCCCTACGGAATTGCCGACACGATGAACCGCGACGTGTGGGACGTCAACAACGACATGTACACGACGAGTATACACGACGCGGGCATGCGTCTGGTCTTGCCGGGTGCCCCCGACACGCTGCGCGACTATTACGTTCGGGTCAAGAGCGCGGACGCCGATGGTGACCCCAGCGTCGACGGCGAAGGCCTCAGCAGCGGCGGCTACCATTTGCAGATCCGGCTGAAGGAAGAGCAGGAAATCGGCGGCTCCACCATCCGTAACTCGAGCATTCGTTACGCCACCGACGGCATCGAGTTGCTGGGCTTGCCGACCAACTCGCCGCTCTTGGCTGAAACGGCCGAAGTCAAGGGTGACGAGTTGATCGAACGCAACGCCACGGAGCCCGCGCCGGCCCAGGCCACGGTGACGCTCCTTCTCCTTAACTACAACAATCAGGGCAACGACTTCATCGTCACGGCCATCAACAACGGTTCCGCCTACAACGCCGTGCAGATTGTCCTTGTGCCGGTATTGTTTATGGCCGATTATGCCGAGGCCGAGTTCTTTGCAGACACGCTCATGCTCGTCGTCTGGTACGACCCCAACTTCACGACAGGCAACACCGTCGTCGGCGCCATCAACAACCCGGTGCGGGGACCCGACTGCTTCAACGCGGAGCTGACGGCAATCGACAACAGCGGACAGCAGAACCGCGGCACGGACTTCATCGGCAATAACTACGGCGTCCTCGGCCAGACGGCCAGCGGGCACATGGGCGGTAACTCCTGCTTCGACGGCGCCGAGTATCTCGGCAACCTGTTGGACACTGACTCGGGCACGCTCGCAACGAGTGGTTCCCTCATTGAGCCCGTCGCGAACCTGGACGAAGACGGCATCCTGGACGGAACGATCGAGTACGACATCGACTGGTACTACTTCGACGTCGACCTGCTGAAGACCGACCTGCTGAAGACCGACGATATCGAAGGCATTCCCTGGTCGACGATCTTCGACACGGACTACACCGACGGCATGGCACGTCCCGACACGGCCATCTACGTCTATCAAGCTGATCCGCCCAACCCGCTACGCGACCAATGGTATGCAACGCTGATTTACTCGTCCGACGAATCGAACGTCGAGGAAGACCAACTGGACCCGCTGGGGGTCTCGGGCTTGCAAGACCTCAGCCGAGGCAGCGCCGGCACCTCCGATCCATACCTTGGCACGGTTGCCTTGACCGAGGGCCGGTATCCTGATAACACGCCTGACGATATTCTCGACAACGTTCCCCGAAGATACTACGTGGCCGTGGTCTCCAAGGGTTTCGTGCCCGTCGCGACCAACCAGTCGTCGATCACCGACGAGCGCCTGCAACTGATCATGCAAGAGGAGTGGTACGTACCTTTCGAGCCCATCGATCAGATCAACTCTCGTATCGAGCCGGCTGACTCGGTCAAGAAAGTCGCGGATGACAACGTACAGAGCTATGACGGCAGCGGCGTTCCCGGCACCTACGAGCGGCTCTTTGACTTAGAGGACGAGAGTCTGAGCCCGTATGAAAGGTATCGGTTGAACGTCAACATCGACGACTACCACCTCAACGACGTCGCCACGTACATCTCCGCCGGAGGCGCCCTCTACGCGATCGATCCATTTACCGGGGCGGTCGAATACACCGTCGGGTCAGGCTCCGGTGACGACATCGTTATGCGGAAAGACGGGAAGCTCTATGGATTCGCCGGCACCACGTTCCAACGCATCTCGACCGCCGAGGGCGGACTCGCGCCCGTGTTGGATCCCAACGGCGAACTGGTTACCGATGAAGACGGCAACGAGTGGTTCGTCCCCGAGTGCAACGTAGACGACGGCATCACCACCTACCAACAGGACACCAGCAGCACGGATTTCGATGTCATGGAAGCCTCGGACCTGGAGTACACCGCTTTGGTGTACGACGCGGCGGCAAGCAGCCCGGGCAGACAGATCTACTACGCGATCGGCCATGCTGCCGATGGAGTCGACTCCACCTTGCTTGGCTACACGGCCAACCTGGTCTACAAATTCGAGGTCACGGACGCGCCGCTTGTCATCGACAATACGGTCTACCCGTGGATCTACGTCACGCAGATCACGGCTGTTGGGGCCTTCCCCAGCGGCGAGCGGCTTCCTTCGGCGCCGGTTCCCTGGGGCGCGCTCGACCTGGACGGCGATGGCGACTACACGGACCGTGCCGACGGGGAAATCACGGGACTCGCCTTCGTTCCCCAGGGGGCAGGGCAAGCTCTCATGGCCGTGGACAACATGGGTAGACTCTTCAGAATCGACGGCTACAACCAAGCGGGATTGAGCGAATATTCGCCGGTGGATCCCGACGGCAAGCACACGGACTATTGGTCGGTCACCGTCTCGGGCGGCTCAACTGCGATGCCGGTCATCGATCTCAACACGGTTCTGACCAGCATCGATCCCATGGTCACCGTGATCCCGTTTTCGAGTATGAGCGTTGGTCCGCCTCGTGCCGAGCCCTATTACGACGAGCTGACCGATAGATGGACGTACGCCTATGCCCATACCGTGTTCGCGACCGCTGACGACAATGGTTTGTACGCGTTTGACGTCAGTGACCCGGATCCCGTCACGACGATGCCTGTGGTGACTGCCGCTCCCGTCTTCATCGACGGCCAGTCGGGCATCAGGCTGGGCGTAGGTGGCGCCCAGGGCATCGCTTTTTCCACGCTGGACTACAACCTCTGGCACATTATGACCGAGCGGTCGATCGACGACGGGCACGACATCAACGTTGCGCCCGATGGCAGCCGCGCGGAGCCCGACTATCCCGTTCCCGGCAACTATAGCTACTATTTCGGCTTCGATGGCAGCGTTTTCCCCAATGCGGGAGATTACGCACAAGTCGAGCCACTTTACCAGTACGAGATCTACGGCACCTACGACATGCCGGGTGGGAGCTATGGAACGCTCACGACGAACACTTTCAGCCTGGCCGACTACAGCTCCTACGACCAGCCTGTCCTCTACTTCGACTACTTCATCCAGACCGACGGCGGCTATGACCCCACGTTGACGGATTCGGCCCGCGTGTTCATCTCCCCCGACGGCGCTAACTGGACGCTTCTGGCCTCGAACTTGTACACCGCCGGCACCTCGCCCGTCGACGACGACGCGGTCCGGCTCTTCGACGGCAACTCGCGCTACGGCGACGGCACGTGGCTCCAGGCGAAGCTCGATCTGTCGGACTTCGCGGGCCAGGATGACTTGCGCGTCAAGTTCGACTTTTCGACCGCCGCCAGCATGAACGTCGGCGTCAACGAATACACCGGCATGTATCTGTCGGCCATCCCGGGCGGCGAACTCTTCGACGGCGATACGTTTGAAATAAAGGACGATGCCGACGCGAAGGTAATCAACCATTTCGAATTCGACATGGGATACTCGCTCGTGGCGCCCAATTCGGCCGGCACATTGGTCGACGATCTCAATCACGAGACATTCACGGTCGTCAACAACACCGGCGTCGAGGTCACCTTCGAGTTCACTCGCGACGGCCACGCGAGCGGCGACAATATCGCCATTCCCATCACCGACGGTGACTCGGCCTTTGCGGTCGCCCGGGCCATTGGCCTGGCCGTCGACTCGGTCACCGATCTGGATCCCAACAGGGACGACGAGCCCGTACCCTTGCCGGGCGTGAAGGCCTGGGTGGCGGGCGACCGAGTGAATCTCGAGGGTGCCGAGGAAGTGATCCAGAGCGCCAACCCGACCATGAGCCTCGTGGGCAATCCGCCGGGCACGGTCAACCGCCGCTATATCCGCATACCGGCCATCTTCGATCCGGACGTGCCTCTGCCGGTAAGGATCCCGGACGGCGAGACCATCACCATCACGGATGCCAGCGGAAACAGCGTGACGTTTGAGTTCGACAGGCAAGGACTTCCCACCACCCCGAACGTGCGCGTGCCTTACGTCGACAACGGCGCGCTCGATTTCGACACCAGCCTGGAGGTTGCCCAGTCGCTGGCCGACGCGATCGAGCAGGAGGTCGCGGCAGGTCACCTCGTCGGCGTCACCGTCGAGATCACCGTCGATCCTAACAATGAGGACACACTGAGGGATGACACTGCCGCACTGGTGTTGACCGGTGTGGACAATATCACGCAGCAAAGCGTCACACCCGATCCATGCACCGTCGTCATCGAGGCCACCGTGCTGGTGCCGGTCCACGCCGGCATGAGTCCCGCGGAGGTGGCCGAGCAGATCGGATATGCCTTCAACGATCACTACGCCAGGGACCCCATCACCGGCATTGTCCCCGACGGCACCATCACCAATCCGCAGCTCCACATGGCGTGCAAGGTGAATGAGGGGTTGGTCTACGTCATCCGTCATATGGTCCTGGATCCCGGCCCGCTTAACGCTTCCAGTGTTCTGCCGGGCGATACTCCGGGCACCCAGTTCAGAAGCAACGTGAGGG
>CAZWWC010000002.1:31640-36736 GCA_964637625.1 uncultured Planctomycetaceae bacterium
TCCAGTGTTCTGCCGGGCGATACTCCGGGCACCCAGTTCAGAAGCAACGTGAGGGGACAAGAGAACAACTTCGAGGGGTTCTACGTTGACAACGTGACGATCGGTTTCGCCGAACGGGGCGAGATGTACACCCAAGTGAACTACGTCGATCGGGTCGTGAATAACTACGTCGACGAATCGTACAGCTTCTCGGACGACGGCAGCGTCAACGACGCCATCGATTTCCGTGGTGGAATCGATCCGGAGGAGGCGATCACCTGGGGCGCTTACCAACTCGAAATCCGCACCGCCAGCGACTACGGCGTGTTGACCGAATCCCGCGAATCCTACGATACGAACGATCGGCTTTCGGAAGACATTACCCTCCTGGCGCCGGCGGCCGGCGAGATCGTCCATGACAGCTCGTTCACCGTCTACGACGGCGTCAAATCGCTGACCTTCGCGTTTGTCGATCCCACCTTGCCCTACACCCAAACACCAGGAGTGGTCTACCTCAACTTCAGCGCCGGCGAGACGGCTCCCCAGATCGCCCAGAAAATCACCAACGCCATCAATCTGGCCAAACTCTCCGGGACGATCTCCGTCACCGCCGAGAACGTCCCGAGCAGCGACCGGATCGATCTCAGCGGTGCGACGGCTGTCGAGGGCATGGGGCAGCTCGTGTTCGACTACGAAGGAGAGAACCCCAACGACATCGAGAACTATGATCTCAACGGCGACGGTTTGCTCGATATCATTACGGCGAACATGGGAAGCGACACCATAACGGTCCTGATGCATAACGGCGTAGTTGAAAGCCAGGTCCAAATGCTTGAGCCCGTCCAATACGAAGTCGGACATCTTCCCTCGGCCGTGGAATTGGCCGACGTCAACGGCGACGGCGTCGTCGACGCCGTCGTCACGAACTCGGGCGACGGTACCGTCTCGGTACTCTTGGGCAATCCGCAAAAGATTCTCACCTATCGCTACGTCAAGGTGCCGGATCTGACGGTCAATCCGAACCCGATCGAGGACGGCGAGATCTTCACGATCTTCGACGAGCATGGAAACAAAGTCACGTTCGAGTTCGACGCCGACGGCGCCCTGGATCCGCAACACCCGGAACACGTCGGCGTAACGTACGATCCGCTCAACTACTCGCCGTCCGACATCGCGCAGACCCTTTTCAACGCGATTAATCAGGCTATCACGGCGGGCGATCTCGTCGACGTCGTCGCCACGCTCACCGGAACCCGCATCCGTTTGCAGGGCGTCTCCGACACCTCCAAGTATTACACGGTTGATAAAGACGCCAAGATCGAGTTGATCGACCCGGCGATCGTCGCCGCGGACTCCACCACCCACGCGTTCGAGACCCAAAGGGTCTTCCGCGTCGGCAACGAGCCGACCGATCTGGTCATTGCCGATTTGGATGCCGACGGGCGGGTGGACATCGTCACGGCAAACAAGCACGACAATACGATTTCGATCCTCTACGGCAACGGCGACGGCACGTTCCGGACCCAGAAAACCATGGACGTCGGCTGGGCTCCGATGAGCGTCGAGGTCGCCGATTTCAACAGTGACAACACCGGCGACATCGTGGTGGCCAATTCCCGCGACAACAACGTTTCCGTCTTCCGGAGCATCACCGATACCACCTATAAACCTCCGGTAAACTACGCCGTGGGCCGCTTGCCGGTCGACCTCGAGTTGGCCGATATCGACGGCTCGGGAACGCTTGATATTCTCTCGGCCGATCGTGCCGACGGCACGGTTTCGATCTGGCTGGGCGCCGGGGACGGTACGTTCATCACCCATCGCCATCGGCTCGTCGTACCGAGACTGAATCCCGGTGCGCCGGACCCGATCGTGGACGGCGACACCTTTACGTTGGAGGATACCTACGCAAACACGGTCACGTTCGAGTTCGACGCGGACAGCGGCGTGGTGGGCACAAACGTGGCCATACTGTTCGACGACGATCCGAACGGCTACTCGCCGGACGACATCGCGCAGGCTGTCCATGACGCAATCAGTCAGGCTGTGGTCGACGGATTGCTCATCGACGTCATTGTGACGGTTGCCGGTACTCGTGTCCTCCTGCAGGGCGTGAAGGAGCCGTCACAAATTGCGAACGGTAAACTCGAGTTCACCGCCGAGGCAGCGCCCTTCGCCGCCGGCACCAGCGTGGTGGATGTCGAAGTCGGCTACCTGAATGAAGACGACCTGCTCGACGTCGCAACGGCCAACCATGCCACCAGCCTGGTTCACGTCCTCTATGGCACCGGTAACCCCGCGCAACTGCTGGCGGATACGCCCGAGGAGGCTTACGCCACCTCGGCGAGCCCCATGGGCCTGACCATCGGCGATTTCAACCTTGACGGGCGGAATGACCTGATCACGGCGGACTTCTGGAACGATTCGATCACGCTGAACGTCAATTACGGCAGCTACTTCGAGATACAGTCGGCGGAGGATCCAGTGCTCGGCGTCTGGGGCACGGGAGACCTCCGGCTGCAGCGGATCAACGGGGACGAGAACCTGGATCGCGCTCAAGGACAGATTATCATCGCGGCCAACGAAGTCCTCCATTCGGCCGGTTACGGGATCAAGGTTGACGCGGGCCAGCGCGACTACGGTCCCCATCCCGGTTCCGTGGCTCCCTTGGCCAAGATCAACGAAGATCAACTCGTGCCCGGCATCACGATCGAGAACAACCTGATCGTGAGCAGTGGTCTCGGTGGAATCCTCTTCAGCGGCGATTCAAATAATACCGGCGCGGCTTCGGCCGTGCCCTTCGGGCGGATCGTCAACAACACGATCTGCGACGTCGCGCCTCCATCTATTGAGCTTCTCGAGCCCGGCGACGTGATCATGGCGCCGAACGACGACGAGAGCACCGGTCTGTTGCCGATTGGCTTCGACTTGAACTTCTACGGTAACACGTACACTCAGATGTACGTCAACAACAACGGCAACATCACGTTCGACCAACCGCTCTGGGACTTTGTCCCCGATGGATTCCCCCAAATCACGCCCATCATCGCCCCCTTCTGGGCCGACGTCGATACGCGCACCGTGGGCGAAGTCCGACTCGCCTATGGCGAAAGCAGCAGGGGCAACCCGGTCGTGCAAATCGACTGGATCGACGTGGGCTACTTTTTCGTCCACACGGACAAGCAGAACACGTTTACGCTCTACATCGAGAACGATCCGGTCGGCGACATCGTCGTTTTTGTCTTCCACGACATGCAATGGACCACCGGCGACATCGACGGTGCCGGCGGTTTCGGCGGCGAGGGAGCCCAAATCGGCTTCGATGCCGGGGATGGCATCAACTATGTCAGCGTCGGCCGACCCAACGATCCGGGCGATCTGGAAGATCTGATGGATCCGGGCATCTATATATGGCGATTGGGGGCCGACACGGGTGTTCCATTCATCAGCCCTGGTGCAGGTATTGAGGTGACCGAGAACGCCAGCCCGACCGTGTTGAACAACATCATTGCCAATACGGAGGTCGGTATCTATGTCGACGAAACGTGTCAGACCACTGAGATCGGCGCGAACGCGTATCAGAACAACGGCGCGAATACCGTCGGCATGCAGGCGTCCAACACGGCCATCGAGATGGAGCCTGATGAACCGCTGTTCGTCGCTCCGGAAACCGGCAACTTCTATCCGGCGGCGGGAAGCCGTGTGATCGACAGCTCGGTCGACTCCTTGGAGGATCGCAAGGAGTTGAAGGAAGTGCGCGACCCGCTGGGCATTGCCGAATCACCCATCTTGGCACCCGACGTGGATCTCTTCGGTCAGCTTCGTAGCGATGATCCGGATGCCCAACCGCCTTCGGGTGTCGGTGACAACGTATTCAAGGACCGCGGCGCGATCGATCGTGTCGACTTCAGTGCGCCGATGGCAATCATCATCGACCCGATGGATAACGACCCGGGCGGCATCGACCGCGACGTGGCCCCCAACGACGTGTTCGTGGTGGACGAACAACTGACCGTCTTCTCGATCCAATTGATCGATACGACCGGCGGCATCGGCATCGATGATCATTCGGTCACGCCGTCGACCGTACAGGTGTTCAAGGACGACAGCAGCGAGCCGTTGGAGGAAGGCGTCGATTACTTCTTCGTCTACGACGACGGCACCGACGTGATCACCTTGATCTCGGGTTCGGGACTGTGGAAAGAAGCGAGCCGCTACACGATCGTCCTGGACAACGGGCCGGCAGGTATCCGCGATATCGCAGGCAACCCGCTGCGTCACAACCGTCTTGACGGCATGACGCTCTTCACCGTGTCGATCACCAATATCGACTTCGGCGACGCCCCCGATGCGCCCTATCCGACAACGCTGGACAACGACGGCCCACGGCATCTGTTGATCGGCGACTACTATTTGGGCGAGGGAGTGACCGGTGAAACGGATGCCAACTTCGCCGTGGATGAAGACACCGAGGAGTTGATTGGAGATGCCAGCGGCGA
Organism: uncultured Planctomycetaceae bacterium; assembly: GCA_964637625.1. Lineage (GTDB taxonomy): Bacteria > Planctomycetota > Planctomycetia > Pirellulales > Thermoguttaceae > UBA11386. Next base: position 36,119 of record CAZWWC010000002.1, read on the forward strand.
CGCGATGGATGATGGCGTTCTCTTCACGTCGGCACTGCTGATCGGCAAGGACACCACGCTGCAAGTAGACGCCTCCATGTCGGGCGGCCATCTGGATGCTTGGCTCGACTTGAACAACGACGGCGATTTCTACGATGATGGCGAGCACGTCCTCAACGGCGAGTCGCTCTCCCGAGGCTGGAATGATTTGAGCTTCCTGGTGCCCGAGGAGGTTCAAAGGGACGAGGACGGCCAGGACGAACCAACCGCGATCGGCGAGACGTTTATCCGCTTCCGGTACACGACCGACGGGACGGACTCCAACGGCGACCCGATCAGTCCGACCGGTGAAGCCATCGGCGGCGAAGTAGAAGACTACCAGGTCGTCGTGGTCGACGCCTTGAAGGATTATGGCGACGCTCCGGAGCCCTATCCGACCCTGTTGGCGGAAGACGGTGCCGTCCATGCCCTCGGCAGCGACCTCTGGTTGGGTGAAACAGTGGACCAGGAACTCGACGGCCAGCCCGACCCCGTCGCCCGGGGTGACGACCTGCACGGACTGTTGGACGACGAATCGGAGGTCATCGACGATGAGGACGGCATCGAGTTCATCGACTGGCTTGTTCCGGGCGAGACGGT
>CAZWWC010000002.1:36836-47293 GCA_964637625.1 uncultured Planctomycetaceae bacterium
TCGACGATGAGGACGGCATCGAGTTCATCGACTGGCTTGTTCCGGGCGAGACGGTCAGGGTGAGTGTGACCGCCTCGGCCGCGGGCTATCTCAATGCCTGGATCGACTTCAACGGCGACGGCGACTGGAACGATGCGTGGGTCGACGGCGACGAGCACGTTTTCGACTCGGTGGCGCTTGTCGCGGGCGAGAACGTCATTTCATTCACGATGCCCAGCCTGGCGGCCGAGGGGACCCTTGAAGGAAGCGTTATCGGCAAGACCTTTGCCCGATTCCGCCTCAGCAGCGATCCCTCACTCGAACCGACCGGCGTCGCCCCCGATGGCGAGGTGGAAGACTACCAGGTTCTCATCACCGACGACCCGAGAGACTACGGTGACGCGCCGCGGTCGTTCTCGACCATGAAGGACTCGGAGCCGGCCACCGCACACCTGATCCTTTCCGGCGAGAACAATGATATACTCTTGACGGCGGTGGAACCCGGTACGGTGATGAATGACATCGAGATCATCATTATCAACGACCATGCGTACGGCGACCTGGCCTTTGTCGAGTACGATTCCATCGCCGGCAACTTCATCATCGACGTCGATCCTCAACGGACCACGGCCAACGCCGTTGTGACGGCGATCAACGACTACGTGATCGAAGTCAACAACGAATTGGTCGGTGTGTTCACGGCGGAATTGAGCGATTCCGCCGACCCGGACAATGACGGTACCGGCCTGTTGCCGATGCAAGGCACGGTGGCGGTTACCGCCAATGGCCAGGACGGTTTTGGCGAGGACGCCGCTTGTCATCTTCTCACGTCGGATCTCTATCTTGGGACCAGGGTCGACGCGGAACTCGACGGCCAGCCGGACGATGGTGCTTTGGGTGACGATGACACCGACTTCGACGATGAGGACGGCGTTTCGCTGCCACCCCGATTTGTCGTCGGAACAACGAGCGTATTCGACGTTGAGGTCCACCTGGGCTCGGCGACCAAGGCGTATCTCTACGCCTGGATGGACCTCAATCTGGATGGCGCCTTCAGCGACGACGAGCAGATTCTCTACGGTGACCCGATCCAGCAGACGGATCCCCCGACGGACGATCCCTTAACGATCCCCGTGACCGTAACCATTCCCGTCACGGCGATGGCCGGCGACACCTATGCCCGTTTCCGGTTGAGCACCGACACCGATTTGAGCTACGACGGCGACGCCGGCGACGGCGAGATCGAGGATTATCAGGTCGAGATCGTCCGCGGCACCGGCGTCATTACCGGCTGGATGTTCGAGGACCGGGACCGCGACGGTGTGTTCGACCGTAACGAGGACGGCATTGCCGGTGTGATCGTCTACGTTGACGCGGACAACAACAAAGAGCTCACCTGCGACGATCACGACAATCCGGTCGAGCCGTTCATCGTGACCATGGAAGACGATCTTTCGACGGTCGACGTGGACGAGACCGGATACTATGAGTTCGACGGCCTGGCCGGCCGACCGAATCCGTACACCATCCGCTTCGACGAGACGGATCTCAAGGTGTGGGCCTCGACCTATCCGGACCACACGGTCGTGTTCCCCGACGGCTCGCACGGCAACGACGATCGTTCCTACACGATCTACCTCGAGGAGGACGAGACCCTCGACGACGTGAACTTCGGCAACTACCACCGCCCGTCCGTCTGCGTGGATGACGTTACCGTCATCGAAGGGAACGAAGGCTATACCGAGGTCGAAGTCACTCTGCGGCTGACCGACTCGTTCGGTGCCCCTGTGGAAATACACTATGAAACCACCGACCACTACGTTAAAGAGGTAGACGGGCAGCCGAAAACCATTACCGGTACGGCAACACCGAATGCCGACTTCGTACAGAAGACCGGGTCACTGACGTTCGACCCACAGGCCACGCCCGCACCTACTTGGGACATCAATGTCCTGACCGCCAACGCGTCGAACGACTATGACTACGGGGTGTCGGGCAAGTACGTCGTGTGGGAAGGCTTCGATGGAAATGACTGGGAAATCTACCTCTTCAGCGGCGACTACTACGACGAGGAAGAGGAACTGCCCATTATCCTCCAGTTGACCGACAACAGCACAGACGATCACTTCGCCAGCTTGTGGTCCACCGGCCCCGGCGTGAATGTGGTCTGGACCGGCTACGAGGAGGACGGGAGCGACCTGGAGATCTTCCTCTACGAGAGCGCGTTTCCGGGAGCCACTTCCCAAGCGAAGACGGTTCGATTAACAGACAATTTGTACAACGATCGCGATCCACGCGTGTCCGAGTCGCTCGTTACTTGGTGGGCCAACGACGCCGGCGACGCGGAGATCTTCGTGGTCGACCTTGAGAACTTCGACACTCCGGGGGAGTATTCAGCCGCCGACGAAGTCGTCAATCTGACGGACAACGAGTTGGACGACCGCGATCCCGAAGTCTCCGGCAGAAACGTCGCCTGGACCGGAACCCGGGGCTCGAACCTGGAGGTCTTCGTCTTCAACGGCGAAGATGAAGAAGCAGATCTGAGCGACCCGAGCATCATCCAGGTCACCAGCAACAGCCGGGCCGACCAGGCGATCCAAATCGATGGGGACAAAGTGGTCTGGGAAGGCAAGGTCGGAACCACGCACGAGATATTCCTCTATGAGATCGACACGCAGACCACGACCCAGGTCACGTCGAATTCGCAGGAAGATCGTTATCCCCAGATCTCAGGCAACAACGTCGTTTGGCAGTCCTACTCCTCATACAACTGGGAGATCTTCCATTACAACACGGTTGCCCAAACCGCTCCGGAGAACATCTCCAACAACCCGGCTTACGAGGAAATGCCGCAAATCGCGGGCAGTAATATCGTCTGGCGAGCGTTCACGAATAACAATTGGGAGGTGTTCTATTACGACCTCGATGGCGCGGGCATCGTAAGCAACGTTTCTAACAGTGTTGCCTACGATTTCAACCCGCAAGTTTCCAGTGTAATGGTCATCTGGCGGGCCAGTGAGGGCGGCGACGATTTCGAAATCCTGGTGGCGACCCAGAACCAGTCGGAAGTGGTGGAATCCGTCACGTTGCGGATTATCGGCGACAAAGTCTATGAACCAGACGAGCACTTCTTCCTCAAGATCAGCGCAGCGGATCCGGGTATGGTCTACGTCGAAGACGAGCCGGCCAAGATTCACATCCTCAACGACGATGGCTCGCTCGACTACGGCGATGCTCCCGATCCCACGTACCCCACGTTGTTGGCCAACAACGGTGCCCGACATCAGTTCGTCGAGGACATCTATCTCGGGCAGAATATCGATGTCGAGTCCGATGGACGGCCCACGGCCAACGCCGACGGTGACGATACGTGGGAAACGGATGACGAGAACGGTATCCATTTCGACACCGTGCTTGCCCAGGATTCCCCAGGCAGGATCACGGCAACCGTGTCCCTGGATAGCAACCATCCCTACGCCTACCTGGATGGGTGGATCGACTTCAATGGTGACGGCAAGTGGGACGACAAAAACGAAGAACATATCTTCGACGCCGTGGAAGTCCAAGCGGGCCAGAATCAACTGATGATTCAAGTGCCGGCGTGGGCCGTCATCGGCGACACCTACGCCCGATTTCGACTCACCACCGACGGCCAGCTCGGCAACGATGATCCCGACAGCGGACCCACGTTTGCAGGATACATGGGCCAGGCGGCCGACGGCGAGGTGGAGGATTACCTGGTCGAAATCGTCCCCAGACCACTGCTTGTCAATGGGGTGCTCAGCTTGTCCGGTACGGACGGCAACGACGTCTTCGAGTTCTTCAGCGGCGAAACGCTCAGAGTGAAACTCAACGGCGCCGAGTTTGTGTACGACCTCCGCGACCCGCTCGGTAAGACGCTCATCAGCCAAATCCTCTTCGATGGCGGCAGCGGCGACGATACGGTGCTCTTCCACGGCTCCGCTCTGGATGAATCGGTCGACCTGCGGCCTGACCGCGGCGTCTTCAATATCCTTCGCGTAGACAAGTCGGCCGAATGCACGGTGGACACCACCAACGTCGAGTATATCGAAGCCGACGCCTGGCTGGGCCAAGACGTGCCCGACGACGTGGCCGTCTTGCACGACAGCATCGACGACGACCTGTTTGAGGGCCGACCCGGTCTGGCTACGATGACCCGCTCGGGCAGCGTTATCCTCCGTGCCGAAGGCTTCGTCAATGCGCAAGCCTTAAGCAGTGCCGGCGGATCGGATACGGCCCAACTTCACGGCTCGACCGACAATGACCTCTTCACCGGTGATTCCGATTCCAGCCAGATGGAAACCGGCAATGGATACTCCATCGGCGCCAACGGATTCCAGGTCGTCTCTGCCTACAGTGAAGGCTATGAGGACGGAAATCCTGATGAAGCCGACCGAGCCGACCTCTCTGACTCCGCAGGGGACGACACCTTCACGTCCTATCCCACGCGGGCAATCATGAGTGGGCCGGGCTACGAAATTGAGGTCCATTCCTTCCGCTATGTGGATGCCACTTCAGAGGATGGAACCGACCGCGCCAATATGTTCGACTCGCCTGGCGATGAGATCTACACCGCTAATCCTGATTGGGCCAGGCTGAAGACGGACGAGAATTCTTCGCCCGCTCCAGATAATCCCTTCCAGGTGACGGTCTATTCCTTCCGCTACGTGGCTGCCTCCGCATCCTCCGGCGGCGATGACGCAGCCACGTTGGAAGATTCGCCAGGAGAAGATACGCTGAAGGCCGGTCCGACCTATGCCAAACTCTACGGCGCCAATTTCCATAATCGTGCGGATTACTTCCCCATCGTCTATGCAGAGGGCAAGAACGGCGGCGAGGACGTGGTCGAACTCCACGATTCCCCGGGCGACGATGAGGTCATCGCCGGTGTCAATACCATGTCGTTGACCGGCCCCGGCTTCAAAGTGAGCGTCAGCAACTTCCAGCACATGGTGGCCTTCGCCGGCGAGGGTTACGACGAAGCTCACCTTCAGGGGACCAATGGCGATGATGTCTTCCAGGGCACGCCCATCTATGGGAAATTGATAAGCGCGGACCGTAGTTTCCGGGCCTATGGGTTCGACGTCGTGAAAGCGTGGGGTGGAGGGGGTAACGATGACGCCTATCTCCACGACTCCGATCTAGCCGATCTCCTCGAAGCCGGTGTCTCGACCACACCAGGCAGTGAGGCTTGGGCACAGCTCTCCAACCAGGAACTCGATTTCCTCCTTTGGGTGGCCGACTTCGAGTACGTGTTGGCTTCCTCGACCAGTTCGGGCGACCGAAAGGACGTCGACGACGCCGTTGACTTCCTCTTCACCGAAGGGCTGTGGGAGGATATTTGATCCGCACCGCAGCGCTCGGAAGTGAGACAACGGGCAGTGTCTCCCTATCGCTCGGCGGAGGCACTGCTCTCTTCTTATCGACCCTGCGGCTCGCTCGGTCATTCTTGGCCGGGCGCGGGTGATCGCGCGGCACCGTGCAACCCGCCCCGAGACCTGCGTGTATCCCCTCTCAATGGTTGATGTGGTGCGGGACGGCTCAACCGTTTTCGGCCGCTCACTCTGGGGGGCGCCGGGCTTCCTGAAACTCCCAAATATCCCATGCTCCCTTCGGCACGTCCCTTGTGGCGTGCAGTCTTCTTCTTTTCCGCAAGGTTTATCTTTCTTATTCAACTGTCGTGATCGGCATGACCGATACTACCGTCGCAACCGAACTGCACCCATTCTCCGTGAAGGGGAATCCGGGCCGTGTCATCAGCGGGTGAAGACTTGAGGTAACAGAGGACCATGTCACACCAACGCGTAACACTGAGCCTGACCGCCTTGACGATTGCTCTGTCCCTTGGGTTCTCGGCTTCCGCTCAGGAGCTGCGCGATATGCAGCTCTTTGCACCACCCAACCTGAGCACCTATGGCGGTCCTCGCCGCGCAAATCAGGGAGCCTTCTTCAGCTTCGACGGTCTGTATTGGGCTGTTTCTGCACCCCAGGTGACAACAATCGGTCAGCCCAGCGAGCAGGGGCGGGAGGTGTGGTACGGTCCGGACCCTGAAGACTCGGCCACCCAGAATAATACCCATGACACCAGTATCCTCGGCGCCGAGGTGGTCAGCGGTCAGCGCTACGAGGGTGGATTCATCTACGGTCACCAGGGTCTTCTGTTCAGTGCCTGGCGGCTCAATAATCAAACTCAGGACATCGCCACCACGTACATGGACATGGTCTTCGACGACCGCGAGTGGGGTGGCGAGCTCGACTATAAACATCTGGACGGTTACGTCGACGAGGAACAGACCGTCATTAAGCCGTTGCCCGTCACGTTTGCCTCGGCCAATATCCGCAATCGGGTTCACACCTGGGGCGTTGAACTGAGCTACCTCCTGCGATCCAATCAGATGCACAGCGGCGGCTACTTTGAGTTCTTCGTGGGAGCGCGCTATCTCGAATTCAACGACGAATTCAAAGTGCAGGCCTATGGTGATCTGGTTCCGGTCGATCTGGGGGATGGGACTGCTACGCCTATCGTCGGCGACAGGCCGATGGGCGACGAGCCTGATGCGTATCTGTGGAGGGGTACGTTGGCCAACAGCCTCTGGTACCAGGAAGCCAAGAACCACATCATCGGTCCCCAGATCGGTGCCCGCTGGTTCAAGCACTATGGTCGCTGGATGCTCTCGACCGAGGGGCGGTTCTTCGCCGGCTACAACTCGCAGACGATGTATCAGACGGGCGAGGTCGGTTCCGAGCTGGACCCGGGCGGGGTGAGCGAGCCGGGGATGTTGGGACCCGTCCCCTTGTCCCTCGGCCCCACCACGTTCACGCACCATCTGCGCGAGAACGAATGGAGCCCGGGCATCGAGATCCGGGCGGATCTCCAGTGGCAATGGACCAGACACGTCTCGTTCGGTGCCGGTTGGAGCGGGCTCTGGATGGACGGAATTGCCCGAGCTTCCAACTTGATCAATTACGAGTTCGGCACCTCGTCGACGATGGGTATCCTCGGACAACACAACTGCCAGGACGTGTTCATCAACGGTGCCAACTTCCGTATCATCGTCAATCGATAGAACCGCCCGAGCCGTCGCGCAACTCACTGCGCAACATGCCAAAGAACCTGACCATCTCGTTTCCGCGCGGTCGGGTCTCTATCACAGAAAGGACTTCGCGGCATCGAAGTCCTGGAAGAATCAGCCTCGCTTCTGAGCGTGCAGCCTTCGCAGTTCCCGCAACTCCGTGGCCAGGCGGTGTCTTAGTGGGCTTTCCGGTCGCAATTCCGCAAGCAACAATTCGGCCTTGCCCAGTGTCTCGTCGTCATACTCGTGGGTACCCAGAAGCTTGTTCCAGCTTCGCGTAATCTCCTGTTCGGTAAGCAATCTTCACCTCTCTGCCGGCAGAACCTCAATCTAGTGAGTCGTCCTCTTATCGAGGAACTCCCAATACCACATATAATCTATCGCAAATAGGCCCTTAAGGCAACACCACGGACGCTCTCGTTCCTGGGAAAAAGGAGATAGGTCCAATTTGTGTGCAGCACCCTTCGGGCCGTTCCGGCCAATTGGACCTGTCCCCTTTTCCCCACTAGGATTCAAGGGTCTCGGTCAAGTATTCCGGATGAATTCTCTCCAACTCTTCAGCCATGGTATCGATCGTGAAGCGGATTTGCCCTTCAGTGTGTTCCGACGTGATGAAGAATCGCAATCGAGCGGCACTCTCTTCGACGGCCGGGTAGAGAATCGGCTGAACGTTGATACCCCGCTCGAAAAGCGCCTTGGACAGATGAAGACAATGGACCGAATTCCCCAAGATAACCGGCACCACCGGCGAGTCCTTGCTCATGCCCGTGTTCAATCCGCGTTGCTTCGCCAACGTAAGGAAAAGGCGGGAGCGCTGCTGCAGCCGCCTGACGCGCTGGGGCTCGGCCTGCAACAGCCGTAGTGCGGCCAGGGCCGCGCCGGCGTTAGGCGGCGAAAGGCCCACGCTATAGAGGAAACCGGGCGCCGTGTACTTCAAGTATTCGACCAGCTCCTTGCAGCCCGAGATATACCCTCCGCAACTCCCAAGCGCCTTGCTCAGCGTACCCATCCAGATGTCGACGTCCTCGGCAGCCACGCCGAAGAACTCGCCGATGCCCCGTCCGGTCACGCCGAGAGTCCCGATCGAGTGCGCGTCGTCGATCATGAGCATGGCTTTATGCCGCCTCTTGATGTCGATGAATTTGGGCAGATCAGGGTAATCGCCGTCCATGCTGTAGACGCCTTCGATCACGATCAGCGTGCGGCGATACTCGTGGCGGTATTGTTTGAGGAGTTCTTCGGCCGCCTTGGGGTTGTTGTGCTCGAACGAACGCCGTCGCGCGCCGGAGAGGATCGCTCCTTGGAGAATGCTGTTGTGGGCGAGTGCATCGTGCAGAATCAGGTCACCGGGGCCCATCAGGTGGCCGATCACGGTTTCGTTCGTCCCATGCCCTGCGACGAAGCATATCGCGGCCTCGGTACCGAGAAAGCGCGAGATTTCGCGCTCCAATTCTCCATGCAAGTCCTTTTCACCCGAGACGAGTCGGCTGGCCGACACACTGGCGCCGTACTTCGCGGCCGCATCCTGGGCGGCTTTGATGACCACGGGATCGCCCGACATACCTACGTAGTTGAAGCTGGAAAAGTTGGTCAGCTCCCGGCCATCGATCATGGTGCGGTTGCTGGTGATGCCTTGATGCACGGTGAAGAAGGGGTTGCTCAACCCCATCGCCTCACTCGTGTCCAGGGCCTGCCGCAACTGAACGTATTCAGGGAATTTGGCAATCTGGTAGGTTTCCTCCGCAATCTCCGCGCCGACGGGGTGGAAGATCTTGGGTTGGGCCTCCTCGCCGAGATACATTTCCACGGCTTCGACGACTTGGCGAGCGGTTTCCAGTTCGGGAAGGATTGCCTCGGGAAAGCGGCCGCCAAAGCGCTCCTCCAGCGCCGCGAGGATTTCCACCCGTTCCAAGGAGTCGAGCCCCAACTCGGTAATCCGCGAGTCGAGGGTCAGCCCGGCGGCACGCTCCTTGGCGACCGCGTAAACTTCCTGCAATACGATTTCGATCACGCTGGCGGTGTTTTTCTTCGTCGCCTTTCCACGGCCGTTTTTCAAACCGGGCGCATCGGCCGCCGGGCGCGTCGGTGGCCATGCGGTCGCGGTTGCCGCAGAAGCCGATTCGGCAAAGAACGAGACCGTCTGGGGCTTGTTTGGCGCTTCGCCTTCGGTGGGTTCTGTCTGACGAGCTCGCTGGACGACCGCTGTGGCCCTTGGCCGAGCCGCAACCAGCGCATCCTCACCTTCGCCCAGCTCCCAACTCCCAACGACCTGAAGCGAACCATCAAGATAACCGTCACGGCAAGCATGTCGCTGGATCTTCCCGCTGGAGGTCTTGGGAATGCTGCCGGCGCGAATCAGGACGATCCCTTCGACGCCTAACTCGTGCTCGACGGAGACGGCCTGGCGGATGGCGCCAAAGATTTCGTCGAGGTGGCCTTGCTTGCGCCGCTCGACCTCCTGGACCACGATAAGCTTCTCGTGCCCGTGCTGCTCGACGGTGAAGGCCGCGCCGGCATCCGGACGGAGTCGCTTGTGGGAGCGCTCGACCGTCTGTTCGACGTCCTGGGGATAGATGTTCACGCCGTGGAGGATAATGAGATCCTTGATGCGTCCCGTGATGAACAACTCGCCGCGGTCAAGGAATCCGAGATCGCCGGTCCGAAGAAACGGCCCGTCGCCCGTGTCTTGCAGCCGAGCCTGAAAAACGTCTTTGCTCAGTTCGGGTTTCTTCCAATAGCCTAGCGCCACGCTGGGGCCTCGAACCCAAATCTCCCCGATCCGACCCTCGCTGCAAGTGCTGAGCGTGTCGGGATCCGCGATGACGAGTTGCTGATCGACCAGGGTCTGGCCGCAGCCGACCAGCGGGCGCTGTGCGCCCAGGCTGCCGTTGACCTCCACCGCCTTGCCCGCCAGGAGCGACGCCGGATCGAAGTGGCGCACCACGGGCGAGCGCTTGGCATATCCACCCGATACGATCAGGGCCGCCTCGGCCAAACCGTAGCACGGATAGAACGCTTCGCGACGAAAACCGCACGGCGCGAATTTCTCGGCGAACCGGTCGAGGGTTTCGGCATGGACCGGCTCGGCGCCGTTGAAGGCGACCTGCCACGTGCTCAGGTCGAGGTCCTCGAGCTGTTCGGGCTGGATCTTGCGCACGCACAAATCGTAGGCGAAGTTCGGACCGCCGCTGGTCGTGGCCCCGAAACGTGTGATCGCTCGAAGCCACCGAAGGGGCTTCTGCAGGAAGGACATCGGCGCCATCATCACGTTCGGCCGGCCCACGTAGACCGGCTGAAGGATGCCCCCGATCAGCCCCATGTCGTGGTAACAGGGCAGCCAATAAACGCCGCTGCCCGAACGCGTGTGCTCAAACGCATAGGCAA
>CAZWWC010000003.1:0-23891 GCA_964637625.1 uncultured Planctomycetaceae bacterium
GGCGTCGAGAGGTAGCGTTCGCCCAGGTCGGGCAGAACCACGACGATGAGCCTGCCCCGATTATCCTCGCGCCGGCCCAGGTGCAACGCCGCCCAAGCCGCCGCGCCGCAACTGATGCCGCACATGAACCCTTCCTTTCGGGCCATATCCCGCGCGGTGCCCATGGCGTCCTCATCCTGGACCGTGACCACCTCATCGATCACATCGAGATTGAGCACCTCGGGCACGAACCCGGCTCCGATCCCCTGAATTCCGTGCTTGCCCGGCTGAATCGGCAACCCGGCGCGTACCTGGGTCAGCACCGGGCTCTCGGCCGGCTCGACCGCCACGATTCTCACGTCCGGCTTGAGCTGCTTGAGCGCCTCGCCCACGCCCGTGATCGTCCCGCCGGTCCCTACTCCCGCCACCACGACGTCCACTTCGCCGCCCGTATCACGCCAGATTTCCATGGCCGTCGTTTTTCGATGTACCTCCGGGTTGGCCGGATTCTTGAATTGCTGAAGCAGCAGGTAATGCGGATTCTCGGCCACCAGCGCCTCGGCCCTGTGGACCGCGCCGGGCATGCCGTCGGAGGCCGGCGTCAGGATCAGTTCGGCCCCCAGAGCCGTCGTCATCCGCCGACGTTCGAGGCTCATGCTCTCGGGCATCGTCACCACCAGCCGATAACCTCGCGAGGCGCATACGAAGGCCAGTCCAATGCCCGTGTTGCCGCTGCTGGGCTCAATAATGACCGTGTCCTGCTTGATCAGGCCGTCGCGCTCGGCGGCCTCGATCATCGCCAGGGCGATGCGGTCCTTGACGCTCCACAACGGGTTGAAGTTCTCGAGCTTCGCCACCACCGTCGCCAGAGAGCCTTCGGCCAAGCGCCCGAATCGGACCAGCGGCGTGTTGCCGATGCATTGCGTGATATTATCGTAGATCCGGCCATCGGCGGAGTCGCACATCGTGGTTTCTCCTCGTCAATCTTGTGCCCCGAGATCGCGCTGATACGCCTCTTGAAGCAGGCTGTTCTCAAGCTGCTCATGCTTGAGGAGTTCCGACCGGAAGGCCTCGAACCGAGTGCGGGTGGCTTTCCACCACTGCTGGGCGTCGCTCACCTTGTCGCTCAGTTCGATGAGTTTTCTTGCCTCGGCCGACATCCTTGGATGCTGATGCAACAGCTCGTTGGCCCGCGAGATCAATTGGGGGGCGCCGGCCAGGGCTTCGGCAAAATAGCCTCCTTCTTCCTCCAGTGCAAAGTGTTTGACCAGCCGATCGCCCAACTGGCCGAGCATCTCGACGACTTCCTCGGTGGAGCCGCTTCCGGCCGACAGCACTTGGCCGATCTTCTCCAGCAATTGCAGCAGTGCGCGGTGGTCCTGCAAGACCTTCTCAAAATCGGGTGTCGCGGGCTGATCGCTTTCCATCACACATTCTCCGGCAAGGGATGTTCGCCGATTAGGGTAACCGTGTCGCTCCGTCCAATTCTAACCGACCGAGGCAATTATGTCGGCTAAAGATTACTTTTCCGTGCCATTTGCCGGGAGAGAGCACCTAGCGGAAACGGCCAGATGGTCCGTAGGCTCCCCGGTTCACGGGAGGGGTAGCCTCTTTCGATGCCGGACCGCCCTGGACGACACTTCGCAAAAGCGCAAAGAGCACCCCGTAACGCCGAGCGAGCGCCGCGTCGGGCTCCAGCAGCCACTCCCTGCCCATGGCCGCATCGTTAAACGCCGAAGCAAAGCCGACGGCTGTCACCGTGCCTTGACCGACTTGAACCTGCGCGGCCACCGGCACCCGATTCACCTCCGCGATCGGCGTTCCACCACGGACGGCCCGGGCTTCGTCCAGTTCGATGCCGCTCGGGCCGGAGGACAAGCTCAACGGGCCACGCTCGACCCGCTCCGTCTCCACCGAAAGCCCAAACGGCCAGAGCAAGCCGTTGGCGGTCGACCCGTAATTGCTCGGCGCGTCGAGCACCAACAACCGCCCGCCGCCGCGGACAAACTCGACCGCCCGGTCACGATAGGCCCGGCTGATCGAGCGGGTCGGGCAAATCACCACCAGCACGTCGCCGGAAAAAACGTCCTCGCCCTTGCGCCGCGCCGTAAACGGGCTCCGTTCGCTCGAGAGTTCCCGGTAATCGCCAGGGCGATCCACCCGCGGAATCCATTGCTCCAACAAACCGTAGCCTTCACCATCACCCTGGATATAAGCTCCCTTGGACAAAGGAACTTCCGAGACTTCTCGATCGATGACAAAACGCAGCAAGGGTCGCTTGAGCTGCGGCGGGGGCATGGCGACTCTCGCCAATGCGGTCACGGCTGCCGAACATGCCACGGCGCCAAACAGCCCGGCCGCCAGAACGAGCAGCCAACCGCATCGAGCCTTCCGGGCGAGCAACACGGCCACCATCACCAGAACCAATCCGACCAAGCCGACGGGCACCACCAGCGCCAGCCACGTCAAACGCTCGTCCAGCGGACTACGATGGTTGAGCCACGAGAGCATGTTGAGCATCAGCTCGGCTTTGCCGGGCTGAAAGATGCAGAAGTTCGAGAAGATGGTCGAATCGGTGAAGGCCAACACTCGCCCCTTGCCGAATCGGGCCGCCCAAAGCTGGACAAACGGCCCGACGCGCATCTGGGGCCGGTATTCGGCCGGCGGATGATAGTTCGAGTGTTCGTACTGCGGCGGCAGGCTCCAGAGGCCGCTGCCGAGGGTCGCGGCTCGCCCCCAACTCAGCCCCGGATCGATCGAGCACGAAACCGCTAGATCCATCCGGTCGACGTGCATCACGGCCGGATGGGCAACCGCTGCTACGGGAAACGGCTGCTCGTAGGCGTCTCCGACCCGAAACAGCAGGTCGTTGCGAAACGTGAAGCCCAGCCGCCGCGCAACGTCGTTTAGATAGGTGGTCGACCTGAACACATTCGTGTGGTCGCCGATCATCAACAGCCCGCCGCCGTGCTCGACGAAACGCACGATCGCGTCGACCTCGCCTTTCGACAACCGCTCGGTCGGGGTCTTCAGAACCAGGACGTCGCAGGCGGCCAGCGACTCGGCATCGATCGGCGTCGACCGCTCCAGCCGCGACATCGTAAAATAGTGCGATGCGTAGTCGTAGATCAAGCGGTAGGTGTAGCTCGCCTTCTCGCCATAGGAATTCTCGTCATAGGGGACGTCGGTCGGCTCCCAGCCCGAGCAGCGCTCGACGACCCGGACGCAACCCTGCTTCGTCGGGCTGCCGATGGGGTCCCACGCCCAGAGAAACGTCAGCATGGCCGCCCCGAGCGCGGCCAGCACGACCACCGCCGCCCGGCGACCCGTGGTCAAGGCGGCCGTGGCTTCCGACGCGCTCTGCTTCGCGCCCGAGGCTGCCGCAGTCGAGACGAACCACCACGAAAGCAGTACGGGGCCAGCCAGCAATAACACCGGCAACCACCAAGTGAGAAATTGCTCCATAACGCAAAGCGGCAGCGACGAGTCGGCAAGGGCGACACGCTGAGCGTAGAGGCCCAACAGAAGAACCAACCGAATCGGCAACCACCCAAGCACGACTAGAAGCAAGACGCTCGACCCGCGCAGCCAGGGGGCCTTGGGACGCTGCCCGGGTGCCACCGCGGTGCGCGAGAAGCCGATCAGGACCGCTCCCCCGACCAGGAAGCAGACGACGGTCGGCGGCAGCACCAGATCCCAAGTGGCGCCGAGCGGGTGGACGGTCGTCGCGACCTCCATCGCCACGGTCGACCCGGTCGTCGCCACCTCGACCCCCAGCAGCCGGGCCAGAGCGCCGAGGGCCGTCGCCAGTGGGCCGGGCAAGTCGTGCGACCGGGCCGTCAGTGCGGCATAGACGTACATCGCGGCCGATTGCATCAACAGAACGCCGCCGGCCGTGATGCCCGCCGCAGCCAATCGACGGGGCCAGGCCTGCGGAATCGGCGCCACGGCCAGGGCGAGCCCGACGGCCAGCAAGACTACGGCCACCTTCTGCGGCCAGGGCACGAACCAGATGACCGGCAGCAGCAACACCAATGCAATCGTGCCGCTGCGAGGCTCGGGCAGCGGCAGCTTCTGGCCCAGCAGCAACCCGGCGCCCAAGAGCACCAGACCGGCCCAACTCCAGACGCTCGCCGGGGCGTAGTAACCCAGCCCGGCAAGCCAGGAGACGGCCAGCACTGCGACAGCGACCCAGGTGCGTAGAATCATCGGATCACCTCGCTGCGGGTGCGGAAGGTCTTCTGGCCCTGGCGGGCCCGCCGCGCGGGGTCGGGTGGAAACCACTCCGGCCGGCCCGTGATCTTCGTAAGAAACCATCGCCAGAAATCGGCGTTCTCAGTGACGCCCTCGGTCATGCGCCCGTCGTAGTAGCCATGATTGTGGTTCAGCGCGAATCGACTATCGCCGATCAGGACGATCTTGCCCCCCTTCTTCCCCAGCGATTGGCTTATCACCAACGGCCCCTCGTCGTAACCGCGGACGAGTATCAGCGCGTCGCCGACCCGGCAGTTGATGGGCCATCCGTTGAAGAACCAAACACGGGCCCGATAGTTGCCCAGGCCGTGCTCGGCCGCATCGAAGTAATGCGTGGCGAATCGACCGAACTCGTCGGCCGACTCACCCAGCCGATCCGGGAAGCGGCCCATTGGCTCGGCCTCGGCCTGCCCGGAGCGGGTCGGCGAGGGCGACGGCCGGATGTCGAATTCAAACCCATCGAGCAGCGCACGGCCGGCCGCCGCCTCGGTGGCGCCGATCATGCAAATAACGTGGCCGCCATCCTCGATGAAACGGCGGATCTCCTCGAGCTCGTCGGCCGAGAACGGCCGGGCCGGGCCCATGATCGCCAACAGCGCCGCACGCTCCAGCCGCCGCCGTTCCCAACGGTGCAGCTTCAGCGGCAAATATCCGTTGCGAGCCAGCGTGAGCACGAAACCGTCCAGACCATCATTGGCCCAAGGCTGATCGTTGCCGATCTCCAGGTGCGACGCGTCGATATAGGCGATCGGCCGAGCTGGGGACTGTCCCGATTCTCGCGCAGGGGACTGTCCCGATTTTTGCGAAGCAAAAATGGGACTGTCCCCCTCCAAACCTCCGTACCGCGCCACCGGCCCGGTTGCCCGGGCGTAGCACATCGAAGCAGTGACCACGATTGCCAACGTCAAGGCGATCGCCACGATTCGCACGGAATCCGCTCGCCGGACGACCAGGACCAGCAGGGCCAGATAGCCCCAGACGGCCAATGCCTGCCGCGGCATCGATTGCGGACTGCTCGGCCGGTCGGCCAGATAGCACAAGAGCCGCCCGGCCAACTCGTGCCCGTCGGCCAGGCCGAGGTTGGTCAGGCACCACGAGTCACCCAGCGCCACGACCGTGCCCCCACCCAACGGCCGTTCGGCGGCCAGGACCAGGTCACCCCATTTCTCTCCCCCTCCCAGAGCGGCGTATCCGCCGCTGCCCGGCTCGCTCCACCCCCAGCGACCGACGAGAATCGCTCGGGCGGGCCAACTCATCTCGATCGTACAACTGCTGCGCAGACTCACGCTCAGCAGCCGGTCGGAAAGCCCGAACACGGCCGGATGGGTCGAGCCGCAAAGAGCACCCATCCAAGAGGTGGTGGCCGCCAGGGCCGTGTCGTGGCGAAACGCCATGCCGGTCGGCCCAAGCAGCCGATTGGCCGGTCGAATGCCGCGCTCCAGCACGGCCTGCTCGTCCGAATCCGCCTCGGCCGTTTGACCCTGACGGTCGCCGGCAAGCTCGGCTTCGACCATGGGATTGGCCACGACCAGCAACGAGCCGCCACCACGGACAAACTCCTCGACACGTTCGAGGCGATCTTCCGGCCATGGCTCGGTGGGCTGGATGACCAGAAGCACGTCCGCGCCTTCGAGTTCTTCCTCGGAGAACTCCTCTGAAAGGAGCCACCGGCCGCCAAGATCCGCCACCAACGACGGCAACAGGCCGTAGACCCCGGTCTGGTCCGGCCCCAGGGCATCGTGCGTCGGCACGATCCAGTCGACGTCGCCGCCGCGGTAGGCCACGATGGTCCGATCCGACAGATCGCCACCACCCGGCGGCCAGGCCGACAGCCCACCGGTGGCCACCGCCACGAGAATCGCCACGGCCAGAAGCCATCGGGACGATCGGCCGGCCTGGGCAGAGCCGTCGGTGTCTGTGGGCACTGGCGAGACGCCAGTGGCACCCGCCTCTGTGGCCGGGGCGGAATCTTGAGTGGCCGGGGCGGAATCTTGAGTGGCCGGGGCGGAATCTTGGGTGGCTGGGGCATAGCGAAGCGGTGCCCCAGTGCCCTCCAACCGCGTCCACCGCAGCATCGCCATCGCCACGGCCGCCTGGAGCACGGCCGCCAGAAGCGGCACGTTCCAGGGCAGGCAGCCTCGAAGCTCCGCACCCACGCTCCAACCGGGCGGGCGATAGTCGCCCGGTTCCAGTGACTCGGGCATGGGAGGCTCGGGCAGCGCGGCGGTAATCTCGACCGAGTGGGACAAGACGATCAGGTAAACGGCCTCGACGAGCAGGATCGCGATGGCCGCATAGAGGGCCCTGGCCCTGCGCGGCGGCCGGCTCCCGCGGAGCCAGCCTACATAAAAGACGCCCATCACCAGCAGCAGATCGAAACCACCCAGCGAGCCGCCGAGCCAGAGCCGCGGTCCGCCCAGCAGGCCGGCCAGCCAGCCCAATCCAAACCCAACGCCACCGTCCATCACCCAGACGGTCGGTACCGTGAAGCAAGCCGCCCGAAAGACGGCCAACGCGCCGGCAGCCGTCGCCGTGATCGTCAACACGCGGCGCCGCCGCCCGGTCGTGCCGAACACGAGCGTGGCCAACACGGCCGCCACGGCCAGCACGTCGACGACGGGCCATCCGCCGGCCAGAAGACTCAAGGCCACGCCCAGCGCGATGATGACGGCCACCAGGGCCCATTGCCGCCGTTTGAGCCCAACGGCAACCAGCGCGACGCCCAGCAACAAGCCGACCAACGCGTGGCGCAATGGCGTGACCAGGGCCCCGGCCGAGCCGGCGGCGACCCAAGCGGCCAGCAGCCCAGAACCGGCGGCCACGACCACCGGCCACGACAAGCCGACCGTGTCGGTTGAGGACGATGCATCACCGGCGGTTGGTTTCTTGCCCGGTTTGTCGCTTCGGTTGCCGCGCTGCTTGTTCTTATTGCTCATTCGATGAGTCGTGCTTCCATGAGCGTTGGAGACCGGGTCGTGAGCCGGTGAAACAGGATCGTGGCTGGCAGAATGACCGCCGGGTCGTGGCCCGGCCTACTGCCTCGCCCTGCCATTTTCCGGATGGCCTCTAAGTATCGCGACTAGGCCAATCGCGTCAACCGCAAGGTGGCAAGGCGACCACTGCCGGGGTTGCACGCCGGTGGCGCGTCCACGATAATTCACTTCGTTGCCCATTTTTTGAAGGCCGTCCAGCTTACCCTTCCCTCGGAAGGGCGGCCTCGGCCATCCCGTCTCACCACGCCCCAGGGTCGAAGACAGTCCATGACCAGCCAACTTGATCGAAGACGTTTCCTGCGCGGCGTGGGTCTGCTGGCCGCCGGCGCGATGGGTGCGGGCGTCCTGGACGTCTCGCCGGCCAAGGCCATCGAGCCGATCGCCCGAAACGATCTGGGAGCCAAATTCAAGTTCAGCCTGGCCGCCTACAGCTACCGCGGATGGCTCACCGCAAAGCCGCCGAAGATCACCCTCTTCGACTTCATCCGCGACTGTGCCGCGCTGGAGCTGGAGGGAACCGAGCTAACCTCATACTACTTCCCGCGTAAGCTGACACCTGAATATCTCCGCGAAGTGAAGCAGTTGGCCTTCCGGCTGGGGTTGACCGTCTCGGGCACGGCCGTGCGAAACGACTTTTGCAACCCGAGCAAAGAGAAACGCTCCCGCGACATCGCCCACGTCAAGCAGTGGGCCGACCATGCGGCCGCGCTGGGCGCCCCGGTCATCCGGATCTTCTCCGGCGGTCGCCGCAGAGGACAAGAACTCGCCGAAGCACGCAAGCTGTGTGTCGAGGCGATCGAAGAGTGTTGCGAATACTCAGGCCGCCGGGGCGTCTATCTCGCCCTGGAGAACCACGGTGGCTTGAGTGTGCCGGTCGACAACCTGCTGGCGATCGTCCAGCGTGTGAAGAGCCCTTGGTTCGGCGTTAACCTGGACACGGGCAATTTCCGCAGCAAGACGGCCTACGAAGACCTCGCTAAGGCGGCTCCCTACGCGGTCAACGTACAGGTCAAGGCGACCGTCTCCGGTCCCGATAGAAAGCATCGCAAGGCCGACTACCGACGCATTGCCCAAATCCTGCGCGACGCGGGCTATCGCGGGTTTGTCGTCGCCGAGTGCGAAGAGCCGGGCGATCCCCGGGTCCAGTGCCGCAAGATGATACGGGAAATACGCGAGGCGTTTTCGACCTAGCTTCCCTCAGTAGTTCCAAGTTCTATTGAGACCCAGCATTGTCATTCTGAGCGCAGCGAAGAATCTCCTTGATTATCGAGATCCTTCGCTGCGCTCAGGATGACCTGCCGTGGTATCAGCCAGCCGAACTTGGAACTACTGTCCCTGGTTGCTCACGTGCCGTGATTCTTCGAGCCCAAGGCGCTTCATCTTCTTGTAGAGCGTGGTCCGGTTGATGCCGAGTGATTCGGCCGTCGCATTGCGGTTCCAGTGGTTCATCTCGAGCACGTCCAGGATGATTTGCCGCTCGGGCCCCTCGAGCGCCTCTTTGAGTGTGCGGTCGCCGACCGGGCCCACCGGGAGCGGCCCACCGGAGGCCAACGCGCTGGGCAAGTCCTCCAGCGTGACCACGTCGCCCTTGCCCAAGAGCACGGCCCGCTCGATCACGTTCTGCAGTTCGCGCACGTTGCCGGGCCAATGGAACCGCTGCAACGCGGCCATGGCCTGCTCGTCAATCGCGCGGACCAGTCTGCCCGACTCTTCACCGGCGCGCTGCAGAAAGTGGGCGGCCAACAGCGGGATGTCGGAGATCCGGTCGCGCAACGGGGGAAGCTCGATGTTGATCACGTTGACGCGATAAAAAAGATCCTGCCGAAATCGCCCTTCGGCGACGGCCTTCGCAAGATCCTCGTTCGTGGCCAGCATCACGCGTACGTCGACCGAGAAGGTCTTCGTCCCTCCGACTTGCTCGAATTCCAAGTCCTGCAAGACGCGAAGGAGCTTGACCTGCATGTTCGGGCTGGCCGTGCTGACCTCGTCGAGGAAGATGGTTCCCGTATCGGCCTGTTTGAACTTGCCCATCTTCTCGCCCACGGCGCCGGTGAAGGCACCGGCCACGTGACCGAACAACTCGCTCTCCAGGAGCGTCTCGGGCAACGCGCCGCAGGCCACTTCCACAAACGGATTGTCGCGACGACCGCTGCGTCGGTGAATGGCCCGGGCCACCAGCGACTTGCCGGTGCCACTTTCGCCGGTGATCAAGACGGTGGCCTTCGTGTCGGCCACACTGTCGACCATGTCGTACACACGGCGCATGCGGTGGTCGTTGCCGACGAGGTTCTCCATGCCGAACCGCATGTCGAGCTGGGCCTTGAGACTCTGGTTTTCCTCGACCACCTTGCGCTGGTTGAGTGCCCGATCGATGGCCAACTCCAACTCTTCGTCGATCAACGGCTTGGTGAGGAAATCGAACGCCCCGGCCCGAATGGCCTCGACCGCCGAATCGACCGTTCCATAGCCGGTGATCAGGATGACGGGCGTATCGGGGACCTTGGCCCGGGCATGCCCGAGCACGTCGAATCCATCGGCATCTCCCAGCCGAACATCGGTCAGCACCAGATCATAGGGCTTTCGATCAATCGCGGCGATTGCCTCGGCGTAGGTCTGCACCGCGTCAACCTCAAAGCCCTCCTGGCGAAGCCAATCGGCCATCGAGGCCAACACCTGTCGATCGTCGTCTATCAGCAAAAGCACGCCACGTTTCATATGATCACCATAGGTAGCCGTCATCCCCGCATAATGTGGGCACTTTAGGGGGAGTATAGAAAGCTGTCGGCAATTATTTACGTTATGGCTTGCGGTCGGTCAACACTTTGCGGGGGGTTTCGCGAACCGGGAAAGCCAAACGGGGACGGCTGATTCCGATCATGCGTCTTACCCCAAATCCAAGGGAAACCACGGGGTTTTCGGAGTGGTACGCGGGGGAGCCTAAATACCTGAAAAGTTTCGCAAGAAAATTGCCCCCACTTCCGAAGGGGTAAAAGTTGCTTTTCCCCTCGTTTAGGGACATGTTTTCGCCCGTATACCGCTGTATCAGGGGGATGGTCTCACAGGATCGGGGTATTTCGCACGCACCAAGAGTGTACTACGATTCTAGCGTGGTTAGATGCCGGAGCCCGAAAGTCGGGTTGGTATTGCGACCGGGAGCCGCATCGGCCAGAACCAAGTCATTTGTTGTCGGGAGAATTCCCATGAGTATCAGACTTCTCGTGTGCGATGACCACGAGGTCATCCGGACCGGGCTGGCTAGCCTGCTGGCAGGGTCGGACATCGAGATCATCGCCGAAGCCGCCAGCGGCAAGGAGGCCATCGAACAGGCCGAGAAACATCGGCCGGACGTCCTCCTGTTGGACATCCGCATGCCGGACCGCGACGGTCTCTCCACCTTGGAGAAGCTGCGCACCGCCGTGCCCGAGACCCGTGTGGTCATGCTGTCGACGTATGACAATCCCACCTACATCGCTCGCGCCGTCGCCTTGGGCGCCAGCGACTACGTGCTGAAGGGGTCGTCGCGCGAGGCCATCGTCGCCACGATCACCGCCGCCGCCCAGGGCGAGTCGCCCTCACGCAGTGGGGAACTCAGACGCGTCGCCGGCGCGATGAAGATCCGCCAGGTGCTCGACGACGATGAGGTCCCGCTGACCCAACGCGAGACGCAGGTGCTCCGGCACGTCGCGCTGGGCTTGAGCAACAAGGAGATCGGCCGCTCGCTGGAAATCAGCGTCGAGACGGTCAAGGAACACGTCCAGAACATCCTACGAAAGATCGCCGTGAGCGACCGGACCCAGGCCGCCGTCTGGGCCGTCCGACGAGGACTTGTGTAGTACTACAATGTTCGGTTGGTAAGAAATAGGGTGGGCGCCGCCCACCGGAACAGGGTGCTATGCTCACGCTTGCCGTGAGCATGTTTCTTGATATTCACGCTTGGCCGTCGTCGAACCCGGTCACGTATCAAAGGGGAAGCTCATGACAACCGAATTCAATGTGGTGATCGAGAAGGATGCGGATGGCTATTTTGTGGCGTCCGTTCCGACGCTGCGCGGCTGCCACACGCAGGCCAAGTCGCTCGACGTGCTGATGAAAAGGATCCGCGAGGCCATCCAGCTTTGCCTCGAGGTCGAAGAACCGGTCTCCAACGAGTTCATCGGCGTCCAACGCGTGGCAATCACGTCATGAGCCGTTCTCGCGCCCTCACCGGAACCCAACTCATCAAGGCGCTGCGCAAGCTCGGTTTCGATGTCATCCGGGCCAAGGGCAGCCACCGCTTCCTTCGCCATTCGGACGGACGCGCGACGGTGGTGCCCGTCCATCGCGGCGAAACCATCGGCCGGGGACTGCTGGCTCAGATCCTTCGGGATTGCGAGATCACCAGGGACGAACTCCAAGAGCAGCTCTGAGCCCGGGTACGATGCGTCTCACCTGATCTCTATCTCTCTGCGTCTCTGCGCCTCCGCGTGGTA
Source organism: uncultured Planctomycetaceae bacterium (assembly GCA_964637625.1). Lineage (GTDB taxonomy): Bacteria > Planctomycetota > Planctomycetia > Pirellulales > Thermoguttaceae > UBA11386. The sequence continues at coordinate 11,696 of CAZWWC010000003.1, forward strand.
ATCATTCTCACGCAGAGGCGCGGAGTCGCAGAGGACCGGATGGGACCGGTCCTGAAGCGGTGAAACGAAGGCATTAGAGGTCTTTGCTTGCCGTCAACCGTGTTCTGCGTCGTCGACCATCCGGGACAACGGTTGACAGGTAGGACGGGCCCAAGTAAGATAAGCTGGCAATTGTGTAGAGTACCCATGCAACGGAGGACTACTGCTTATGTGCTTTGCGAGGGCATCGCATGAGTTCTGAATCATTCATTCTACTTTCGAGTCAGAAAAAGCGCGTGCTCGAAATCTGTCAAGAGCGTGGCATCCCGCCGCATGAGTTCGAATGGGAAGAGGTCATGAGTCGCTCAGCATTCCCTGTCTCTGGGAGTGTCTCCAGGCTGAAGTACAAAAGTACAAAATACTACTTTCTCTTTGACTTCTTCCTGAGTGGCGACCACGACGACCGCTACTCACCGGCAAAGGACTCGCTAGAGTTTTCACAGTGCCACAGATATTGGCACATAAGGTTCGAGAATGTAGGCAACTGGGCATCGTATTTAGCACGGGAGATTGAGGCAACCCAGTTTCTGCAAACAGCGATGCGGGTGCCCACGTTGGAGTGTCTCTCGGAACTTTCACGGGACAGCGAAGGTTTCACGGTAGGGGAACAACAGCAACTGGCCGAGAAAATCGACTTGATTGAGGCAAAGGTTCTCGAAATACCCGAGTTGTTGGCCGAACATAAAACGTATATTCGCTTCCAGTTCGATCAACTGAGAGAAGAATCGAAACGGGCGAGCCGTGTCAGTTGGTTCCAGATGCTCCTTGGCGCCTTTGTCACGATCGTAACCGCCTGCGCCGTGGACGCGGATACGGCCCGCGGCATTTGGGATTACACGAACAGCCAATTAGGTAGTCTCGTATCGGGTATCACTCGGCTTGGTCAGTCGTCCACCTAGCCAAGGTGCCATCGCTGGCCTGTTCAACGTTCCACTGCTGGGCTCTTCCAGCAGCCGCATCTTACAAGGAGGCAAGTCATGAAAATGGAACATTACATCCGTGCCATCGCCGGCACCCTCATCTTGATATCTCTCACACTGGGCTACTTCCTTTCTCCCTACTGCTTCTTCTTCACCGCCTTCGTCGGCCTGAATCTGCTGCAATCCGCCTTCACCCGGTGGTGCCTGATGGAAGACATCCTGGCCAAGCTGGGTGTGGCCGAGAAACCGTGCCGCAGGGTCGAACCGACGCAGAGCGAAGACGGACGAAACAAGTCGCTTTGAGACCCAGTGCCCGGATAGCCTCATGATCGCTTTGCCCGAGGGTGCGCTTTTTCGTAGGCCTTGCGCAACCCGGCGGTGCTGACGTGCGTGTAGATCTGGGTCGTCACCAGGCTCTTGTGGCCCAGGAGTTCTTGCACGCTGCGGATGTCGGCGCCGCGGTCCAACAGGTGCGTCGCGAAACTATGGCGTAGCGAGTGGGGCGTGGTACGCCGGTCCAGGCCCGTTTCGCGGAGATACTTTTCGAGCATCCGCCCTACACTACGCGTGGTCAGCCGCCGGCCGAAGCGGTTGACGAACACCGGCGCCCCGGGGCCGGGCGGCTCCTTGGGATGAAGCTTGCGGACCGCCAGCCAGCGCCGCAGTGCGCCGGCGGCGTAGGTGCCGATCGGGGCCAACCGTTCGCGGCGACCTTTTCCACGCACGCGAACCAATCCGCCGGCAAAATCGAGATCGCCATCGCAGAGGCCCACGACTTCGCTCACCCGCAGGCCGGCTGAGTAGCTCGTTTCGAGGATGGCCCGATCGCGCAGGCCCATGGGACTCGCCCCGTCGGGCGCCCCGAGCAGCCGGCCCAACTCTTCGGTCGAGAGGAAGTGGGGCAGGGTGCGCGACTTTCGTGGGTTGCGAAGCGGCTTGGCCGGATTGGCCTTCGTCCAGCCTTCGCGCTGGCCGAAGCGGAAGAAGCTTCGCAGCGAGGCCAGCCGTCGCGCGATTGTCGCCTTCGCGTAGCCGGCCCCGTGCAGCGCGGCGACGTAGCCGCGCAGCTGCGTCACCGTGATCGCGCCTGGCGCGGCAGCGTCGCCGTCGGACTCGGCCAGATACTCGACCAGCGCGCCGAGATCCTCGCGGTAGCTCTTCACCGTCAGATCGGACGCATTGCGTTCGACGCGAAGGTACTGCAGGAATCGGTCGATCGCGCTTAGCATAGCGGTGCAAAAAAGGTGTCAGGAACCGTTTGTGCGGAGCACCCACCGGACCGTCGCCGGCAAACGGTTCCTGACACCTTTTTGCCTAGCAGAAGAACTCGTCCTTGTCGGTGGCCAGTGGAATGTCGAACCGGCGCGAGGCTGGAGGCTTCTGGGTCTCCTGACGGATCTTCTGGCTCAAAACGGCCGCGTCGTACCAGGTGAAGCTGAGTTCCGGGTTCGACGCATAGCGTCCCAACACGCGAAGGGTTTCCGCGCGGCTCGAGTCGTCGTACAGGAAGACGTAACGTTCGACTCCCTTGACCAGCGCCAGTACATTGATGTCTTCGCTCACGGCGACAACTCTCCTCGGGAACTCGAACCGCCTTGGCCGATGGACTGCCGGACGCGTTGGACGGCGACGTGAAACTCAGTAATCCTTATCGGATTGAACCCCAGCGCAACTCCCGTTTGGACGACTGTACTTGCGCGTTTTCGGGCTTCCTCAGCCAGCGGCCATCGGCAAAACCAGGCCCCCTCCTTCGCTGACCGACAAAACCGTCATTGGCCAAAGCAGGTCGCGTCGTCGTTATCGGAAAACTCGCCCTGCCTTCTCCAGCTTATTGGCCTTCGTTTTCACGACGATCAGCGGCGGCATGGTGGGACGAGCTGTGCTCGCCCCACCCAATTGATCACTTTTCCCCCTTGATACGTCTGAAGTCCTTGCGACAATGAGAGTTGGTCGCCCCGGCGGCGAGCCACCGGCGACCGACCCCGGTTTGTCCGAAGGCTCCCACCTTCCCCATCTCCCCTGGTCGTCCGAATCGGAGTCGATACTTGCAGATCCCTAGAAATCCAACTCGGGCCGTGCCAGTCGGTTCGGTGACCATCGGCGCCGGCAATCCGATCGTCGTCCAGAGCATGTGCGCGACGAAAACGACCCACGTCGAGGCCACCGTTGAGCAGATCGAGCGGCTCTGGGTGGCCGGTGCCGGCATCGTGCGAGTCGCCGTCGACAACCGCGCCGACGCGCGGGCTCTGGCCGAAATCCGCCGCCGAACCGGCGCCAACCTCTCGGTCGATCTCCAGGAGAACTACCGCCTGGCCGAGCAGGTGGCGCCTTGGGTCGACAAGATCCGCTATAACCCCGGACACTTGTACCACCACGAGCCCCAAAGAGCCTGGCAGGACAAGGTCCGCGCGATCGTCGACGCGGCCGCGGACGGCGACTGCGCGCTGCGCGTGGGCGTGAACTGCGGGTCGGTCGATCCGGCCAAGAGACCCAAGTACGCCGACGACGATCTCATCAACCCCATGCTCGAAAGTGCCTGGGACCACTGCGAGCTGCTCGACTCGATCGGCTTCACACGATATTGCGTTTCGCTGAAGGATTCCGACCCGGCGCGTGTGGTCGCCGCCAACCACCGGTTCGCCGGGCAGCGGCCGGACGTGCCGCTCCACCTGGGGGTAACCGAGGCAGGAATGCCGCCCGAGGGAATTCTCAAGACACGCCGGGCACTCGAACCCCTATTGACCGACGGAATCGGCGACACCTTGCGGGTCTCGCTCACGGTGCCCAACGCCCGAAAGCAGGAGGAAGTCGAAGCCGGCCTGCAAATCCTGGCCGACCTGGCGGCCGGACGCCTCTCGACCGCTGCCGGCGCGGAGGCCGCTGCGGAGCCGACGGGGTTGGACATCATCAGTTGTCCGAGTTGTTCCCGGGTCGAAAACGAGCGATTCGTCGAATTGGCCGGCGAAATCCGCGAGATGACTCGATACGCGGCGGCCTGCCCGATCACGATTGCCGTGATGGGCTGTCGGGTGAACGGTCCCGGCGAGACGGACCACGCCGATCTGGGGGTCTGGTGCGGTCCGAGACACGTCCGGCTGAAGCGTGGCACCGAGGTGGTAGGTTCGTTCGACTACGACGAAATCCTCGGCCGGCTCAAGACGGAACTCGATCGGCTGATCGCCTCCAGAAACGCGTCCCCGCAATAGGCATCTCAGGCAGCGTCTCAGCCGGTCATTGCCCTTCTTCGCCTACGGCGAATCTGGTAGGTTCTTGCCGTTTAGCGGGCGGGCTTGCCCGCCGTTGATTATCAGGAGAAATTCGGTCACGGCAACGGCGGGCAAGCCCGCCCGCTAAACCTCGCCCGCCGAGACGATCTCTGCACACGATGATGCCCATGCCGCCCGGTCACGGAGGACAAGGATGAAGGTGCTGGCTCTGGTCGAGGGTCGCGACCACGTATGCTGCCGCTATCGAATCGAAGCCTTTGCCTGGGCGCTTAACGATCGCGGCATGTTGCTCGAGGTGGCTCCTCTGCCACGCGGCATCGGCAAACGGCTCGGGCGACTGCGAGCCGCCCGCCGGGCCGACGTGGTCATCCTGCAGCGCAAGCTCCTGCCGCTCGGGCAACTCGGGCTGCTGCGCCGCTGGAGCCGGCGACTTATTTACGACGTCGACGACCTGCTGTTGCAACGGGACAGCTACAGCCCAAAAGGGCCCGACAGTTGGTCGCGACTGGTCCGTTTCTGGACAACCGTCTATGCGGCCGACGCGGTCACGGTGGGCAACGCGTATCTGGGCCGGCGCGTGGCGGATTACGTCGGCGCCGAGCATGTCCGACTGATGCCGACCTGCATCGAACCGAGGTGGTATCCCCTGGCCCAGCATCATCATACGGGCCGCCGGGCCAAGCTCGTTTGGATCGGCCAGCACAGCACGCTGGCATCGCTGGGCCGTGCGGCCGGCCAACTCGAAGCCGTCGCTCGGCGGCTGCCGGGCATCGAGCTTCGGGTCATCTGTGATCGCGATCCGGAGTTGTCCGGGGTGCGGGTCGAAGCTCGCCGCTGGGCCAGCCACACCGAAACCGCCGATCTGGCCGGTGCCGACATCGGAATCAACTGGCTGCCCAACGATGCCTGGAGCCGAGGAAAATGTGGGCTCCGGGTGCTCCAGTACATGGCCGCCGGCTTGCCCGTGGTCGCCAATCCGGTGGGAATGAATCGTGAGATGGTAGTCCACCGGCGTACGGGATTTCTGGCCTCGACGCCCGGCGAGTGGGCCGAAGCCGTCGGCCGGCTGGCGGCCGATCCGGCGTTGCGACGACGGATGGGAATCGAAGGCCGACGGCTCGTCGAGCGACGATTCAGCGTCCGCTGCTGGGCACCCCGTTTTGCGGAGTTCGTCGAGGAGGTGGCACAGGGTCGGTTCGATGGGTCGGCCCGGCCGCCGGCGACCGACGCCGGCCGGGCCCAGAAGATCCGCCCTACCACACAGGCAGACCAGCCGCCCGTCGCCCCCTTGGCAGAGCGTGCCAGAGCCTTCTCGAACGCGTTCTGAGCCGCTGCCGGCAGAACCTGCGCCGCAAGATCGCGTCGGGCGCCACGTCGATGGTTTTCCGCACGAGGGTTTCGACGATCTGGCTGGATACACGAGGCTCGTGTTCCTATAATACGCGTTCCGGTTGGGGAGTCCTTCGGGGAAAAGGACCGCGGTACTCCCCCGGCCGACACATTCGACCGTGTGCAAAGTTGGGAGGGCGAAGCTCCTGCTGAGACGAGTTGGCGACATCCGCGCATGGCTCGGCCGTAATCCCGCCCTGCCAACGGCCGAACACCCTCGGACAGATACACGTTCGTCCATCTTCGACAATGTTGCATTATCGCTCATTTCGAAACACCGATCCGCCGCGCATGGTGGACGTCTGGCGGAGTCTTGCCGAGCAGGCGGGTTTGCTTCAGCCGATCTCGGTCGATTTGCTCGAGCAGTTCGTAATGAGCCGACTCTATTTCGACCATGAGGGTCTCTGGATCGCCTCGGAAGACGATCGGCCCGTGGGCATGGCTCACGCCGGGTTCGGTCCGGCGGAGCACGAGAGTCGGATCGACACGGAGTTGGGAACCACGTGTCTGCTGCTTACCCGACCCGACTGCCAGCGCCAGCAGGTCGCCGCCGGTTTGCTCGAGCGGTGCGAGCAATACCTGGCCGGCCGCGGAGCCAAGGTGATCTACGGCGGGGGCATTCGGCCGCTGAACCCTTTCTATCTGGGCCTTTACGGCGGCAGCGAGTCACCGGGCGTCTTGGCCTCCGACACGGTGGCTCGCCAGACGTTTCAGTCGCACGGCTATCGCGAAATCGACCGGACCGTCACCTTCCATTGCGACTTGCATCGGTTCCAGCCGCCGGCCAGCCGGCAGCAGATGCAGATCCGGCGGCGGATGATCGTCCACGTGACGGCCGATCCACCTTCGCGCGACTGGTGGGAGGCGTGCACGATGGGCAGCTTCGAGTTGACCCGCTTCAATCTCTGCCCTCGCTTGGGAGGGCCCTCGGTGGCTCATGCCTTGATCCGAAACATGGAGCCGACGGTCGCCTTCGGTGGGGGTCGCTCCGTCGGCCTGGTCGAACTCCATGTCGAACCCCGCCATCGTCGACGCGGATTGGTCACCTTCCTCCTGACCGAGATGTTTCACCAACTAAGCCGGCAGGGGGTCGTCAAAGTCGAAGTCCAGACGATGCGAAACAACGTGGCGGCGGTGAGTCTTTATCGAAGACTGCGTTTTGAAGAGGTCGATCAGGGAATCGTCTTCCGCAAGGAGTAAGAGTCAGTAGTTCCAAGTTCTATTGAGACCCAGCATTGTCATTCTGAGCGCAGCGAAGAATCTCCTTGATCATCGAGATCCTTCGCTGCGCTCAGGATGACCTGCCGTGGTATCAGCCAGCCGAACTTGGAACTACTGAGAGTACCAATGGGGGATGGTCCCCTGTGCGAGTGGGTCGCCTCCGCCTACCCCCACGATTTGCCAAGTGACCTGAACAGAATTCTTCCTTAGAATAGAAGGTGTGTGGTTTGGCTTGACGCGGCGCACGGGCCAGTCGTCGCGACTAGCTGGGAGGCAATACCACCGCATCGTGGGCAAGCCACCGTTTCTTGATCGGCCATTGCCGTGGCTTTTTGTCTGCAGGCGCCGCGACTGCGGCGCGTCTGGCGATCTTGCCGCCGTAAGGTGTTGGGCCGTGCGATTGAACAAATCAGCCACCAAGAAACGCGATTGAAGAAGGATTTGCACACCCACTACGGCTTCGAGGCCCCACGGGGGGCTTCACCGATGCCTGTCATTTCAGCGGAGGTATGACACCATGTCGTGTAAGTACTGGATCTTCGTTATCGCCATCGGGATCTTCTGTTTTGCTCGAATGAACGGTCCCATCATGGCGGACGCTCCGCTTGGAGGATATTTGCCTTTTGTCGGTTTCGGGCTGACAGACAAGTATGAGGATTCTGAAACGGGTAGTGTGACATTTTTTATTGCCCAACCTAGCGACTACCCTGAAGGAACATTTCTCGGAGGCGTTCCGCCCCACTTCGATATCGGGCTCCTCGATACGGGTGCGGCAACACACATTCTCACATCGGAAGCCGACGCCGCCTTCAACATTGCAGGTGCTGGATTCTCAGGAACCCATACCCAGCAGATCGGTGGCGCGACCGGTCTAATCACTCTTTCGATCAACGATCCATTGTCGATTTACGTTGCCGGTTTAAGCAACCGAGTATCGGCTGGATCGACTCTCGACATGAATACGGCCGTCATGCGGGGTCAAACGAGTGTCGCAACGCTCTCCGCGCCGCCGCCGCCGGAATGGGAGCTTCCAAACATCGTTGGCCTACCGCTGGCGGCACAACATGCGATCTCTATCCGCAATGATTTGCCGCAGATTTTCGAGCTCCAAGGACGTACCGTGCGGACGCCAGACATTCAATTGATGGACCTCGGATCCGGAGGGGCCGGCCAGGACCTGGCCGGCGGAGATATCATTCGACGCACACCACTTCGATTAGTACCCGGGACCGGATTCATCCAGGGACCGCTCTACGTTTATGATCCATACAATATTCTTTATGGCTATCCACTCCATGACAATCCGCTGTCGCCAACGGTTGTGGAAAATGGAGCACTTTTTGTCGATGTTGACATAGCCAACGCAGGTAGATCACTCCAAGATACCGGATTCCTTTTCGACACAGGCGCCGATTTGACTGTTGTCTCGGAACAAACGGCGGTTCGCCTTGGCTTCGACCCGATCCTCGATACACCCGATTTCCTGCTGGAAGTTGAAGGTTCCGGGGGTGTCATCGAAGGAGTTCCCGGCTTCTACGTCGATGAACTGAACCTTGACACCATCGGGGGCAGTTTCACCCTAACAGACGTACCTGTCGCCGTACTTGATGTTACGAATCCTAGTGATCCAGGAAACATCGTTCCCGGTATTTTGGGCACTCATCTATTTGTCGATCGGAATATCGTAATTGATGCGAATCCATCAATCGGCCAGGGCGGAGTTGGGCCGAGCCTTTATATCAGCGATCCGGTCACCACGTCGCACGCATGGGCAACAACAGCCGCGACCGGAAGTTGGCATACTTCGAGCAATTGGAGCGATATGGGAACTCCTGATGCCTTGTGGGTCGCCAACGTTGCGAATGTTAGCGGCAGTTCTCAGCAGGCTGAAATCACGGACGATTCGCAGGTCTTTCAAGTCAATATCTCCGGATCGAATGACGCGAAGATGGATGTCCGCGTTCATAATGGAGCGACATTGCTCGTCTTTGGCGGTGTCACCGTGGAAAGTGATGGCAATCTATCCATCGAATCGGGCGGCAAGGTCGACGCCCTGTTCATCCAACTCAACGGCGGTGGAACCCTATCCGGTGATGGCTCAGTCTTCGTCGGCGCCGGCCCGGTCAACGGGCAAGTCCGCAATGCAAGCGGAACGGTCGCGCCTGGAGATCATCCTGGAAACAATGTGGGTACATTGGAAATCGAAGGTGACTTTTCGAACCGGCCCGATGGTACGTTGGCAATCGATCTGGGCGGTACAACGGCCGGTATCGAATTCGACCAGCTACTGATTGATGGAACCGCGTTCCTCGGCGGTACGCTCGAAGCGTCGCTCGTCGATATCGGGAGCGGTCTCTTCACTCCAGAAATCGGCGATCTCTTCGAAATTCTATCGGTATCCGAAGAGGTCAGCGGCGAATTCGAATCGTTGATCCTGCCGAGCACGGTTGTGTGGGATATCCATTATGCGACCGATTCGGTCACACTCGAAGTCCTCTCACTGACCGACCGTGTGCCGGGCGATGCGAGTGGCGACGGATTGGTCGATGAGTCGGATGCGTCGATCCTGGCCGACCATTGCGGAGAATCGGGAATGGAATGGGGAGACGGGGACTTCACGGGCGATGGCAAGGTGGGCCCGGCTGACGCAGCGATCCTGGCAGCCAACTGGGGCTATGGGGCGGAATCAAACGCCGTGCCCGAGCCTTCCACTCATGTCCTGCTCTTCCTTGGCGCCGTTGGCGTTCTCTTCCGACGCCGAAGACACGGCTGATCGAGGGGAGCGAGAAGGGGACATCACTGATTTCGGAAAAGCTGGGAAGGCTACTTCTTGCCAGGACTATCAAAATCAGTGATGTCCCCTTTTCTTCCTCTTTTCTTCCTTCAAATTCCCAAATTCCGGGCAAATTTCGGGCAAATTTCGGGGACAGGCAAATTTCGCAAATTTCGGGGCGAAATTTCGGGGACACAATGCTCAATTTGGTTGTTTGGGCAATGAGTGAACAAACGGCGTGGCTCACGCCACCTTCTTCTTGCTTCGCCGCCGCTTGCGAGTATCCTTCCACCGCCGGTGGATCCACCAGTATTGCTCGGGCGCCTCGCGAATGACGTCCTCCAGATGGCCGGTATACCACTGGGTCACGTCTCGAATCGTGCCCATCTCCTCCCGCACCTGCCGAGCGTCGGCCACCCCCGTGATGGCCAATTCGAACCGCAGCGGGCGATCCAGCCGCCGGGCGCTGGTCACGACCACCGAACAGTCGTTGTCCAACGCCAACAGGGCGATCGCCTTATAGGCCGATGCGGGACGTTCAAAGAACTCCACCCAGCAACCCTTCCGCCCGGCGTATTGGTCGGCCAGCAGCGTCATCGTGCCTCCTCGGCCGAGCACGTCGACGATCTGACCGTAGCCGCCGTTCTTCGGGATCATGTACTGGCCCGTCTGGCCCCGAAAACGGTTCAGAAAGCGGTCCAAGTGCGGGTTGTCCAGCGTGCGCGCCACCGTGTAGGTTGGAAATCCCAGCAGCCCGAGTACAAAACCGGCCACCTCGAAGTTGCCGAAATGGGCCGTCACGATCAGCGTGGGACGGTCCTCCAGCAGCAGCCGAACCAACCGGTCTGCATTCTTCAGCCGAACGAAGGACCGCCAGTTCGTCTCGTGAATCTTCCGCGGCGCGTGGGCAACTTCGAACACGAGCAGAAACAGGTGCTCCCACATGCGTCGCACGATGAGTTGCCGCCGCTGCTCGCTCCACTCCGGAAATGCATGGCGAAGGTTCTCCTCAACCACGGCGCGGCGAATTTGAAGCACCTCGCAGAAGAGCCACGCCAGCCGCCGGGTGAAGGACTGGCCCATCTCGACTGGCAACGCCTGGGCAATGCAGATCAAGATGCGCACCACGGCGTAGACGAGGTAGTCGAGGACCTGTCGCGTTTTTGGCATAGACATAGGGTGAGCCCTCCTTGGCGGCCCTCGCAAGTGGGGGTTTCAGGCCGGCGCCGGCAGCCATTGTTCCAAGAAAAGACCGGCAAGCCAAGGGCGATTTCATCTGCCGCCGACGCCCAAGCGTCGCGCGCCCAGCACGGGATCGCTCTTCAGAGGCAGCACGACCGCCCGGCCCGTCTCGGCCGCCTTGTAGATGGCCAGAATCACTTCGACCGCGCGGCGTCCCTCGGCCCCGTCGATGGCCGGCTTGGTGCCTTTGCGGATCGCACGGACCACGTCGCGCAGTTGGGCCGTGTGGCCGTGGTGACCGATGGCGGCCGGATCGGACGCCCCGCCGCCGCCACTGGTCTTCCCGGCCATTCTCTCCTCGATGGCCCGGTCGCGAGCCCTCCGCTTGGCAAACTCCCACTTCACCAGGTCTTCTTCTTCGAGAACCGCCGAGCCCTCGGTGCCGTGGATTTCGATCCGTTTCAGATAGCCAGGATAGACCGCCGTGCTCGCTTCGATGACGCCCAACGCCCCGTTTTTGAAACGGAGCGTGGCCACCGCGTGGTCCTCGACCGCGATTCGCTTGTGGGCCAACAGCGCTGCCTGGGCACGAATCTCGGCCACCGGACCCATCAGCCAAACCAACAGATCGACGCTGTGGATGGCCTGGTTCATCAGTGCGCCGCCGCCGTCCAGTTCCCAGGTACCCCGCCACGCGCCGCTGTCATAGTACTGCTGCGTGCGGTACCACTTGACGTAGGCGTCGCCGGCAACCAGCCGCCCGAAACGACCCTGGTCGATCGCCTTCTTCATTTCCACGCTGGACACGTGAAACCGGGAAGGAAAGATGGCCGAGAGCACCACGCCCGCTTTTTTGCATTCTCGGATGATCCGATCGCAACGGCGAAGCGTGATTTCCAGCGGCTTCTCGACGATCACGTGCTTGCCGGCCCGGGCCGCGGCGACGGCCGGCTCCATGTGGGCCCCGCTGGGAGTGCCGATGGTCACGACGTCGACTGCCGGATCGGCCAACATCTTCTTGAGGTCGCCATAGGCGCGGCACCCGGTCGCCTCGGCCAGCCGGCCGGCCGCCGTCGGCACGGTGTCGTGGCACGCCACGACCTTCGCGCCGCTGGTGTCCGCGATCGCCCTGGCGTGGAAGTCGGCAATCATGCCACAGCCGATGATGCCAAAACCGATTGCCATCGGGATGCTCCTTGTCTCGGGGTCAGTAGTTCCAAGTTTGGCTGACTGACACCGCAGCAAGTCATTCTGAGCGTAGCGAAGAATCTCCTTGGCTATCGAGATTCTTCGCTACCGATCAGAATGACCATGCCGGGTCTCAATAGAACTTGGAACCACTGAGGGTCCATTTCCGCGTGAGCCCGGATTATAGGGGTGGTACCCCCGTGTGGAAAGGGGTGGGCACGTGGACACCTTTCGGGCTGGACAAAACCGGCCCGGTT
>CAZWWC010000003.1:23991-33829 GCA_964637625.1 uncultured Planctomycetaceae bacterium
GTGGAAAGGGGTGGGCACGTGGACACCTTTCGGGCTGGACAAAACCGGCCCGGTTTCCGATCATGGGCTGGGTGGCATGCTCACGCTTGTCGTGAGCATGTTGATCGACGTCAGAGCATGGCCATCCCGGCGCGCCGGGGTGGCCATGGCACCCTACTTCAAAGACGGTTTTCCCATGCCTCGCACCGACTTCACCGTTGAGACGCTCGCCAAGCACCTCCACCTGACGCCTCAGCAGGTCACCCGGCTGGCCGATCGGGGAAAGCTGCCGGGTCGCAAGGTGGCCGGCCAGTGGCGATTCAGCCGCGCGGAAATCCATCATTGGATGGAGCGTCGGATCGGGCTCTCGGACGGGGAGGAACTGATCGAAGTCGAGGACGTGCTCGACCGGTCGGCAACGTACGAAGAAACGGAAATCTCGATCGGCCGACTCATGCCGCCGGAGGCCATCGCCGTTCCCCTCTCCGCACGAACGGCCGGCTCGGTGATCCGCGCGATGGTCGATCTGGCCACCCGGACCGGCTGGCTCTGGGATCCCGACAAAATGGTCGAAGCCGTTCGCGCCCGAGAGGAAATGCACCCGACCGCGCTGGAAAACGGCGTCGCCCTGTTGCATCCCCGTCGCCCCATGGCCACCATCCTGGAAGGACCGCTCATTACGCTGGGTCGAACGTCCTCGGGCATCTCCTTCGGCGGCAGCGGAGGCAGCCTGACCGACGTCTTCTTTTTGATTTGCTCGACCGACGATCGCCGACACCTGCGGACCTTGGCCCGGCTGAGTCGCGTGATCACCTCGGCCGGTCTCCTGGAACAATTGCGCCGGCTCGATGACCCCGAGGCAGTCCACCGGCTGATCGTCGACACGGAAGAAAGACTAGCTAGTGTCTGACCCAAGCCCTACTTCGATCTTGGTGCTCGGCGACTCGAAGCGAGCCGAGTTCGACCAGGCCCGGGCGTGCCTCGACCGGTTGGGCCAGGTCGTCGAGGCACGGTCGGTCGACCAGGCACTCGCGATGGTCGCTTCGGCCGGAAGCACCCCGGCGGTGATCGTCGTCGCGCAGAGCTACCCGGGCGAGTTCTCCACCGAATCGCTCGACCGGCTCCGCCGCCAGGTGCCGTTGGCTCGAATAGTCGGACTGCTCGGCAGTTGGTGCGAGGGGGAAACAAGGAGTGGAGATCCTTGGCCGGCTGCGATCCGACTCTATTGGCATGAATCGGTTCCTCAATGCAGCCGCGAGCTGGCGGGGCTGGTCGGGGGGACCGGATCGACGTGGTCGCTGCCCGGCACGGCCACCGACGAAGAGCGGCTCCTGGCCCGCTCCGGCAACCGGTTCGGCCGGCGCCACGGTCTGGTCGCGCTTTGCGCCCAGCGCGCCGCTACCCACGACTGGCTCATGACCGCGCTGGGCCAGCGCGGATACTCGACCATCTGGCTCCGCGAGCGCCAATCCGTTCGCATTGAAGGGGCCACGGCGGCCATCTTCGACGCACGGGCCAGCAGCGAGGATGAGATGTCGCGGCTCGCCCGATTGCGTGACCGCCTGGGCCCGACGGTCCCGATCGTGGCCTTGCTCGATTTTCCACGCGTCGAGGACCGCGATCGAGCCCTGGCGGCCGGGGCCACCGCCGTGTTGGCCAAGCCGCTCTTGCTGGATGACCTGTTCTGGCAGCTGGATCAGCTCATCGACGAGTCCTAGCCTCAGTAGTCCCAAGTTTTATTGAAACCCGGCATTGTCTCTGAGCGTAGCGAAGAATCTCGTAGCGAAGAATCTCCTTGAACCATCGAGATCCTTCGCTACGCTCAGGATGACCTGCCGCAGCATCAGCCAGCCAAACTTGGAACTACTGGGCCCGGATTACTCACTTTCTACTCCCACTCCGATAGTGCCGTCCGCAGGATCTCCCGTCGCCAATCCGGCTCGTGGACCGGCCAGCCGTGAATCTCGACGGTGGCGTCCTGGCAGCAAACCGCCCGGTCCGACTCGTGCGTCTCGCGCCAGCATTGCTCTTCGGCCGGCGCCGGCGCCGGAACCCGGCCCGGCACGTTGCTCCGCCGAAACGTGATCCGCCCCTGATCGAAGATCGTGATGATGATCGGTGGCGGAAATTCGAGCATCCGCCGGGCGATCAACTCGTGGCTGGCGCTGGCGTAGCGCCGTTTCAGCTCCGGCAAGTCCCAACCACACTCGCCGGCGTCCTCGGCAAGCCACCGGTGCGGAAGCAGCAAGCGGCCGGCCAGCCGATTGGCAACGATCTCCCGCGCGCCGGCCGCGGCCTCCGCCGCGTTAACCGACAGGGCCGCAAACACGCGATAGGCCAAATGCTCGCCGATTTCATGGGCAACCGCCCAGTGCTCTCGTTCTTGGCGCGGATCGGGCCGAAGCAGGATGGCCGCCCGCGGATTGCCGCCCCGGCGGCCGCGGAGCCGGACATAGCGACCCCGACCCTGCTGGGCGGAGTCCCAGGCGACGCTGATGCCCAGTCGCCCGGCCACCGTCAGGGCATCGACCGGCGGCCCGCCGATCCGAGCCTCGTCCAACGCCGCTTCGGCGACCCGATCCAGGGTCGACGAAAACTCCTCCGGAGTGATTTCCGACAACATTGCCTGTCCCTCCCCGTAGCGAAAGATATACACATGTACACTATATCAGCCCCCGAGGTCCATGGCAATAGGGTGAGAAAGCCACTTACGATTCCGACACCAATGGACTACCATTTCAAGTTTCAGTAGTTCCAACTTCCATTGAGACCCGGCATTGTCATCCTGAGCAAAGCGAAGGATGACCTGCTGCGGTATCAGCCAGCCAAACTTGGAACGACTGAGTTTGGTCCGAGTAGCAACCGTCATGCCCAAGAGCCGCAAACAAGCCTCCCGTCGCACCTGTGCCCTCATCAGCCTGGGCTGTCCAAAAAGCCTGGTCGACAGCGAGCAGATGCTGGGGCGGTTGGAACTGGCCGGCTACCGCTGGGTGGTCGAGCCCGAGGGCGCCGATCTGGTGGTCGTCAACACGTGCGGTTTCCTCGACACGGCCCGCGCCGAATCGCTGGGCGTGATCGGGCAGATGGTCGAGCTGAAGCGTCGCGGCCGGCTCGGCGGGATTATCGTGGCCGGTTGCCTGGCCCAGCGCGACGGCCCGATGCTGCTGGAGCAGTGTCCCGAGATCGACCAGTTAGTAGGGCTTTTTGCCCGGGACGACATTGCCCGGGCCGCCCGGCGGATAAGCACCGGCAGCGAGACGCAACGGCTGCTTCTGGCCGATCCACCCGATCGGCTGCCCGCCGACGACTGCCGCCATCCACTGACCCCGCCGCACATGGCCTATCTGAGAATCGCCGAGGGCTGCCAGCGGCTCTGTTCCTTCTGCTCGATTCCGATGATCCGGGGCAAGTACCTCAGCAAGCCCATCGAGCAAGTCCTCCAGGAGGCCCGGCGTCTGGCCGACAGCGGGGTCCGTGAACTGGTACTGATCGCCCAGGATACGAGCTACTACGGTCGCGATCTTTACGGCGGCCCACGGCTGGCCGAGTTGCTCGGGCGGCTCGACCAGCTCGATGGCCTGGCGTGGATTCGGCTGATGTATCTGTATCCGAGGGATCTCGACGACGAGCTGCTCGGGGTGATCGCCTCGGGCCGCCGAATCCTGCCCTATCTGGACATTCCCCTGCAGCACATCGACGACGAGGTCCTGCGGCGGATGCGTCGGGCAGTCACTCGGAAGCAAACCGAGGACTTGATCGACCGGCTGCGGGAGCGCATCCCGGGCGTGGCGCTGCGGACGACGCTGTTGGTCGGCTTTCCCGGCGAGACGGACGAGCAGTTCGACGCGCTGCTCGATTTCGTCCGGCGGCGGCGTTTCGAGCGGCTCGGGGCATTTGTCTACCGCCGCGAGCCGGGCACCGCCTCGGACGAGTTCGACGGCCATCTGCCCGAGCCGGTCCGACAGGCACGATACAACATCTTGATGGAAACCCAGCAGGAGATCACCTTTGCGGCCCACGCCGCCCAGGTCGGCCGCCGGCTCCGCGTGATCATCGACCATGATACTCCGGGCCAGAGCGACGCCCATATTGGCAGGAGCACGGCCGACGCGCCGGAGGTGGACGGCCAGGTCTACGTCACCGGCGAGAACCTCTCGGCCGGCCAAATCGTACGATGTGAGATTGTCGCCGCCAGAGAATATGATTTAATAGGGGTCGCCATTGGTGAACCCAAGTAATCGGGGGTCTGACATGCTGAAGACAGATGTCTCATCCAAGCAGCTTTCCTCCAAGTCCGTCTTCAACATTCCCAACCAGTTGACCTCGATCCGGTTGATCCTGGCGATCATCATGTTCGTATTGATCGCTCTGGAGTGCTATCTGGCCGGCATGATCCTGTTCATCATCGCCGCGGCGACCGATTGGCTCGACGGCTACTGGGCCCGCAAATTCGGGCAGGTCACCGTCCTGGGGCGCATCCTCGACCCGTTCGCCGACAAGGTGATTATCTGCGGGTCGTTCGTCTTTCTGGTGGCCGTGCCCGAGATGGCCGCGACCGCCTGGGCCTTGCGGCCGTGGATGGTCGTGGTGGTCATCGCCCGGGAGATGCTGGTCACCATGCTTCGCGGGATCATCGAACAGAGCGGGGGTGATTTCTCGGCGAAGTGGTCGGGCAAATGGAAGATGGTCCTGCAATGCGTTGCGGTCGGCACCAGCCTGTTCTATCTTTCCTATGCCGAGCCGAGCACCCATGCTCCCGACTGGTCCCGTTGGCTGATGATCCTCTCGATTTGGGCGGCCGTGGTGCTGACGATCTACTCGGGCCTGATCTACATCGTGGCCGCCATCCGAATCCTGCGGTGCCACCCGCCGGAGTAATAGCCGCGGGCGCAATCCCGCGGTCGACACCCAACACGCTCTTGTTGTTTGCCCCATGGAAAAACCGCCGCTTCTGTTGCCGCTTTCGGTGAACGTGCTACTCTGGCTCGGCCTTTGGGGCGGCGTAGTCGTTTGGGGGATCATCATCGACCGGCTTCGGCGGGGCCGGCCCGTGCTTCGCGTCGAGCCGCGCCATAGCGTGCCTTGGCGCGGGATCGATCTGTTGGCGATTTTCCTCGTTCATTTCGTTTGTGGTCTTGCCTTGCTGAAGATCGGACTCGTTCTTTTTGGGCCCGAGGCCACTAGGTCGACCGTTGTGGAAGACCCGACCGCATTGCAGAGGACCCACGGCATCGTGCGACTTCTCTCCCAGGGAGGATGGCCGACCGTGGTCGCCTGCGTAGTCATGGCGGTCGTCGTAGCCCCGGTCGCCGAGGAGATCCTGTTTCGCCTGTTTCTTCAGGGTTGGCTCGAAAAGGTCGATCGCCGATGGCGGCCGCGGGTGCCGGCCCTGGGCAAGCTGTTTCGCTCGGGCACGCTTCCGGTCCTGTCCACGTCGGTCCTGTTCGCATTGCTCCACTACCGTGGCGAGGTCCGGCAACAAGATCTGGGTTTTTTCTTGTTCACGATGAGCGGCGGCGCCGTCGTGACCTTGTTCACCGTAGCGGTGGCCCTGGGAGTTGCACGATGGGTCCGGGGGGCTACGCCGGCCGACTTGGGCTTCGTGCCGGAGCGGTTCCCGGCCGACGTGGGACTCGGGCTGGCCGGTTTCGCGGCCGTTGCCGTGCCGATCTACGGCCTTCAACTCTCTTTGCACTGGCTCTTCCCTCCGAACCTGGCCCCTGATCCGTTCGTCCTGTTCTTCTTCGCGCTGGTGCTTGGCACGCTCTACTTGCGAACCCACCGAATCGTGCCGTCGATCGTCACGCACATGGCCCTGAACGCCAGCACTCTCCTCCTGTTATGGATGTTTCTTGGCCAATAAGAGGGGGCATAGCGGGTGCCATGCTCACGCTTGCGTGAGCATGTTCTTCGACAACTGAGCATGGCCACGGCGAGCGTGGCCATGGCAGCCAGCCTTGGGTGGCACGCCCTGAGCCCAGCGAAGGGCGTGGCTGGCTCGGGAAACACGCCCTTCGCTACGCTCAGGGACGTGCCACCGGAAAATCCCGCCTTGACACACCGCGGAAAATCGAGACAATCCCCAGGCCACTTTGAGGACGAGCAAGGAGGCTCGTCTTGGTCGACGCGGGTCGGCTCCGATCCGCTCGGCCCAGCCGGCATGTCCCCATGACGTGTCCGGCCGCTTGAGAATGTCCCGTGTGGCCAATGGACCCGATTCGACCGCGACTGCCCGGCCGCCGGGCAGCCATCTCTTGACGCGTGGCTCATTGGCAATGCATGGCGTCGTAGGCAAGGAGGCCACTGCCCGTGCAGGTCTGTCCCGATCGGCACTGCCGATTGAGCTTGCGTAAGTTGTTTCCGGAAGCCACGTTGGTCGGCTGCCGTGACATCGAGCTGGGCGGCTGCGTGTGCGATAGTCGCCGCGTGGAGCCGGGCGACCTCTTCGTGGCAATCGCCGGTCGAGAGCACGACGGCCACGATTTCATCGGCGAGGCAATCCACCGGGGTTGCTCGGCCATCCTCGGCGAGCGTCCGCTGCCGGACGTCGGCGTGCCGGTGTGCATCGTCCCGAACGCTCGGGCCGCCTTCGGCCGTATCTGCCAGCACCTGGCCGGCAGCCCAAGCCGGCAACTGAAAGTGATCGGCGTGACCGGCACCAATGGGAAGACGACCACCAGCGTGCTCGTCGCCCGAATGCTGCACCGTGCGGGCTTGAAAGTCGGTCTTTTGGGCACCCTGGGGTATTTCGACGGCGATCGATGCGACCAGCCGTCGCTGACCACGCCCCCGGCCGACCGGTTGGCCGACTATTTCGCGCGGATGGTCGCCAACGAGTGCAGCCACGCCGTGATGGAGGTTTCCAGCCACGCCCTGGCCCAGTCGCGTCTGGCCAGCGTCGAGCTGGACGCCGTCTGCGTGACGAACGTCCGACGGGACCACCTGGACTATCACAAGACGCTCGACGACTATCGCCTGACCAAATCGAAGGTGCTGGACTATCTGACGCCCGAGGGGCTCGCGGTGCTCAACGCCGACGACCCGACCTCGGCCGCCCATTTGGCGAAGATCGATGGGCCAACGCTGACCGTCGCGGTCCACGCAGCCGCCGAAATCACCGGCACACTGGTCCAGCGCTACCTGAGCGAACAGACGTTTCTGTTGACCGCCGGCAGCGACACGATCCCGGTCCGCACTCGGATGATCGGGCTGCACCACGTCTACAACTGCCTCGAAGCGGCAGCCGTCGGCCTGGCCTACGGGCTGGATCTGCCCACGGTGGTTCGTGGGCTCGAAGCGGTCGAGTACATCCCGGGCCGGCTGCAGCGGATCGAGTGTGGCCAGCCGTTCGGCGTTTTTGTCGACTATGCCCATACACCCGACGCCCTCAGCGGCTGCCTGCGGGCACTGCGCGGCGTGGTCGAAGGCCGCTTGATCTGTGTGTTCGGCGCCGGCGGAGACCGCGACCGGGAAAAACGCCCGCTGATGGGCCGCGCGGTCGAGCGAGAGTGTGATCTGGCGATCATCACCAGCGACAACCCGCGAACGGAAGACCCGGCGGCCATTATCGGCGACCTGCTCAGCGGGTTTGCCCAGCCGACCGACGCTCGGGTGATCGCCGATCGCCGCGAGGCCGTCCACGCGGCATTGGCTTTGGCCCACCCGGGCGATTGCGTCCTGATCGCCGGCAAGGGACACGAAACCTACCAACTCATCGGCACGCAGTGTCTTCCTTTCGACGATTATGAAATCGCGGCCGGCTGGCTCTACGAGAACCCCCCGGTGGTGGTATAGACAACCAGTTTAGACCCAATACCGATAATGAACCCTCCAACCTTACGCGACCTTTGCAAGACAATCGGCGGTCGGCTGGCGATCGACGGTCCCGCTCCCTACGGAGTGCCGCTAGGGCCGATCGCCACGGATAGCCGACGCGTGAACCGGGGCGACGTCTTCTGGGCACTTCGCGGCCTGAAGTACGACGGCAACGACTATGCCGGCGAGGCCTTCGAGCGCGGCGCCGCCGGCGCGATCGTCACCGAGCCGACGCCGGCTCCGGCCGGCCGATGGACCATCGAGGTCGAAGACACCCAGCCTGCCCTTTGGAAATGGGCCCAGTGGCGGCGCCGCCGCTTTACCGGAACGCTGATTGCGGTGACCGGCAGCGTCGGCAAGACGACCACGCGCCAGATGATCCACACCGTTCTGCGACGGCGTCTGAAGGGCACGGCCAGTCCGCGCAACTACAACAACCACTTCGGCGTGCCGCTGAGCATGCTGGCCGTCGAGCCCGATCACGACTACGCCGTGCTCGAGCTGGGCGCCAGCAGTCCCGGCGAGATCGCCGCGCTGGCCGAGCTGTGTGTGCCGAAAGTCGGCGTGATCACCTACGTCGGCGACGCCCACCTGGGCGGATTCGGCAGCCGCCGCGGTGTGGCCGAGGCCAAGGCGGAACTGTTGGCCTCGTTGCCCCCGGACGGACAGGCCGTGCTGGTCGACGATCCCTGGGTGCGACGCATTGCCGGGCGTTGCCGGGCGCCGATCGCCTGGGTGGGACGCAACACCGCCTGCGACGTGGTCGCCGAGGAAGTGGCCAGCGTCGGCGGCCAACTCGAGTTCCAAGTGGCCGGATTCCCGTTTCGCGTTCCGGTTTGGGGACGCCATCACCTCAGCGCGGCGCTGGCCGCCGTGGCGGTCGGTCGCATGCTCGGCTTGGACATGCCCGAGATGGCCGGCGCCCTGGCCGACTTCAATCCCGTGCCCATGCGGTGTGAAGTGCTCGAGTTGCGCGGCGCCACGGTGATCAACGACGCGTACAATGCCAATCCACAGTCGATGCGCGCGGCGCTGGAGTTGGTCCGTGACTTCGACACGTCGGGGCGTCGGATCATCGTATGCGGCGACATGGCCGAACTCGGCGAGGACTCGGCGCGACACCATTTCCGCCTCGGAGGCGAAGTCGTGACCGTCTGCGGAGCCGACCTGCTGATCGCCTGCGGCCAGTTCGCCCGAACGGTGGTCGACGGCGCCCGGGCCGCCGGAATGCCCGCGATACGAACCATCCCCTGCACCACGCCCGAGCAGGCGCTACCCTACCTGGGCCAGGCGATTTTGCCGGGCGACGTGGTGCTGGTCAAGGGGTCGCGGAGCATGAACATGGAACGTGTGATCGAGGCCTTCCGCTGCTATCCGCGGCGGCGAAGCGCCTGAACCGTTGCTCGCACAAGAGGAATTACAAGGCAGTATCTCAACAAACTAGCAAAGGGCCCCGTCGCTCGTGCCGAGTTTGCGGGAACTCGGGCACGGCCCTCCCTCCTGGGTCGGAGCATTATCTTGCCGGAAACGGCGGTTTCTGGGTCAGCCGCCCCGGCAAGCGCTTCACGACGGGGCTTTATACTGAGCGCCGGGGCGGTGCAACAGCACCGCTCCGGCGGCTCAGGGATATGCAAGCCGCACGGCTGGTGCTACCGCAAAGAGTCGAGGATATCGCGGTTTAGCGGGCGGGCTTGCCCGCCGTTGCGCCGGGAACACCGATAGACTCAACCACGGCCACGGCGGGCAAGCCCGCCCGCTAAACAACGCTCTCCAGAACCATCGTTCGCCCGACCGTACTTCCCCCGAACGAGTCACCCCATGTTCGTCTGGCTTCTTCACCGGCTCTCCGAGACGCCTTACGCCGATCATCTGGTGGCGTTGGAGAAGATCACGCTGCGCGGCGCGGTGGCGGCCACGGTGGCCTTCGGGTTGGCACTGCTGCTGGGACCGCAAATGATCGGCGCCTTGCGGCGGCGATTCCGCGAACCAAACAAGAGCGACTCGCCTCGGTTGCGCCGGTTGCACCAGGCAAAGGAAGCCACGC
>CAZWWC010000003.1:33929-35177 GCA_964637625.1 uncultured Planctomycetaceae bacterium
AACAAGAGCGACTCGCCTCGGTTGCGCCGGTTGCACCAGGCAAAGGAAGCCACGCCGACGATGGGCGGCCTGTTCCTGGTCGTCGGGTTGCTCGCCGCGCTAGTGCTCCTGGCCGATCTGGCCAACCCCTTGGTCCAGGTAGCCATTTGGGTCACCGTCGGGCTGGGCACGCTCGGCGCGATCGACGATCTCGTCAAACTCTGCGGCCGCTCCAACGGCATCCCGGCCCGGGTCAAACTGCTCGCTCAGCTTGGCGTGGCCACGCTCGCCGCGGTGTGGCTCTACACGTTTCATGTAGCTAATCCCCATCAAGTCGGCCCGTTGGCGCTCTGGATCCCTCTGGCCGACGTGGCCGTCCCCATCGGTTGGGGATTCGTGCCGTTGGCCGTCGTGGTCATCGTCGGCACGTCGAACGCGGTGAACCTGACCGACGGGCTCGACGGGCTGGCCGGCGGGTGCCTGGTGCTGGCCATCGGGGCGATGGCCACCGTGGCCTATTCGGCCGGAAACGTCGTCATCGCCGATTATCTGGGCATCGCCCGGGTACCCGGTGCCGGCGAAATGGCCGTCCTGGCCGCGTCGATGATCGGCGGCGTGCTCGGGTTTCTTTGGTTCAACTGTCACCCGGCCCAAGTCTTCATGGGCGACACGGGCTCACTGCCGCTGGGTGGGCTGCTCGGAGTGATCGCCCTGGCCGCCCGGCAGGAAATCCTGCTGCTAGTGGTCGGGGGTGTCTTCGTGGCCGAGGCCGCCAGCGTGCTCCTTCAGGTGGGCGTTTATAAGTGGCGTCGGCGCCGCGTCTTCCGCTGCGCCCCGCTCCACCACCACTTTCAGTTCAAGGGCTCCCCGGAGAGCCGAATCGTCGTCCGCTTCTGGATTGCCTCGGCCGCTTGTGCTATCATAGGCGTTGCCTGCCTGAAGGTCGACATATGCGACGAGGTGGATCCACGCCCCGGGGCGGCAACGGTCGCGATCGAACGTCCGGTGAAGACGATACCGGTATTCTCCCCACCCGAAGACAAATATCCGGTGAAGCCGTGCGAATACCTGACCGACGGGCCCCGCCCGACGGCGGTCGATACCGAGTGACTCCGACATTGGCTAGACGGGTGGCATGCTCTCGCTTGCGTGAGCATGTTTCTTGCGTCCGGGAGCATGGCCACGCTTTGCGAGGCCATGCCACCCACCGATTCACAAGGGCGGACAAGCCGCCCATGCAACAAATTGCATGAACTGATATTGAAATAA
>CAZWWC010000004.1:0-35023 GCA_964637625.1 uncultured Planctomycetaceae bacterium
AAGAATCTCCTTGACCGTCGAGATCCTTCGCTACGCTCAGGATGACCTGCTGCGGCATCAGCCAACCAAACTTGGGACTACTGAACCTGGCAATATTCACCAAACCATTGATTATAGTACGGGGATGGGCTCCCAAGCAACTGGGCAGCCACGGCCGTCTTCTGGCTCACGAAACCTCTCCGCACAGCCGCACCAGCAGCTGGCCGGTTCGTGCCGTCGCGCCCTGCTGGCTGAGCACGAAGGCCCGGGCGTGCCGGCCCAGCCGATCGGACTGCTCCGGATGCTCCAGCATCCGGCGGACGAATCGGCCCAGCGCGTGGCCGTCCTCGACGACTACGGCCGCCTCGTGGGCCAGCATCGAGGCCACGACGTCGCGGAAATTCCTCGTGTTGGGTCCAAAACAGACCGCCGCGCCGTAGGCAGCCGGCTCGATCATGTTCTGACCACCGCGACTGCCCAGGCTCCCCCCGACAAAAGCCACCCGGGCCGTCCCCCACCAAGCCCCAAGCTCGCCGATCGCATCGACCAGCAGCACCCTTGCTCGGGTGCCACGGGCATCTTCACCCACTGGGGACTGTCCCGATTTTTGCGAAGGCGCAGCCGAAGCAAAAATGGGACTGTCCCCTTTCGTTTTCCCGGTCTTAGAAGCACTGCTGGGCAAGCCAGCAGTGGCACCCAAGGTGTCCGTCGAGCCCGGTCGATCCGCAAGCGTCGTTCGTCGCTCCCAGGGAACTCCCGAGGCGTCAAGCATTCGAGCAACCGCCTCGAAACGCTCGGGGTGACGCGGCACGAGAATCAACCGCAACCGGGGCCACTCGGCCGACAATTGCCGCCAGACGTCCAGTGCCAACCGCTCCTCGGGCTCTTGCGTGCTCCCGGCCAGAAAGACGATATCGTCGTCCCCGAGGCCGGCCAAATGACGCAATTGTTGCGTCGTCGCGTTGTCGCGATCGGTTTGGGCCCCGTCGTACTTC
Source organism: uncultured Planctomycetaceae bacterium (assembly GCA_964637625.1). Lineage (GTDB taxonomy): Bacteria > Planctomycetota > Planctomycetia > Pirellulales > Thermoguttaceae > UBA11386. Next base: position 975 of record CAZWWC010000004.1, read on the forward strand.
ATCGAGCCGGTCACGTGCACCCGGTCGGCCGGCGCGCCGAGCCGCCGAAACCGCTGGGCATAAGTCTCGTCCTGCACGGCCACCAGATCGATCTGTCGCAAGACGCTCGCCACCAGCGGTCGAATCCGGCGATAGCTGCGGAAGCTAGCTTCGCTCAGCCGGCCGTTGACCACCGCCACGCGAGCACCCCAGCGGCGCGCGGCCCGAATCAGGTTCGGCCAGAGCTCCAACTCGACCAGCACCAACACGTCGGGACGAATCCGCCGCATGGCCGCCCCGACCGCCCAACTGAAATCCAAGGGGCAATAAAAAACGGTCAGGTTGGGGTATTTTTTCTGCGCCAACTCCATGCCGGTCCGGGTGGTCGTCGAGACGACACACTCGGCCTCGGGCAAGCGCCTTTGGAGATCCTCGATGAGCCTGGGCAATAGATTCACTTCGCCCACGCTGACGGCATGGAGCCAAAAGCAGGGCCAATTCCCGGCGCGCCGGGACGGCACGCGGCCGGCCAGTTTGGCAGCCCAGCCCTGGCGATACTTCCCGGCGCGCAGCGCCTTCCACAGCAGATAAGGCGCGGCGGCCAGCAGGGCCAGCAAGTAGACCAGGTTCAGCAGATAGGGCACGTTCAGTGGTTCCAAATCGGGCTGGCTGACACTTCAGCGGGTCATCCCGAGCGCAGCGAAGGATCTTGATGGCCAAAGGGATTCTTCGCTACGCTCAGAATGACAATACCAAGATTGAATAGAATTTGGAACTGCTGACGCTGGGATTCCCGTTCCCATGCTTGGAAAGATGGCCACCGATGGAACGCATGCTATGTCGTCATGCTCCCCTTGCGCATGCAGCAGTTTTTGAATTTTTTGCCACTGCCGCAGGGGCAAGGGTCGTTGCGCCCGACGCGCTGGCCCCGATGGCGGATCGGCTCCGGCTTCCGGTCGGCTTGGGTTCCGTCGATGGCCGCCTGTTGCTGCTGGGCGATCTCGTCGGCCGAGGGGGCTTCCTCGTGGATGGCCTCGGACTGCGTCCAGGTGGAACCGACAAAACTCTCGTCGAGCTGTTCCATCCGATAGACCAGGTCGGTCACACGCTCACCGACCGAATCCCACATCGCCTCGAAGGTCCGCATGCCCTCGCGCTTGTATTCCACCTTCGGATCCACCTGGGCATAGCCGCGCAGCCCGATGCTGCTCTTCAGGTGATCCATCGCCAGCAGGTGGTCTTTCCACGCGGCGTCCAGCAGTTGCAGCACCAGCGCGCGTTCCATCTTGCGCATTTCGGGCCGATAGCGGTCCTCGACGGCCTCGACGCAGTGGAACCGGAGCCTCTTGGGATCGAGCTTAGCCATCTCCTCGACCGGCATGTCCCAGCCTGCTTCGCGCGCAAGCCAGTCGGCAAAGAACTGGAGCATGCCGTTGCGGCTGGCTCTATGGAGTGCGTCCTCGGGCGAGTCGTCCGTGGCGAGCAACTCGTCCAGGCGCTTGTTCAACTCGTCCAGGACCCGCTGCGCGCGGTCGGCGTCCTCGCGGCTCTGCTCGATCAGCAAGGCCCGGATCTCATCGCGCTGTTTGTTGCGCAGGTCGTCCAGGCTCAACGCGACGTGGAACCGGTCGCGTGCCCAGTCGGCGAGCTTTTCGCGGTCGTAGCGCTTATGGCCCGACGCGTCGCGCGTCGTGAAGTGATAGAGCCCGGCCATTACCGGGAACTCGATTTCCTTCTCGTGGTAGACCTGCCGGGCCAGCGCGACGATCTTCTCGCGAAACGGTTCGTATTCCAGGTCGCGGTATTCGTCGACGTCGACGTCCACGCCGAATTTATGCTTGATCCAGCCGCAAGCCGTTTGCACGCCGAAATCGGGTGTGAGGAATTGGGAACCCTGGCTCAAATCGGTGTCCCGCACCGCCTTGCGTGCTTTGTCGATGAGCATTTCACCGACGTCATCTCGTCCAACCTTCTTCAGATCGCGGTCGCGCAGGCTCATGCGCCAGCGCGTGTTGACCATTTTGGCCAGCGCGGCCCAATTCCATTCGCGCGAATCGGTACCCTCGGGCAGATTCTCTTCGAGTGCATCGAGTACCTGGCCTTCGGCCAGTCGTTCGGCCTGATCCTTGGCAAAGGCCTCGGCCTCGTGGAAATCCATGCGGCGGAAATCGCGCGGGTCGAGTTCGGCCGAAAGGATGCCCCCGGCCCACTCGGCGAACGAATCGCTCCCGTAGTCGCGGTCGAGAAACTGCTTCAGATAGCGCTCGATCTGCTGGTCGACCATGTCGAGGATCAACTGCTTGCAGTCGGTGCCGTCGAGGATCGCCTGGCGATAGCCGTAAACCCGTTTGCGCTGCTCGTCCATCACCTCGTCGTATTCGAGCAGGTTCTTGCGGATTTCGAAGTTGTGTTCTTCTCGTTTTTTCTGGGCGCCCTCGATACGTCGCGAGACCATGCGGCTTTCGATGGCTTCGCCTTCTTTCATGCCGAGCCGGGTAAGGATGTTCTTGACCCATTCGCCGGCGAAGATCCGCATCAGGTCGTCTTCCAGCGAAAGGTAGAACCGGCTGCTGCCGGGGTCGCCCTGGCGGCCGCAACGCCCGCGAAGCTGCAAGTCGATGCGTCGTGCCTCGTGGCGTTCGGTGCCGACGATGTGCAGGCCGCCCATGCCGGCCACTCCGCGGCCCTCGGGCTTGGTCTGCTCGCGGCCCTCGATCTCTGTGATCAGCGCGTTCCATTCACCTTGGGGCACGTCGAGCCTTGTAGCGTATTTCTCCTGCAATTGGGCCCAGGCCATGGCTTCGGGATTGCCGCCGAGAATGATGTCGGTACCGCGTCCGGCCATGTTCGTGGCGATCGTGACGGCGCCTTTGCGGCCGGCCTGGGCGACGATTTCGGCTTCGCGCTGGTGATGCTTTGCGTTGAGCACCTGGTGCTTCACGCCGCATCGGTCGAGCATGCCGGAGATCAGCTCGCTGCGTTCGATCGAGACGGTGCCGACGAGGATCGGTCGGCCACGATGCTGGATATCCTTAATGCGATCCCGGGCAATCCGTTGATGGTTGCGGTCACCCTCGGCCTGAAATTCGAGCGAATCCTTGTCTTCCCGAATGACCTGCCCCCGCACGGGCTCGCCGCCGTCGAGCCAGAGCACGTCGTATTTGTGCATCTGCTCGATTTCCTCGACAAGGGCTTTATACTTCTCCTTTTCGGTGCGGTAGATCACGTCGGGGAAGTTCATCCGATCCAGCGGGCAGTTGGTCGGAATGGCGATCACGTCCAGGCCGTAGATCTTGTAGAACTCGCCCGCCTCGGTCATGGCCGTACCGGTCATACCGCAGATCTTGTCGTACAGCTTGAAGTAGTTCTGCAGCGTGATCGTGGCGAGCGTCTGGTTCTCTTCCTTGACCCGCACGCCTTCCTTCGCCTCGACGGCCTGGTGCAGGCCGTCGCTCCAGTTGCGGCCCGGCATCAACCGGCCCGTGAACTCGTCGACGATGATGATCTCGTCGTTCTGGCTGACGTAGTTGACGTCGCGTTTGTAGAGGTGATGGGCCTTCAGGGCATTGTCGATCAGGTGGGGCCACTCCATGTTGCCCGCCGTGTAAAAGCTCTCCACCCCGGCCAATTGCTCGGCCGCGCGAATCCCTTCGTCGGTCAGATGGGCCGAGTGCTCCTTCTCCTTCACCTCGAAGTGGGAATCTTTTTTCAACTGTCGGGCGATGCGGTCGGCCCGGGCGTAGCGCGTCACGTCGTCGTGGGCCGGACCGGAGATGATCAGCGGGGTCCGCGCCTCGTCGATCAGGATGTTGTCCACCTCGTCGACGATGGCGTACCTCAGCGGCCCTTGCACTTGCTGCATGTATTTCGGATAGCGCGGATCGTCGCGGGCGGCCGGACGCATGTTGTCGCGGAGATAGTCGAAGCCGAACTCGTTGTTCGTGCCGTAGGTGATGTCACACGCGTAGGCCTTCTGGCGGGCGTCGTTGTCCATGTCGTTCTGGATCGCGCCCACCGTAAGGCCGAGCAACATATAGAGCGGGCCCATCCATTCCATGTCGCGCCGTGCAAGGTAGTCGTTGACCGTGACCACGTGGACCGAGCCGCGTGGATTGCCGTCCGCGTCCTTGCGGACCGGCGGCAACGCGTTAAGATAGGCCGGCAACGTGGCCACCAGCGTCTTCCCTTCGCCGGTAACCATCTCGGCGATGTCGCCGCTGTCGAGGACCATGCCGCCCATCAACTGCACGTCGTAATGGCGCATCGCCAGCGCGCGTCGGCCCGCCTCACGGCAGACGGCAAACGCCTCGACCAGCAAATCGTCGAGCGTTTCGCCGGCAGCCAGCCGTCGGCGAAACTTGTCGGTCTGCTCGCAAAGCTCGGCGTCGGTCATCTCCTCGTACTTGGATTCCAACGCGTTGATCGCATCGACCCGCGGCTGGAGCTTCTTCAAGTACCGCGCATTGGACGAGCCAAAGATCGAGGTGATCCCGCGTTCGATCCCCCGGCTCAATCCGCCGAAGAAGTCGGAGATGATTTCCCAAATACGTTCCAAGACTTCCATGGCAATCTAGGGGATCTGAAAAACCCGCAGGAATTGAAGCCGCCGCGAGTGCCCACATCCAATTCATTCCGGGCCGGCGCTTCGCAGATGTCGAGGTGGGCGCAATCCAATCCAGTATCGCAATCTACCTATTCCCCTACGCAGGGTCAAGAAGGGTTGTTCTCTTGGGTCCCCTCCACGGGGTAAGACGACCTGAAAAACTGCCCTTGTTGGTCATTCGTCCCTCGGAAAACAATGTTTGACCACGGGCCGGCAGAAGCAGTGCTGGTCGGTCGAAGTAGAACACCGAAATTCGGCACACCAAGCCCCAAGGGAGTCGATCATGGACCGCGTCCGTCGAGACGGTCTGACCCACGCTTCTCACGAGATGACCATCGTCCGTGACCGTGTGCCATCCCGGCGCGCCGGGAAAGCAGTACTGGTGCAGATCTGGGGCACTGCTTGCCGGCAGGCACAGGGCGTCAGGGAATTCGACACGAGAAAACACGACGTTTCCACGATTCGGGTGGCACGCCCTGAGGAACGAAGGGCGTGGTTGGTTGGAAGAACACGCCGTTCGCTCCGCTCAGGGACGTGCCACCCGAATTCCCGGACACCCTCACGCTTGCCGTGAGCATGCTTGTCGACATTCAGGCATGGCCACGCTAGCGTGGGGAGCGTGGCTTGCTGTATGCCCGAGCGGCCTTGCGTCATCACCGCCCCGAGCTGGCCCGGCGCGGCGCGGCCAACCTGTCGGAGATGATTCGCCTGGCGCCCGGCGCGGCCCGGGCGTATTGTGCCCGTGGGAGCGCTCACGGCCTGGCGGGCGATTTCGACCGTGCACTGGCCGACTTCACCGAGGCCATTCGGCTCTGCCCGGAAATGGTCGATGCTTACGCGCTGCGCGGCGGGGCAAATCTTGCCTTGGGCAACAGGGAAACCGCCGGGGCCGATCTGGCCCGGGCACAAGAGCTGCGCAAACAGACGCGGTGAGCTCTTATTCCCCCGTGCACGGTCAATGATTGAGGGGTGCCTGGCTCCGGGATAAGCTCTTATGTTGGAGTTATCTCTGCCGGTTCAATCACAGCGTGGGTTTTGCTACAATTATGGGCCAGGATCCACGTCGGCCCAGGGGAACAAGACATGCGAGACGAACTGGAGCGGCTGCTACGTGATCACGGCCAGGAACACCTCTTGGCCTTCTGGGACCAGTTGAGTCCCGAGGGTCAACAGGAGTTGGCGGCCGAGATCCGGCAGCTTGACTTGCCCTTGATCGCCCGGTTGTATGCCGAGCGAGACACCGGCGAGAACGTGGAGGCACTGATCGCTCGGGCGAGTCCACCGGCGGCGTTCCGGCTCGATCGATCGCGGAACCCGTTTTCGCCCGAGGAGGCCCGGCTCTCGGCGGTCGAGGCGCTCCGCGCCGGCCGGCTCGGCGTGATTCTGGTGGCCGGCGGCCAGGGCACGCGGCTGGGCTTCGAGCGGCCCAAGGGCATGTACCCGATCGGCCCGCTGTCGCACAAGACGCTGTTTCAAATCCATATCGAAAAGATCGTGGCGGCCTCGCGGCGCTATGGAGTGCGGATTCCGCTTTATCTGATGACCAGTCCGGCCACCGATGAACCGACCCGGCGGTTCCTCGACGAGCATGACCGCTTCGGACTGGCCGAGGACGATCTATGGATCTTCCGCCAGGGAACCATGCCGGCGGTGGACGCGGCCACGGGCAAGATCCTGCTGGCCGACCCGGGCCAGCTGGCGCTGAGCCCCGACGGTCACGGCGGCACGTTGGCCGCCCTGGCCTCAAGCGGCGCGCTGGCCGACGCCCGGCGCCGTGGGATCGAGCAGCTTTTCTACTTCCAAGTGGACAATCCGCTGGTCGACATCTGTGGGCCGGAGCTGGTCGGCTACCATCTGTTGGCCCGGTCGGAGCTTTCTTCACAGGTGGCGTCGAAGTGTGATCCGCTGGAGATGCTGGGCAATGTGGTGTCGGTCGACGACCGGCTGCACGTGATCGAGTATAGCGATCTGCCCGAGCCGGCTGCTCGGCGGCGCGACGCGGACGGGTCACTGGCGATCTGGGCCGGCAGCATCGCGGTCCACGTCATGGACGCGGCCTTCCTCGGGCGGATGGCCGAAAGCCCCGGCTCGCTACCCTTCCATCACGCGACGAAGACGGTGGCCTACGTCGACGCCGAGGGGCGCCGGGTCGAACCGACCGAACCGAATGCGATCAAGTTCGAACGGTTCATTTTCGATCTGCTGCCCAGCGCCGCTCGGGCAATCGTCGTCGAGGCGGATCGCGCCGAGGCCTTCGCCCCGCTGAAGAACGCCTCGGGCGATGAAACGGATACGCCCGAGACGGTTCGAGCAGCAATGATCGCCCTGCACACGGCCTGGCTGCGTCGGGCCGGTGTCGAAGTGGCCGAAGGAGTGTCGGTCGAGATCAGCCCCTTGTATGCGCTGGACGCCGACGAGCTGGCCGAAAAGATCGCACCGAAAACCCGGGTAACCGAAAACACCTATTTCTGCTAGGATGGATAATAGGTGAAAACGCCGAGCAAGCTCGGCGGCTAACCTGCTTACTGCCTACTGCCTACTGCCTACTGCCTACTGAAATGCTTCACGCCGTCATCATGGCCGGCGGTGCCGGCACGCGATTTTGGCCCGAGAGTCGGACCGCCAAGCCCAAGCAGCTCTTGAGCATGCTCGGGCGACGGACGATGCTCCAGGCGACGGTCGATCGGCTGGGCGAGTCGGTTCCGCCCGAGCGAACCTGGGTCGCCACCACGGCCGTGCTCGCCCGACAGATCGCCGCGCAATTGCCGATGCTTTCGGCCGAAACGATGATCGTCGAGCCGTGCAAACGCGACACGGCGCCCTGTATCGGCCTGGCGGCGGCTCGGATTCTCCGCCGCGACGGCGAGGCCGTGATGGCCGTGATGCCCTCGGATCACGTCATCCGACCGGACGAGACATTCCAGGAGGCCCTTCGCCACGCGTCGGAACTGGTCGGCGAGGATTCCCAGCGACTGGTCACCTTCGGGATCCGACCCACCTACCCCGCCGAGACCTTCGGCTACATCGAGCGAGCCGCGCCGCTGGCAAAGGGTGGCTGGGGTCCCGGCGCGCCGGGATGCCCCAGAGGGCCTCAAACTGGGTCTTCGCTTTGCTCCAGACCCAGCCACCCAATTGCCTACAACGTGAAGAAGTTCCACGAGAAGCCCAAGGCCGACGTGGCAAAGCGGTATATCGAGTCGGGCAATTTCTATTGGAACTCGGGCATCTTCGTATGGCGGGCGGACACCATCCTGCGAGCCATTGCCCGATTCCAACCCGAGATGACCGAGCACCTGAACCGGATTGCCGAGGCGGCCGGCACGCCCGAGGCCGACGACGCGCTCAATCGCGAATTCGCCAAGATCGAGCCGATCTCGATCGACCTGGGCGTGATGGAACATGCCCCGGGCGTGGTGGTCATCGAGGCGCCTTTCGACTGGGACGACGTGGGCAGTTGGCGGGCGCTGGAGCGTCTGCGCCCCAGCGATGCCCACGGCAACGTCGTCGACGCGCACAAGTATCTCGGCCTCAAGACGACCGGCTCGATCATCCGCGCGCTTCAGCCGGACCATCTGGTCGTGACGATGGGGGTCGACGATCTGATCGTCATCGTCACGCCCGACGCCACGCTCGTGGCCAACAAGCACGACGAAGAGTCGATCCGGCAGGTTACCCGCCAGTTGCGCGAGCGCGGCTGGACAGAGTATCTCTGAGAACTTATCCCCGGAACTACACTCGGGGGTGGCTGGGGCATAGCGAAGCGGTGCCCCAGACGGCTGAGAATTGGGTCTTCGCTGTACTCAGCAATGTGGGGTGAGGCAAGCTCACTTGCCTCGCTTATCTGGGGCACCGCTTCGCTATGCCCCAGCCACCCCGCCGTCACGATTACTTCAAGTCGATCTTAGCGCCTTCTTCTCCCACATCCTTGGAATCCACGGCCACTTCGATTCCGAGAGTGGTCTGCTTATTGTACTTTGCTGGAAGGTTCATCCCCTCCTTCGTGATCTTTACTTTGTACAACCCTGGCGCCACACCCGGCAACTCCGAGTCGACCGTGCGCACGACAACCATGCCATGCTGGTCCGTGGTGCCCTTGGCCGCCTTGACATTCTCGCCAAGGAACTTCTCCGGCTCCAGTACGACGCTGGCTCCTTGCAACGGTTTGCCACGAAAGGTCACGGTGATAATCATGCTCATCCGGCCCAACTTGGATTCTTGCCACTTCTCGATCCGGGCTGTGACCTCTTCGGCACTGACCGCCTTGTCGCCATCTTGGTCCAAGTTGTCGATGGCCGCGTTAAGGGAAGGCGCTTTCAGAAGCTCGTCGCCGGCCGCCTTGCCGTCCTTGTTCGTGTCATACTCTTTCATCGCCGCCCGGCCGGCCGCCCCCGCGTTGATCTCCGGCGGGTGGACACGAGACGGCTTCCGTGAACGTCCTCGCACCTGCATCCCCTGCATTTGTATCTGCTTCACGTAGGCCGACAATTCCTTGAGCGCTTCAACCGGAATCAGCAGTTCCTTGTGGGCGCCCGTCGGCGATACCTTCATCGCAAAACCGATCGGCGGCGTCTTGGGGAACTCGGGCAAGCTCACCGCCGAGCCCTCCGGGGCGAATCCCTCAATCATCCGCCCGGCGAGTTGGACCGTGCCGCGGGGGCTCCAGAAGCCGATCCACTGGGCGTCGGCCGGCAGCCGCTTCGTCATGGCGGCCACCGTGGGGTCGGCGGCCAGCGTGGCGCTTGCGCCGGTGGCGGCCTTGACGGCTTTGACCGCGCCCGCCTTGTCCAGGTAGGCGAATACGACCGTGTTCCTGTCGGCGGCGGCCAGATAGACGCTCAGCTTGCTGTCCGGTCCGTACATGGCCTTGAACAACGGGGCAAGCTGTTCCAATTCGGGCCGCTCATACATGGGCGCCAGATCGACGGTGAGTTCGAAACCCTTTCGGCCGGCGATCTGGGTCGGCGTGGCCGTCATGGTCGTAAGCGGCGAGTGCTCGGCCTCGGCGGCCAGTTTCGACATCGACTTGACCACCTCGGCATACCGATCCAAGAACGCTTCGGCGTCGTCGACCCACATCGTGCCGGTCACACCCCGATAGAGCGGCTGGCCCGGCTCGACCACTCCCAGGGCCATCGACATGCCGCGCACACCCTTCATCGACTTGACCGAGATATCGGCGAGCTTCTCCATTTGCTCTTCATTGAGCCCATAGATGTTCTGCATGTTTTTCATCATCTTGGTGGAAAAGTCCATGAGGCCTTTCATGAGTCCCTCGGGCAAGACCCCGGCGGCGGCCAGGGCGAACGGTTCGTTGGGAATCCCGGTCCACGTGTTGCTCGGCCGGCCCTTCGCGCCTTTGAACCAGCCGGCCAACTGGCCGTCGGGCGCAAACTGACCGCGACCAGAAAGGCGAAGGGAACCGTCTTTTTCGACCAAGACGCCCACACCGGCCATGGTGAGTTCCTTGCTCGCGGTGCGAAGGATCTTCTTATACATCTCGAAGACGGCAACAACCTGCGCCCCCTGTTCGCCCATGCCTTCGAACATCGGCCTGACCTCGTCGAGCTTGTCGCTTGCCTCTTCAGCAAAGAGCTTCACCGCATGGCCGGTTGCGACCGCCACGGCATCGGAGCGGTCGATCCACTCCCGCCAGGGAGTCACTTGCTCGGCCACACTCTTCCTGCTTGCGAGCAACGATTCGAGCAAGTCCTGATTGTCGGTTTTGACGAACAGGGCGTAGTCGCCCTTGTTGGCCACCAGGCTAGGGCCGTCGCCAACGGTGACCCGTGAGATTGCGTCGGTCACCTTCTCGGGCTCGAACTGGCCGATGAACGCCTTGTAGTCCGTGACCGGAACAAAGGCGACCGGCCGGGGATCGTCGTCGGGATCGGAGGCCCGCATCACGACCAGCGCCGCTGTGCCTTTCTCGTCCAAGCCCTTCTCGATCCCGGCGAACCGCTTGAACGCCTCCAAGGGCGTCTGCGTGATGGGCATCTGAATCAACTCACCGAGTTCCTTGATCTTGGCGTCTGTCTGGCCGATGCGGTTGATCAAGGCGAAACCCAGCGCGTCGTCGGGAATTACATCGAGCACGCTCTGGGCGGCCTGGGCGGCCGACGCGGCCAGCACGCCGAGACAGAAGACCGCCGCCAGAAGCCAAGCACGTTTCTTCGTTTTCATTGAATTTCTCCCTCGCGTTTGGAATGGGGAATAATGGTTGTCCATGGGAACACACACTTTCAGTAGTTCCAAGTTCTATTCAGGCCCGGCATTGTCACTGCTGAGCGCGTGGTCATTCTGAGCGCAGCGAAGAATCTCCTTGACCATCGAGATCCTTCGCTGCGCTCAGGATGACCTGCCGCGGTATCAGCCAGCCAAACTTGGAACTACTGACTTTGGGCAAATATACGCTTCTTGGGCCCCGGCGTCACGCCCGACACTCCGTCCGGAGGGGGTCCGAGCCGCCGCCGAAGGTCTCCAACCACCTACACCATCAGCCCATTCGCCCGAAACGGACCCATCTTGGAAACCAGAGGGGGACAGTCCCCGGGCAGGTCTCCGCTTGCCTACGCGGGCTGGTCTTGCTAGGTTCAAGCGTATGGCTATCTCATCCGGACAAAACCATGCCCGCCGATCGAATGCATCCTTCCGGGGCATTGTCTTCGATCTGGACGGCGTGCTGTGCGACAGTGAGCCGTTTATCTGCGAGGCGGCCGTTCGGATGTTTGCCGAAAACCATGCCACGCGGGTGCGGCCCGAGGACTTTCTGCCGTTTGTCGGTACCGGCGAAGACCGCTATATCGGCGGGGTCGCCCAGAAGTACGGTATCATGCTCGACCCGACGGCCGACAAACGGAAAACTTACGAGATCTATCTGGAAATCATCCAGGGACGGCTCCAACCGCTCTCGGGCGCCAAGACGTTCATCGCCAAGGCCCGTCAGCGCGGGCTGCGGCTGGCCGTGGCCACCAGTGCCGACCGGGTCAAGATGAACGGCAATCTCCGCCAGATCGGCCTGCCGCCGGACTCGTTCGATGCGTGTGTCGACGGGCTGGAAGTCGCGCGGAAGAAACCCGACCCGGCGATCTTTCTCCTGGCCATCGAGCGGCTGGGTCTGCGGCCGGCCGAGTGCCTGGTGGTCGAGGACGCGCCGAGCGGGATTCGCGCGGGCCGGGCGGCCGGGGCGCGGTGCTTGGGACTAACCACCAGCTTCTCGGCGGAGCAATTGCACGAGGCGGGCGCCGACTGGACCACGGCCAACCTGGCCCATGTGCCCAGCGAGGTGCCCTTATAGTGCTTACCGCTACCGCTCGTTGAGCATTACGTGCAACACGCTGTCGTTGGCCGCGATGGTCGCCAGGAGTTGGTCGGAGGGGGCCTGGTCGAGAAGCATCGAGCAACAAGCGGCCTTCGTGCCGTCGAAGATCGTGTTCTCGGCCCCGTCGATGTTGATGCCTTCCTCGCGAAGCGATTGGAGTATGCTGGCCAGAATGCCGACACGGTTGAGATGGCGGATGACCAGGCTATGGGTGGCCAGGGATTGCTTGCAGAGGTTCACCGTCCCGGCCGGATGGCCCGTCTTCAGAAACGTGTCGATGATCCGAACGGTTTCTTCCGCGATGGCTTCGGCTGCCTGATCGGTCGAAGCGCCGATGTGCGGCGTGCCGGTCACCATGGCGGCAAGCTCGGTTTGTGAAAACTCGTTGGCGGTGGCGGCCGGCTCGTCCTCGTAGACGTCCAAGCCCACGCGAAGACCTTTCTCGGCGATCGCCGCCTTCAGTGCTTCGGTATCGACCAACTCGCCGCGCGACGCGTTGATCAGGATCGCACCGTCCTTCATCTTGTCGAGGAAGGCTTTGTTGATCATATGTTCACTCTCGGGCGAAGCGGCCAGGTGAATCGTCACCGCGTCCGACTCGGCGGCAAGCTCCTCGGGCGAGGCGGCGTATCCGACGCCGTGCTGCTGGGCCAACTCGGGCGTCAGCCACCAGCCGTCCCAAGCGATCACGTTCATCTCCAGCCCCTTGGCCCGCTGGGCGACCAACTTGCCGATATTGCCCAGACCCAGTATGCCCAGGGTGCGCCCTTTGAGTCCGCGCGACTTGCCGTATTCCTTCTTCTCCCATTTGCCTTCGCGTAAGCCGGCGGTCGCGTTGGCAATGCGTCGGTCGGCGGCAATCAGCAGTCCAATGGTCAGCTCGGCCACGGCGGCCGTGTTCTTGCCGGGGCAATTGGCCACGTAAATCCCCTTGGCGCTGGCGGTGGCCAGATCGATCGTGTTCACGCCCGCCCCGGCACGAATCACCAACGAGAGTTTCTTGCCGGCTTCGAGCGTCTCGGCCGTCACCCTGGTCGAACGGACGACCAGGATATTGAAATCAGCGATCACCTCGGGCAGCTTGTCGGCGGTAAGCTCGGGCTGGACGACGACCTCAAGCCCCATGGCTTCCAGTGCCGTCACGGTATCTTGGGAGAGTTTGTCCGCGATCAGGACTTTCATCAGTACACCCTTTCCTATTCTAGAATCTTCCTATTCTGAAATGGGCTTAAGCCTCTTGCAGAAGGACGACAGAACACGGCCGCAGAGTACGATCAGCGCGTCGCTTCTCGCTTCTCAGACTCCTCGACCAATTTGATGAGTTCGGCCATGATTCTGTCCGAGACGACTTTGGCCGGATCGGGCGGTTGGAGCAAATCGCCACCGCCTATGGGACCGGTGCCCATCGCTCCCGGGCCTTCATGCCCCAGGCCCTCGTGCCCCATCCCCAGCAGCGCGTCCCGCTCGGGTTTTTTCTGTTTCGCCTTTTCAACCTTCGGAACCAGGTCTTTGTGGTCGAGGTGTTCTTTGTTCAGCAAATACTCGACCTTCTGCCGGAGGGAGAGGAGGGGCTTTTCCTGTTCCGATCCGGCGGCCAGCCCTAGAATTCCCTTGATAGGCTCTTCCGCTCGAACCCGGGCCTCCTCGTTCTCGTATCCGGTGAGCGCCGCGCGTATCGGAATCAGGCGTGCCTTCAACTTGCTTGGATCTATTTTATAGTCGTCGTTTTCCTTAGTGAGTCGGATCTTCTTCTCGGCGATGTTGCGAAGTCGGATCTCCTCTTTAGCGATATCGATGAGCAATTCTTCGAGTGCTTTGCCGACCGCTCCCAGATCCAACCCGGTCTGGGGCGTCAGTCTCAGCCGTCCCAACGCCCTGGCCGCCTCACATCGCACCGGCAGCGACGCATCCGATTCGGAGACGATCCTCACCATGGCCTTCGCCACGGCGCCTTGTGGGCCGGGCGATCGGAGCCGACCCAAGGTATCGATCGCCAAGCGGCGGAACCAGCCATGGCCTTCCTTCGAACACCCCGGCGGCGGATCTCGCATCGTGGCCAACGAAAACATCAAGTTGCTTATCTTCTGGCGCGACTCCTCATCGGCCGCGCCATACTCGCAGTGACGCAAAATGCCCAATAGCGCGCCGTAGCGGACCGCGTCGGGAAGATTCTTGTCCTCCGCCGAGGACAACAATATGGAGAAAGCCTTGGGCAAGGGCTTCGGCGGCTTGTTGAAACCCGGCTCCTCCACGTTCAATTGGCCGATCATGAGCATCGCGTTGAAACGGGTGACCGGATGGTAGTTCTTGCCCACCATCTCCACCATCTGTTCGAGCACCAAACGATTCAGACGATCATAGACCGCTCCCGGTTGGGCCCTCCGAAGATCATCAAGGATTCCTTCACGCGGGTTCTTGCGTTTGGTCCAATTGTCCGGGTCGGTCCACCCTGGAAACACGTACTTCTTGTAATACTTGTCGAAGACGGCTTGGTCGCCCGGCTTGAATCCGTCGGCACGCATCGCGACGACTCGGAGCCTCAAGTCTCGGCCCAGCTTCGCCTCGACCTCGAGTTCGAGGTAGCCCTCCGGCGGACTCGCCTCGGCAGCCGCCGGTGCGGCGTCCTCGTCTTGGGCGAAAACCGCCGGACTCAGCAACACCCATGCCATGAGGCAGGCCAGAGGCACGCAAATCGAGCAGAATCCGCACAACACGCGAAAATGTCGAGTCAACTTCGACATCGGATCGATGGGCTCCAGTGCCAAGAGGGCAAACCAGTACACAACAATTATAGGGTACCAATGGCTCCACCGAAGTGTCAAGCAGTGCCGTTTGTCACGAGGCGGAGCCTCCTGCCCCGGCGTGGGGTGTTTGACATGTTCCTTCCGCTCGGTGTAGCATGATGGGCCGGGAGGAAGAAAGGGACAGGTCTGCTCTGTAGAAAACCTGCCAATCGGGTGCCTGGGCCATAGCGAAGCGGTGGCCCAGTGGGTGAGAAACCGGGCCTTCGCTTCGCTCATTCCCGGGCACCCAACCCAGCATCAGACGTTTTCTACAAAGCAGACCTGTCCGCTTTTCCCGAAATCACGAAAGACTGTTCAAACAACCATGACGCTTCTCTACAACGAGCCGTGTTTTCTTCAACACGAGACGGGCAACCATCCCGAGCGAGCCGACCGCATCCGCCAGATCCCCACCCGGCTGGCCGAAGCGGGGCTGGATGACCGATGCCGGCGACCCCCCTGGGAGCCGGTCGCCCGAGACCGCTTGACCGCCGTCCACGCGCCGGGCTACGTCGACGAGGTGTGGTCGCTGGCCCGCTCGGGCGGCGGAGACATCGGCGGAGAGACCCTTGTCAGTCCTTGCTCTTATGACGTGGCCCTGTTGGCGGCCGGGTGCGCCTGTGACGCTACGGAGCGCCTCATTCGAGGCGAGGACCGTCGCGCACTGTGCGTGGTCCGCCCCCCCGGCCATCACGCCATGCTCAACCACGCGATGGGCTTCTGCCTGTTCAACAACGTCGCCATCGCCGCACGAATGGCCACCAGCGAGTTTCAACTGGAGCGAGTGTTGATCGTCGACTGGGACGTCCATCACGGCAACGGCACGCAGGCCACGTTCTGGGAAGATCCTCGCGTTGGTTTCTTGTCCATCCACCGTTGGCCGTTCTATCCCGGCACCGGAAGCGAGGAGGAAACCGGCGGCGGCGCCGGCCGAGGCACCACACTCAACCTGCCCGTTGCTTGGGGGATCCCGCGACAGGAGTATCTCCGCCGCTTCACCGACGCGCTGGAGACGTTCGCGGCCAAAATCAAGCCGCAGTTGGTGCTGCTCAGTGCCGGTTTTGACTCCCATCGCGGTGACCCGATCGGCCAGTTCGTCCTGGAAACCGAGGATTTCATTCCGCTCTCGGCACGCGTTCTGGACGCGGCCGACACTTGGGCCGACGGGAAGGTGGTCAGCCTGCTTGAAGGCGGCTACGACGGCCGGCTGGTGGCCGATTGCGTGGCGGCCCATTTGGGCGAAATGGTCCGACGAGACGAAACGTAACGCTCCGCCGCAAACGGTTTTGAAGATTCAGTAGTTCCAAGTTTGGCTGGCTGATACCTCAGCACGTCATCCTGAGCGTAGCGAAGGATCTCGATCCCGGCGCGCCGGGAAGGAGATTCTTCGCTGCGCAGATTCTTCGCTGCGCAGATCCTTCGCTGCGCAGATCCTTCGCTGCGCTCAGGATGACAATGCCGGGTCGCAATAGGATTTGGAACTACTGAGATTGGGTGCCAGCGGCAGCTTGCCTGCCGCTGCGAAATCCACATCGACAAGGGCGGACAAGCCGCCCATGCCACCCGGAGATTCCTTCGTGCCGGAGCACTAGACCGGCTGAAGCAAGGCGCCACCGGCGGCAACCACCGGCTCGCTGTTCGGCGGGTCGACCACCCCGGCCAGGGCCGTGACGATCATCGCCGGAGCGATCGGTTTCCGCAGAAAGAGCCTCGCTCCCCGCTCTAGCGCCTTGGGCCGCTCGGCCAAGCGCGCCGATAGTACAACCACCGGAATGTCCGCCGTCCGACGATCTTCCCGAAGACGCTCCAGCACGACCAGGCCGTCCAGCGCGGGAAGGCGGCTATCGGTCAGCACCACCTCGGGCAGATGCGATTGTGTCAGCTCGACTGCCGCTTGACCGTCCGTGGCCGTGAGCACTTCGTAGCCGGCCGCCTCCAGCTCGGATTTGACGTTCGCCAGCAGTGCCCTATCGTCGTCGACGGCCAGCACCACCGGACGGCGGTTGGTATCAACCGTGGCGGCCATCTCCTTTTGGAACCGATCGATCAGATCATCGGCATCGCTTGGCAGACTCCCACGGTCCAGCTCGCTCAACTCGAGTTGCGGCAGCAATCCGCCGGGCCGACTCTGGCGCGTCTCGGACCATGCCGCATCCACTCGATCGAGCACGCTCGCCACCGACTGCTTGCCGCCAAGCACGAGCAGCAACCAGCGATGTTTCTCCACCCCAACGACCAGGTCGTCCGTGCCAAGGGCGTGTTGCAGAAACTCGTCGACCACGCCCGCGACCGCCGACTTGACTCGGGAACTGACAGCGGCCACGATCAGACTTGCCTGTTGCGGCCCCGGCCGGTGTCGTGCCAAGTGGTGCAAGTAACCGTCCAACAACCGCAAGGGCTTGTTGACCGGAAGGCTCAAGCTGAACGCGGCCTCACCGTCGGCGGTCCGCTCAAACCGGGCCTGTCCGAAATGGAAGTCGACCAGGCGGCTGGCCAAGGCGAGTCCCAACACGACCCCCTTCGAGTCCGACACGTCACATGACGGCACCGGGTCCATCGCGACGCGAATCGCCTCGAGCCGATCCGGCTCAATCCGTCCACCCTCGACCGTCAGACCGAGGAGCACGTCGCCGTGCCCGGCGTCCGACCGTGCCCAAAGCCCCACGGCCTCCGGGTGCTGGAAGCTGGCCAGGGCGCCGCCGAGGACATTCATCAGGATACGGCCCAACTGCTCCCGGTCCGCATAGACTTGTGGCAGGTTCGGCTCGATCACCACGTCGAGCCGCACGCCCTTGAGGGCTGCCTTGCGCGCAAGCAAAGGTCTCACGTGAGCGATCTGTCCGGCGACGTCGGTCGGCTGCCGCCAGAGCCGGAGCACGCCCGCGCTCAACTTCCCGGCGTCGAGCACGTTATCGACCATCGTGGTCAGGTCGTCGGCCCGATCGTCGATCGTTTCGAGAAACTCGCGTTGGCGCGGACTGACCGTTCCCACCAGACCGTCGCGCATGAGCGTGGCATACTCCTTGATCACCGTCAAGGGCGTACGAAAGTCGTGCGAGATCTGGTCCAGCAGCCGGCCGGTTGCGGCGTGGAGCCGGGCAAGTTGCCCGTCCTTTTCAACCAATACGTCTCTTGAGTCGGGCTGGCTCATGGATTGCCTCACGATCGAGGTGGATCTGCGGTGTCATTGCTCTGGATGGGGAAGTCGAACAGGCCGCCCGAGAGGCAGGGGTGCAGTGGGCTGAGGAGAGACCCGCGGTGGTCGACCGATGACCCGTTGAAATAACATAGATCATTAAGATCAGTCGTCAAACCTGCCGCGCCGATGCACGAGCGCCGCGGTGCGAACTGATGCGAAAAGTACTCCCGCCGGGCAGAATCGCATCGGGTGGGAAGCGCGCAGCGTGACTGGGCCCGTCATCATGTGGCCTCCGGGCAACCGGCCTGATGTGCCGAAAAGACAACAAGTTGGCCCTCCGCAACACGATGACCGCCCTTCCGGTACACGCGGGTTGATTCTTACAGAGCGACAAGTCCGGCTCTACCACCACGGCGATGGACCGAATCCCGCGTAATCCCGTTGGACCTTTCGCCCGAGACTCCTACAATCTTTGTGGAATCCCGGCCCTCTCAGAACCAGGAACCCCGCCATGCGACTCCGGACGTATCAACGTCGCACGCGGCTGCCGGTCTCGGCAGAGGAAGCCTTTGCGTGGCATGCCCGCCGAGGAGCGCTGCGGCGACTGATCCCCCCGTGGCAGGACGTTCGCCTGTTGGAAGGCGGCCAGGGTATTGAGGACGGCAGTCGCGTCGAGCTGCAACTCCGGTTCGGTCCCATGCCGATCCGTTGGGTCGCCGAACACCAAGACTGTCGCCCACCGCATGAATTCCGCGACGTGCAGATCCACGGTCCCATGGCCCATTGGGAACACGTCCATCGCTTCGACTCCACGGGCCCGACGCAGTGCTTTCTCGAAGACCATGTCCAATATGCACTTCCGCTGGGACCCTTGGGCCGGACGGCTGACGCCGCATGGGTCCGCAGGCAACTCGATCGGATGTTCGCTTATCGCCATGCGACCACCGCAGCCGATCTGGCCGACCATGCTCGATTTGCCGACCGGCCGCGGTTGCGGGTCGCAGTCTCCGGAAGCTCCGGCTTGATCGGCTCGGTACTGGTGCCTTTTCTCACCGCCGGGGGCCACGGCGTTCGCCGACTCCTGCGCGGCCAGCCCGACCCGGGCGCCAGCGGGTTGTCGTTACCCACCAGCCCGGGAGACGTCGATCCGGCCGACTACGAAGGGCTCGATGCCGTGGTCCACCTGGCCGGTGAGAACGTGGCCGCGCGCCGGTGGACGTCCGAGCGGAAGCAGCGTATTCTTCGCAGCCGGGTCCGATTGACCCGGCATTTGTGTGCGTTGTTGGCCCGGCTCGATCATCCACCTAAGGTGCTCGTTTGCGCCTCGGCCGTCGGCATCTATGGCAACCGCGGTGACAGACCAATCGACGAAGATGATCCGCCGGGCGGCGGCTTTCTGGCCGACGTTTGCCGGCAGTGGGAAGCAGCCACCAGTCCCGCGACAGAGTGCGGGATTCGGGTCGTCTCGGCCCGGTTCGGCATGGTGTTGAGCCCCCGGGCCGGCGCCCTTGTGCCGATGCTTCGTCCCTTTCGTCTGGGCCTGGGTGGACCGTTGGGCAACGGACGGCAGTACTGGAGCTGGATTTCCGTCGATGACGCCATCGGCGCGATCCATCATTTGCTTTGGGCCGATGAGCTGGAAGGACCCATCAACCTGGTCAGCCCCACGCCGGTGACCAACCGCCAGTTCGTCAAGACCCTCGGACGCGTGCTCCGCCGGCCGGCCTTTTGTCGGGTGCCAGCAGTTGGCCTGCGAATGTTGATCGGACAGATGGCCGACGAGATGGTTCTCAGCAGCACTCGCGTGGCGCCGCGCCGACTGGAAGCGGCCGGCTATCGGTTCCGCCACGCCACGCTGGAAGACGCGCTTCGCCACTTGTTGGGAGTGCCAGGCAATACCGGTTAGCCGCTTCACCCTCTCTTGCGCAACTCACGAGAAGTGGCAGCCCGCTTGGTCGCCAACTTCTGCAGTCGGCACGCCAGGCAAGGCATCTGTACAAGGCGCCCACACGACGGACAGCGATGTGGCAACCCACGCGGCGGATCAAATCTCTCGGGACGTTGCCTGCGTCCGGCGTCGCGCTCGGCCCGCGTGCCATTGGCCACCGAGTTGACTGTTCCTCGGCTGACCCCGGTCCTGGTCGCGATTCTCCGTTGCGACAGTTCTCCTCGTTCCAGCAATCGTTGAATCTCTCCGATTACCTCCGGCGTGATCATGATACACCTCCTCGCCGATCAGGTCGGTGCTTTCAAAGAGAGCCCCACGTACCGATGCGGTGATTTCCGTCGCAAAGCACCGAAGTACCGGCCTGAACCCCCTGTAAGAGTGAGACGATCGATTGAGTTCTCACGAGCGAGCCGTAGGGTAGCACATACTGGGCATATTTTCAACCAGTATTTTGGACATTTTATGTCGCCAATAAACCACTATTACGAGTGATAATTTCCAAGAAACTGTGTCAAATTTCCCTTCGTTCGCTCGACAATCGACGGCCTTTTCTCTACCATGAGGACTATCTACCTTGACTTGCCCGTCGCTTTGCCACCCCAACAGAAGCGCTCATGACACTTCAGCCGTACGACGTTCAGAAGCTTGATTCCCTGGCGATCCGGTTGCTCGATTTAGCGGCGATTGCCCGAGAAATGTCCATGATATGCGGCGAATACGATATTCAGACATTCGCCCTGCACGACAAGAAGGCCCGCGAATGGTGGGAGAACCTGGATCGGTGGCTGCGCAAAGCCAGGGCCGAACTGGAGATGAAGGCCATCGACGCCCGCGCCACCCAACGCGCCAAGGCGGCCACCCGGCGGAGCAAAAGGTAGGAGGCCAACATTCCACCGCCACGGAACCAATGGCCGAATAATTCTGTGCAAAATGTGCTGTATTTCTAGGCAGTTCCTTGGCCGCTTTGGGTCGGGTCTCTTGTCGCCCGATCCCGCGAAGAAAACGAATAGGCAAACCCGCCTGAAAAACCTCAACGCAGCGGCTCTGCGCATCCTGTCAGCCCCGGTTGCCCGCATAAGGTTTCGCCGCCGACCCGGTCGATGAAATGCGTGGCGCGGGCGGAAACACGCGCCGGATCCCCCTCCCCTTGCGATGCGTGACGACATGCCCATCGACCTGACCTGGTGTGCCATTGGTCTGGCCTTTGCCATGATCTGGGCCCTGGCCGCCGAAGTCCTCATCTACGACCGCCGACACGGCTCGCGTCGGTCGTACTCTCCGCGATAGGACAAGCTGCCACCCGGTTCTCCTTCCTAGCCGTTTCATCGTCCCATCGCATCTCGGCGTGCCGATGAGGTAAACCTTGCTGGCATTGCCCCCAACACGCTGATGTCGCCAGGGCGAGCCTACGGCGAGCAGACGTGTAGAACAAGGCTTTGGTAAAGGGTCTGAGAAACTCCAAAGCGGTACTGGCCTTTGTCGGTTAGGTGAATTGGGCGTCAACTAATGATCCTATCGGTTGACCCATTTGAAGTGTCAAAAATGAGGTGCGACAACCGAAATCGGAAATAAGGGACTAAGGGTCTGTCGGGAAGTACGATCACCGCTCCAACGGTGCCGGAATCCCCGACCGCTGTGGGGTGGTCCTTGTGAGAATGGCCGTACCTTATGGAAATGGTACTCATGGCCGGTTTGAACATGGAGGGACGTACCATGGCGGTGCGACAGATTGCGTATTTTTCGGGGACGGCTTTCTTGATAGTCGTCTTGCTTTCCGGCGGGCTGCAAACAACGACACTTGCACGCTCGCCAACCGACACTTACCAGACGGGTCCAGATCCGATTGCTCCGGAGCTTCCCGCAAGCGACACCGATGCCGGCGCTCAGCAAGACGCTGCTGCGGGTGAAAAGAACGGCGAAGACGAAAAAGAAGACGAGTTGGACTTCCTCAAACAATCTCTCACGGACATCAGCCGCACGCGGGTCTCGCCCGCCATGGGCATGGAGGTTTCGACCGTCTCGCGGACCACGAGCACGGTGGGCAAGTCGCCGGCGGCCGTCTACGTGCTTACGGCCGAAATGATCCGCCGAAGTGGTGCGAGGAGCATTCCCGAAGCATTACGACTGGTCCCGGGCGTTCAGGTGGCACGGATCAACTCCGCCAGCTGGGCAATTGCCATCCGCGGATTCAATAGCATGTTTTCAAACAAGCTATTGGTGCAAATCGACGGCCGTGCCGTCTACACGCCGGGAACCGCCAGCGTCCATTGGGACCAGCAGCAGGTCTTGCTCGAGGACGTGGAACGGATTGAGATCATTCGGGGTCCCGGGGCGACCGTCTGGGGCGCCAACGCCGTCAATGGCGTGATCAACATCGTCCGGAAGTCTTCCGTGGATACCCAAGGCCTCTACGCCCACACCGGCGGCGGTAGCGAGCATCGATCGTTTAACGCGGTCCGCGCGGGTGGCCGACAGGGAGATCTCCAATGGCGCCTTTACGGCATGCAGGCGGACGACGGGCCCGGCTACTATTACGAGGCCGGTGCCAGCGGCGGCTGGGACGCCTTCCAGTTCGGCCAGGGTGGATTCCGAATGGACTGGACGCCTAACCGCTACGACACGCTGACCTTCCAGGGTGATTTCTTCGGCGCAAATGAGACCTACCGGCAAAGCGATTTCACTGGCGTCCATCAGAACCCGGAGGATGCCCGATCGAACAACTTTCTGATGCGCTGGACGCGGAAACTCAGTGACGATACCGATTGGTCCGTCCAGATGTACTACGATGATTTCATGCGGACGCTGACGAGATCGTACACGCGAATCATCAACCTGGATACGTTCGATCTCGATGCCCAGTACCACACCAAGGTCGGGTCGAACCACGACATCGTGTGTGGGTTTGGCTATCGCAACTACAAGAGCTTGGCCATCGAGATTGGGTTTACCCAATTCATTCCACCGCTGGACACCTTCGACATCATCAGTTACTTCGTCCAAGACACCATTGAACTTCAGCCGGATCGCCTCTTCCTGACGGCCGGCATCAAGTTGGAACACAACGATTTTACGAACTTCGAATACCAACCAACGATAAGGTTGCTCGCCACACCCAACGATCGCACGGCGATCTGGGGTGCCGTTTCGCGCGCCGTCCGCACGCCGGCCATCAACGAGCGCGATATCGACTTCTTCTTTGGCTTTATCCAAGGTAACCGGAATCTCCGCAGCGAAGACCTGATGGCGTATGAACTCGGCATCCGCCGGCAGCCCACCGACAAGCTCTATTGGGACCTGGCCGCCTTCTTCAATCGCTACGACAACCTGGTCGGGGTGACGCCGCTGTGGCCGGTGTTGCCCGAGATCGTCTCCAACGTAGGCACCGGCGACACCTATGGCTACGAGCTGGTCGTGACCTACGAAGTCAATCCCAACTGGCGACTGCGCGGCTGTTACAGCTTTCTGGTCGAGGACATCGACTATCCTGCGGATACCGCGGCGTACGTCGTCACCCCGGGCATGAATCCCAGAAATCAATGTTTTCTCCATTCCGCCTGGGACCTGTCGCACAGCATGACGTTGGACATGATCTTTCGATATGTCGACAACCTCCCGGCCGGTCCCGTACCGAGCTACCTCGTGATGGACGTCCGTCTTGGTTGGCAGCCGTACGACGAGCTGGAAGTGGCCCTGGTCGGCCAGAACCTGTTCGACAATCATCATCCCGAGTTCACCGACTTTGCCGGCACCAACGAGCTCCAGTCGGGTGTCTACGGCATGGTCACTTGGAGGCATTGATCGCCAAAAAAGTGCGTAATTTGTAGGCGTAGGGTGGGCACCGCCCACCAAGAATTCTAGCCGTAGCCGCCCATCCCGAAGAAGAGCCGTCGCTTGAGCATCCGGTAAAACCAAGAGTCCTCCGGCGCTTCCTCGCCCGGCAGATGATGGCTCGTCCGCGTTTCTGCGGCGGCCAACTCGGCCAACGCGTCGCGGCCGCTGTAGTCGGTGGCCTCCTGCGAGCGAAAAAAATCGGCCAACGCTTGCGGATGTTCCAGAATGACGCAGCCCTTGGTCCGCTCGTTGACGAATCGTTGGAAGTCGCGCAGCAGTCCACTCTCGTTGATCGTCTTGAACAGGTCGCCTTGGTTGTCGCGGATGGTCTCCCGGGCAAACGAAAGCGGAGGACACGGCTCGATGCTTCCCCGTGGTCCAATGTGGAAGCCGAGTCCCAAGGCGGCCGGGCAGACGGCCTCGCCCTGGGCGTTCCAATAGGTGTCGATCAGGATGATCGGGTGCCGGCGACGCAACTCGAGCAGTCGCCGTCGCAGCCGAAGCATCTGCTTGCGGTCGACACAGAGCTGTGGTGACGGATCGGCGCCAACCGGACGGAAGACGTAGTACCACAGGTACATGGCCCCGCGGTCGATCATCCCTCGGACGTACGCGTCGGAGATCACCTCGTCGAAGTTCTGGCCGGTCACCGTCGTGGCCACGCCGAAGAGTATTTTTCGCTTGCGCAACCGCCGCATGCCTTCGGCAGCCGCCTCGAAAACGCCGGCACCACGTCGATCATCGTTCGTCCTCGGTGGTCCGTCGATACTGACCAGTGGCGTGACGTTGCCCAACGCGGCGATCCGTTGCGCAGTGGAAGCATCGAAGAACATGCCGTTGGTGATGATCTGGAAATAGCAGTCCGGGTGCCGGGCCGGAATGTCGAGCACGCCGGGATACATCATCGGCTCGCCACCGAGCAGCGTGTAGAAGTAGACCTTGTGCCGACGACCGACGGCAATCATCGCGTCGACGTCCCGGCGGCCCAGCCGGTGAATCGTGCCCTTGCTTTCGATCCAGCAACCGTGACATCGCAGATTGCAGGCATTGGTCAGGGCGAGAAACAAAAACGGCGGAAACAGTTCACCACGGCCAAGCCGCCGACGATGGGCACGCACCGCGCCGCCCGACTTGTACGCCCAGAGGTGGCCCGCCTTCAGAAGCAATCGCGGGGACACTTCGGTGAGAAGTCGGTAGGCGAGTCGCGCAAGCATGGTACGGATCAAAATCGGCAAGGAGCCCCGAGAGACTTAGAGCTTATCTCAGAACCTTCTCCGGCGATGCATGTCATCCTGAGCGCAGCGAAGGATCTGGTTGACATTCAAGGGATGGAGATGCTTCGCTTCGCTCAGCATGACGAGTTCAGCCGGGTTCTGGGATAAGCTCTTATTATAGCCCAAGCCAATGCTGGCCGCATGGCTCGACATGGGTTTTCCCCCCGTTTAGACTGAAAGCTGCTGGACGGCTTTTGCGATTTCGAACCGATCTGTTGGCCGTTTATTGATTCTCAGGATTTAGACGCAGATGATCGACTTGGAGAAACTCACTCTGGCCCAACAGATAGTCCGACGAGACCTGTTGGCTCAGCGAACCGAGGCCGACCATTGGGTCGGCCGGCTTTCTTCGTCGGCGCTCTCGACCGCCACGGCCGTCGGCGCCCTGGCGCTGGTCGACCGACACGACGCCGACGGCCCACGACACGGCGAACTGATTGCCCGGGCCCTCGACTGGCTGGCCCGATCGGCGGGCGACGACGGCGGCTGGGGCGATACGGACCGGAGCCGTTCGAATATCGCCACGACGATGCTGGTCCGTGCGGCGTTTCACCTAGCCGGCGCGGTCGACGGCCATGAGGAGCTGCTGCGGCGAGCCGAGCAGTACGTGAAGCACCAGGGAGGCGCCGCAGGCCTGCGCCGACGATACGGCAAGGATAAGACGTTTGCCGTGCCGATTCTCACCACTTGCGCTTTGGCCGGCCTGGTCCCCTGGAACGAGGTTTCTCCACTACCGTTTGAATTGGCCTGCTTGCCGCATGGGCTGTTACGGTTTTTGCGACTGCCGGTCGTCAGCTATGCGTTGCCGGCGCTGGTGGCGGTTGGCCAGGCTCGCTACGATCATGCCCGGCCGCGCAGTCCGCTGCGGCGCCTGTTGCGGCGCGCGGCGATCCGTCCCAGCCTCAAGAAGCTGTGGGCAATGCAGCCGGCCAGCGGAGGCTACCTGGAGGCCACGCCCCTGACCAGTTTTGTCGTGATGAGTCTGGCCGCCACGGGCCGCGCGGGCCACCCCGTCGTGAAAGACGGCGTGCGATTTCTTCGTCAGTCGGCCCGCGAGGACGGAAGCTGGCCGATCGACACGAACCTGGCCACCTGGAATACGACATTGGCCATCGGCGCCTTGCCCGGGGAGTTTGCGTCGGACGATCGTGATCGGTTGCGCGACTGGCTCTTGAGCGCTCAGCACCGGACGGTCCATCCTTTCACCCGCACCAGCGTCGGAGGCTGGGGCTGGACCGACTCAAGCGGCGCGGTACCCGACGCAGACGACACGGCCGGCGCGCTGTTGGCGCTGGCGCGGCTGGAGCAGAGTGGGGTGGCATGGCCACGCTCGCGTGGCCATGTTGTGGGTGCCACTGCTGGCTTGCCCAGCAGTGTGCTAGAAGGGGACAGTCCCCTTTTTGCGGCGACAACGTCTTCTGGCCGCGTGAACGATTTGTGCGCCGCCAAAAAGGGGACAGTCCCCGGTGCCGTTCGCGACGGCGTGCATTGGTTGCTCAGGCTTC
Source organism: uncultured Planctomycetaceae bacterium (assembly GCA_964637625.1). Classification (GTDB taxonomy): domain Bacteria; phylum Planctomycetota; class Planctomycetia; order Pirellulales; family Thermoguttaceae; genus UBA11386. The sequence continues at coordinate 27,355 of CAZWWC010000004.1, forward strand.
AAAACGCCGACGGCGGGTGGCCCACGTTTTGTCGCGGCTGGGGAGCACTGCCGTTTGATCGAAGCGGCGCCGATCTGACGGCCCATGCCCTGCGCGCTTTGCACGTGTGGCATGAGATGGCGCCCACGAAGATCACCAGAGCCATTCGCCGGGGACTTGCCTACTTGAAGCGGTCGCAACGTGCGGAGGGCTGCTGGGTTCCACTCTGGTTCGGCAATGAGTACGAGCCAAATGAAGAGAACCCCGTCTATGGCACGGCGCGTGTGCTTCTGGCTTATCGCGATCTTGGTCGTCTGGACGCCGAACCGGCGCGCCGCGGAGTGGATTGGTTGTGTTCTCATCAGAAGGGCGACGGCGGTTGGGGCGGTGATCCGGCCGGGGCCTCCAGCGTCGAGGAGACCGCCGTTGCGGTCGAAGCCCTGATGGCCGCCACGGCGGACCGCTGGGTGGAAGTGGCGGTAGAGAAAGGACTTGGCTGGTTGGTTCGAGCGGTAGCCGAGAATCGGCATCGTCAAAGTGCGCCCATCGGTTTCTACTTCGCCAGACTATGGTATTATGAATCCATGTATCCGCTGGTCTTCACCCTGTCGGCACTGACCCGCGCCGTCGAGCACTATGAGCCTATCCCCGAACCCGGATGAACCCGTCATGCTGAGCGAAGCGAAGCATCTCCACCCCTTGAATGCGAACCGGATCCTTCGCTGCGCTCAGGATGACGTACAGAGCCGGAGAAGGTTCTGGGACAGGTTCCATGCCGACCGCGACGAGGACTCGGCTGCGTAGGATCCCGCGCCAAATCCATCCACCGCTTGAGAGACATCGTCTTGACCGCCCCACCTGATGATATTGCCGCGGCAAGTTCCTCACCTCCCAGACCGGTGTCCGAGGGCCCGGCGCCGAAGCCGGATCGGATAAAGCGCGTTCCGGGCGCGCGCCAGCTCCGGCACCGGATTCGGCAACGGGCCGGTCGGATCGCCTCCGAGCTGGACAAGACCCGGCCCTTGGACAAGCACGAACTGGAAACCCGCTCGAGACTCTTGCTCGAAGAACTCAAGCAGCCGGAGGACCATCTGGGCTGGACGATGGTGGCGTTGGCTTCGGCCTTTTGGCGCGATCAGGTCGCCGCCACGCCGTATCATCGCCGACTGCTGCTGTTGCCCCATTGCCTGCGCGACGCCGATTCGTGTCCCGCCCATTACAACGAACTAGGGTTGCTCTGCCAGGGTTGTGGGGCGTGCCGTTTGAGCAGCCTGCGCGCCCAAGCGGAGCGGCTCGGCTACCGCGTTCTGGTGGCCGAGGGCTCGCCCGCGGTGATGCAGATCATCCTGGGCGGCCATGCGGACGCCTTGATTGGTGTATCGTGCCTGAACGTGCTGGAGCGCTCCCTGGAGAAAATCCTCTTGGCCGGCATCCCGTGCATGGCGATTCCTTTGTTCGACAGCACCTGCCGGAACTCGGAAACGGATGTGGACTGGGTCGAGGAGATGATCGACACGCCGTACTGTCCGGCCCAGACGCGCACGCAAACCTACATGCACTTGCTGCGATGTGCCAAGCAGATGTTCCAGCCGGAGCAACTCGATTGGCTCGCTCCGCGCGTCCGTGGCGGTCCCTGGCCGGCCGAGACTAAGAGCCTATCCGAAAACCAGCCTGGGGGTGGCTGGGGCATAGCGAAGCGGTGCCCCAGAGGGCCAAAAACTGGGTCTTCGCTTCGCTCCAGACCCAGCCACCCAATACAATCGATAGATCCCTTGGCCTCGACCGAGGCGATAGCCTACGACTTCTTGCTCTCCGGCGGCAAACGGGCAAGACCATTTCTGACCCTGGCTGCCTACGACGCGGTGACCGGTGCGGCAGCGACCCGCTCCGACGGCGCCGAAGCCGCGGCCCAAATCCCCGAGCCGGTCCGACGCATTGCCCTGGCCATCGAGGTCTTCCACAAAGCGTCGCTGGTGCACGACGACATCGAGGATGACGACTCCTGTCGGTATGGTCATCCTACGCTGCATCGGAAGTTCGGCACGGCCGTGGCGATCAACGTCGGCGACTATCTCATCGGGCTGGGCTATCGCCTGGTGGCCCAGCAGCGCGGCCGGCTCGGTGCCGAAGTCGTGGCCGACGTCCTGGCCCAACTGGCCGAGGCCCATACGCGGCTGGCCGAGGGCCAAGGGGCTGAGCTGGCCTGGCGCGATGCACGCCAGAAGCGCCTCGCACCGCTGGACGTGATGAAGATCTACGCCTTGAAGACGGCGCCCGCCTTCGAGGTGGCACTTTTCGCCGGCATTCGACTCGCCGGTCCGGTGCAGCCGTATCGCCAGTCGATCACCCGCTACTCTCGGCACCTGGGCGTCGCCTTCCAGATCCTCAACGACTTGGACGATTGGCGGCCGAAGGATCAGAGCCAACGAGCCGGCGGCGGCGACGTGCTCCGAGGTCGGCCCACGGTCTTGCTGGCCCTGGCGTTGGAGAGTCTCGACCGCCACGACCGTAACGAGTTGCTGGCTCTTTTGGGTGATCCGGCCTCCGACGGCGAGGCTTTGGGCTTCGTGGATCGTCTCTACCGGCAAGCAGGCGTTTATGAAAAGGCTCGGGCGCTGGTCGAAAAGCATCATCAGCGTGCCCGGGAAGTGGCCGACGCCCTGCGGCCCGACGCGCTGGGCCGGTTGCTCCACTATCTGGCCGACAATCTGCTGGAGTAGACGGTCACGTTGTTTCTCACGGTCGGCAGGTGCGCCGCGCCGGCCTGGCTGCCAGCGCTCGCTCGACGACGGCGACGAAACGCTTGGGATCGGCATACTCGCAGTTGGACATCACGACGATTCCGTGCCCTTCCCGCGGGTAGATGACCAGGCGTGCCTTGACCTTCTCTTGGGCGCCGTCGTGAGAGACCTCGAGGCGGCCGCTAGGCCTGCGAACCACGAGACCCAGGCCCCGTTTTGTGGTCTTACCGTCGGCCGTCTTCTGCAGAGTCCACATGACCGCTTCGGTCTGCCTGGTGACAAGGCGTCCATTGACAAGTCCCGCGGCATACGCGGCCATGTCGCCGATGTTCGAGAGGAATCCGCCGCCGCCGAGCTTCCAGCTTACGTCGGTGTCGGTGGATCGCTCGATGTGGCCTTTTTTCTTTCGGTATCCCACGGCACGATGGGGGATTGTTTTCCACTGATAATCCGGCTCGAGCGTCGTCATGCCCAGGGGCACCGCGATCCGCCGCTTGACTTGATCGGCGAACTTCTGTCGACCGGCGCGCTGGACCACGGCGCTGAGCAAGATGTAACCATGTGTCGTGTACAAGTCCTTCTCGCCCGGCGGCGCCAGCAAAGGTGACTGCTTGAACGTGTCCAGGGCAAGAATCACGTCCTCGAAAGGATGGGCCACGTCATACTGTCGCTCGGTTCGAATGACCTTGCCGTTGTCGTAATGCACAATGCCGCTCTGATGAGAGAGCAAGTGCCCGGGCGTGATCACGGCGCCCCGCTCGGGAAACTCGGGCACGTAGTTCCGCACGTCGGCGTCCAGGTCAAGAAGGCCCTTTTCGGCCAGTTGCATCGCGGCCACCGCGGTCAGGGTCTTGGAAATCGACGCCCAGCGAAACAGGGTCCTCGAAGTAACCGGGATGCATGCTTCCCGATCCTCGAAGCCGTAGCCTCGCAGATACACGACCCGACCACGTTGAATGATCCCGATCGCCAGCCCAACCACTTCCTGTCTGCACATTTCCGCCCGGATCGCGCGATCCACGGCCCGGGCCCGGCCGCGCCGGAGCATTGCCCGGCCGCAGGCCTCCGCCGGCGCACAGAACGTCCCGGCGATCGTCAAGATGAGAAGGACGAGGAGGGCTTGCGTGTGGCGGTACATAGCAGGTCTCTGAATCTGATCTTCAGTATGGCTGATCCCTCACGGTGACGTCAAACCGCAGGGCCATGTCCAAGAGATAGGGTGGTGAACAGTGAGGCAAGCCCTGTCGGTCGGAGCGACTCTGTCGACGGCGACGAAATTGCCGACGCAGCGACTCCCGATCGCCAGGTTTTTGATCCTCGCCCGAGCGGCAACCGTTTCTCGACCGTCCGTTTGGCCGAATAAGTAGCTAGCGCGCCTTGTCGATGGGAAAACAAAGGTGGGGGATCCTCGACAGAAGGAGATCACCAGATGCGAAATCGTCACTATGTCCTTTGTATCGTGACGGCTGCGGTCGTGCTTTGTGGAGTCGGCACGGCAGCCGCCATGCAGGCAGCCTGGGGAAATGGGTGTACCCATTGCGGATGCGCCACCCTTTCGGCTTACGCAGCGCCTGCCTGCATGGCTCCCGGCTATGGCTCGATGGGCCCCGGTTGCTGCCCTTGTCCCCCTCCGTCCTGCTGCGATCACATATGGGACGGCTATTGCCACCAGCGCGGCGGCTGTTGCCATGGGTGGCGGTGGTGTTGGCCGTCGTGGTTCGGACGGATCGGTACGGCTTACGCGACGAGGGGCGGCGCTTGCGGCGAGCCATCGGAGCCCGAGTGCCGTGTGCAGAGGCCGGCCATCAGGGAGCCGCTCGAAACGGCACCGAAGCCGGCCCCGACGGTTCAACACCCCAAGTCGGGCCGGACAAGTGTCGCCAAGTAATTCGGCCGGCACGTCCCGCCGGCGTGTACTGCAGACCTGGAGCCGTACTGCCGCAGACCGTACCCGGCCGGTGGGAGACTTGGGCTAGTTGAGCCAGACGCCCCGAGGCACCTCCCAAGGTGGGCAAGTTCGGAAAACCGCACAGATTGGCGGAATCGCGTTCAGCCGTTTACCGACCTTGGCCGATAAAAACGATACAAACCTGCAGGGAGGGCGGGACACGCGTTGTTCCGTTTCAGGATAAAGATCATGGTAAGACGATGGATCGACTTACCATGATCTTTTGCTTTCTTGGCCGTTCGCCGACGACCTACGATCCGAGCGACTCCAGCAGTTTCTTCGCATTCTCACGCTGCGAGAAAAGGCCTTTACTCTTAACCGCTTCGGTGAGCAGTTTGCGAGCCTCGTCGCGGCGATTGGTCTCGGTATAGAGGGCCGCAACACAGTAAACCGTGTCGGGGCTCAGCGAACGACCCGAGGTCAACACCTTGCGGTACACGGCATCCGACTCTCGAAAGCGTTTGAGCCGGAAGAAAACTCGTCCCAAGGTCGACGCCGCCTCGATGTCCTCCGGATAAAGCTTTCTATTGATCCGAGCGTATTGCAGGGCCAGCTTCTGCTTCGACGCGTCATCCTGCTCGCACAGGGCCAGGGCCAGATTGTTGCTGGCGGAGAAGCTGGCCGGCGCTTCGGCGACCGCCTTGCGGAGATAGGCTTCCGCGGCCGGATAGTCATTCTGGAAGACGGCAATGGTGCCGGCGAGGATCAAGGCCGGGCTGGGGTCGAGTTTGCCGTCTCCGGCGAGTTTCAGAGCGATGTCGGCCTGTTTCCGAGCCTGGTCAAACGACTGTGCTTGAAACGCCCAATTGCCGGCCGCAAAGCGCGTTTTGAAATCCCTCGGCGCCGCGTTAATCGCCTCGACCATGTATTTCCTGGCGCTCTCGCGGTCTCCGTCCTTTTCGAACCAGCCGGCCAGGACGGCTTCCGGGGTCAGTACCTCCATATCCGCGGTTTTGGCCGCCTTGAGCTTCTCCAATGCTCCGCTGATGTCACCCTGCTTGAACAACACGAGAGCCAGCGACTGCAGTGCTCTATCATTATTCGGATGAAGCTTGAGCAATTCGTTGAGATAGCCCTTAGCCGTGTCCCAATCCTCCCGGTCAACGGCAAGACTGGCCAAGGGACCGATCGTAAGCGTTTGGAGGGCTTTCTTACGTTCGGCGTCGGCGTCATAGCTTTGGAGTAATTGATGAGCTTTCTCAAACAGCAATCGTGCCTCGGCAACGCGTTTGGCGCCCAACGCATCCTGGCCGAGTATGGTATACGCCTCGGGATCGCCGGGCGATTGAGCCACCGCCCGTTCCAACCAGAATCGCATCGGACCGGCTTGGTTCACATTGGCAAACGACCGAGCCATCATGATCTCGGCCGGTGACAGCTTTGGGTGTTTTTCCCGGGCCGCTTTGAAGTCGGCCAGGGCCCCGGCCTGGTCGCCCTTGCGGAGCTTCTCCATCGCCTGGTTGATTTCAGGAATTTCCTCTTTTGCGGCGGGCTTCTGCAGGCTATCGCCCGTCAGCGGTTCGGCCGCCAATGGCCCCACCCAAGACAGGGCACAAGCTAGCACGATACCTTGCAGAACCACCCAACCCACGGATAAACGTTGCATCGGTCATTTCTCCCTTTTGCTCGTTGAAAGTGGCAACCGTCAATGGCGAAAACACTCTCAAATGTAGGCTACCGCGAAAGTCGCGCCGGGGCAAGGATTCAGGAAGCCTCCGACTCCACCCCGGGGACACCCCCCTCGGAGCGACTGGCACGAATATGCCGGCTCTGACGATTGAACGAAATGGCAGCAGCGAAATCGCAGTGGAGCTTGGTCTACACGAGCGGTTCACCGCAGATCCGCGTCGATCCCGAGTGTCGCCCGTCTATGCCGTCCGGGGGTGTCTCCCACTGGCGCGCCGGCCGGCCAAACGTCCGCCCAGACTACCGGAGCGAGACAATGCGGCTGCGACGTTCTTCCTTGATATCGATTTTCTCTTCCCGGGCGAGCCATCCGAGGGCCTGCATCACCAGGTCACGAGGCTTTCCCGACTTTTTGACGAGTTTCGCCAGACTAATCGGTCCCGATTTCTCAATCGCGGTCCAGATCAGGCCGGCCGTCTCGCCGATTTCCATAATGCACGTGGTGGGGGGTGCCGTTACCATGGGCTTCACCTCCTGCTCGGTTTCAATCCCTCAAGGGGAAGGGCAAACTACGCAGAGTATACCGAATCATAGCTCCGACTCTCAAGGGGTGAAAAAAAAGAGCGACTGGGGATTGGGGACTTGGGACTTGGCTCGTCCCTCATCCCTACTGCCTGCTGCCCGCTGCCTACTGCTTACTGCCGAAAAAAAGACCCGGGCGACTGTGCGGGCAGTCGACCGGGTCCTCCGACCGCGAAAAGCTGGTGGTTCCCAATGTGGGATTGATACGCTGTTGGTCGAGCGAGATTTGGCCTTAGATTCGCAGTCGATCCATTATACGCCCAGAGACTCTGTGGCAACCGTTGACATCCGAACGCCTCGCAAAAGTTGTCTCACCACCGAGTGGGCCGTCCTCTCCCACAGGCGACGTTGCTCCCCAAATAGCTGCCCATCGGAGGCCCCGGGCTGCGGGATGCCCGAGGCCATTGGGTCGGAGACGAGCGGACTATGCCTTCCTAAGATGCAGCCGCCGTGCCAAATCCGCAATGGTGCCGGCTTAGATCGCCTTTCCAGAAACCCAACTGCTTCTGAAAAAACGACTTATGTTCTTTTCCAGCATGGAGGGCGAGTCCTCCACGGCCTTGTAAGCCTTACAAAACAGGACAACGTGGCTGTGTAGACATTGGAAACGTCCGACAAGATGCTGTCGCAACCCTACTGCTTTGTCAAACCTAAAAATTCGGGTGCCACTGCTGGCTTGTCCAGCAGTGCCAATGAGTTACGAAGAATCGAACCCGTAAGTTTAAGCGTGACAAAGCACTACTTGCCCAGGTCGGTTAGTTCATCGTGAACCGCAGTGGATACGTCGGGCACG
>CAZWWC010000005.1:0-34818 GCA_964637625.1 uncultured Planctomycetaceae bacterium
TCCCAGCCACCCTACGCAACACGAACATGCCGAGCGCCGCGCACACCAATACCATCAGCGAAGGCTCGGGCACGGCGGCGGTCGCCTCGCTGGTGACGCCATATCCCCAGTTGGCCGCCAGGATCGCTACGTCGGTAGGGCCGACGATGCCGTCCTTGTCGAAATCTCCCATCTGCCAGTAAGCGCTACCCTCCCCCCAGTACTCGGCCACGATTTGGGCATCTGCGTCGTCGACCTGGTTGTCGCCGTTGGCGTCGCCGGGAATGAACGTCGGAATCGTGAGCACGAAGTCGTGCTTGGGGCCGGTCAGGTAAAGGTCTTTGTTCGGCGAATAGGTGCGGACGCGGACGTCTCCGTCGGCCTGAAACTCCAACAGCCGCAGGTAGCCGTTGTCATTGGCCATCCCCTGATAATTGGCAAACAACTGATGCACGGTGTGCCCGTCGTCGGCGGTCCCGGCCAGGTAGGACGCTCCACCTGGATCATTCGGCCGACTATAACCGGGCGTGGTATGGTGTCCATTGAATACGAACAGCAGGTTCGGGTTGTCCTTCAAGGCGTTCCATATCTCGCCGCCGTCGTTCACACCGCCCGGAAGAATGCTGATGCCTTGGTTGTCGGGAGTCCCGTCGCCGTCGTTGTCGTGGGGGTTACCATTCTGGGTAGCTCCGTAAGTCGCCCAATCCACGAGTGTCCCGGTCGGCAAGGCCGGATTCGTGTTGGGATACAGGTACGAGTGCGTGACAAGCATGACCTGGCGGCTGGGATATTGCTTCATCAGGCTGTCGGCCCAATCGACGACGCCGTCCCGGGGACCAAATTCGAGGGCGATCACAAGCCAATCGACGCTGCCCGTGCTGAAGAAGGAGTAGCTGTTGTTCGTCAAGGTAGGCTCACCGGGATATACGCCTCCGTAGCTTGACTGGTTATCCAGCCGCGTCGTGGGAAAGTAACTGGACAACTGGGAACTCCGGGTCTCGGAGTTGTTGTAGTAATCGTGATTCCCCGGCAGCAGGGAATAGTTGACACCCCCCATCTCCAAGTTCAGCATGGCGTTCGAGGCGATCGCCCAGTAGGAGGCGGTCTCGTTGCTCTGCACGATGTCGCCTTCGTGCAGAGCGTATTTAAGGTTAAGGGCCGACTTGTAATCGGCGAGGAAGTCGGTCTGCGCCTCGAAAACGCCGTTGTCGTAGCGTGTGTAGTATTGGGTATCCGGCACGACGGCCAACGTCCAGGAGCCGGGCTCAACGGTCGGCGGGGCCGCCAAGGCGGCCGACGCCGCCAGCCATCCGGCCAGCAAACACACTACATACAGAGCGCGACCCTTGTCCATCGGTCCCTTTCTTGGATAACCACGTTTTCCGGCGGTGCTGCTCGGCATTACCTCGGCACCCACCAAGACCGTCCTCGCCGCCGGCAAACCCATGAAAAACAAAAAAGGAAGGGGGCCGGGTACTTACACGGCACACCACCCCCGTCCTTCCGATCCACCGAGACGGACGGAAAGTTCAACGCATGAACCCCATTCCATGCGTTCGACGGTCTCGTAGTTATGAAAACCTCCCGTGCAACCTTATCGGCGCTTCCAGGCCACCAGGGTCAACCCGGCCAGGACCAGCAGGATGATGGTCGATGGCTCGGGAATGAGCAACGCGATCTGGTTGCCTTCGTAGTCGAAATCGACAATGTAGCCCGACGGGACGTTCTCCACCGAGGGAGCACTGCCGGCGAGCGACCCGTACGTCGCGAACACGTAGGCCTCCTGGTCCAGCGTTCCCGGCGTTTCCGCGGCATCTGAGAAATCGATGGTCCCGCCGGACAGATCCAACTCGCCCGAGACGGCCAGCACGTCGATTTCCTGCGTGCTGCTGTCATATTCGACATGGAGCGTACCGCTGAAATGGAGGTAGCCGGTGATGTCGAGTTGGCCGAGGCTGCATCCGGTACCGATGTCGTTCGTACCGTCCCCCGTGACGTCGCCGTTCACGGTCCCGCCGCCACAGAGTCTCTGGTTGGCTCCGAGTGCCCAGCCGGAGGTATACTCTAGGACATCGAGGATACAATTTTCACCGACCTCGATCTGCGCCGAGTTGGCAATGGAGCCACTTGCTTTCAAGAGCACCTTGAAAGGATGTGCCGTGTCTCCCGTGGTGTCGTAGATAACGGTATCACCCGTGTAGGTGTTCGTGCCCGCCACTTCCATGGTAACTCCATAAGAGGAGTTGCCGAGGCTGAGGCTCTTGGGATCACCCGCGGCCTCGCCGATGTCACTGGTAAGGTAGACCGTGCCGGTATCCGTGCCTCTGGCCGTGATCCTGCTGTCCGTAACCAAGGTAATATCCCCGGTCCACCCAGAACCGGAAGAGTACAACATTAAGGCGCCACCGTCGTTGTACCCCAGCCCACGGAGGGTCAATGGGGTGGCAATGGTCGCAGCTCCCCGCAATTGGCACCCGCTGCCATTCATAATGCGCAACTCGGGGCAATTCGGGCCGAACGCGTCAGCCGTGACAGGGAAGATCTGCTTTGCGTAAGCGGGATCCCCGGTGTCATCGCCGATCTGCACTGGGCAGGTGAAGTCGCCCGATCCATTCCAATATATATAGCTGGTGTAGGCGCCGTCTCGCAGAAAGGTGACTTTCTGGGTCCCCGTGTCGTTCGCCATCTTTCCGTAGAAATAGATGCGTGCATTTCCGTGAACCACGGGATTGGTCCCCGTGAGGACAAGAAGATCGCCTGCGTTATACGCCCCATAATCCGGGCGGTAGCGCCGGTTGAACACGAGGCCCGCGGCCTTGACGGTTCCAACGATGTCCAGGTTGTAACTGCTGGAGTCATTCAAGGTTTCACCAAGGATGGCGATGTCCGAGCTGGTGTTATTCCATACCTGATTGGTCACACCTCCATCCGTGGTCCAATTGTTGTAGGTGACATCGTTGTCCTTCCAAGTCCCGCTGCCCTCATTCACGACGCCGTTGCCGGGCGTGGCGTCCCAGGTCACGTTCGCGGCGTGCAATGCCACGGGCAGGAACAGCATGCCGACGGCAATCAGAAGGGATAACAAAAGTCGTAAATTCATGATGTCTTGCCTCCAGTAAGGTTGAAACGTCTCGTGAGAATTACATCCGAATTATAGGTGTCCGCTCTCTCCTCATCGCTCCCACAACGCACACGGACACCGGAAAAACTATGACGGACAACTCAAGCATGAGGCCACCACCGAGAGAAAAAAGCCCGTTGCCTCCTGCAGCCGGCCCGCTCACGGCGGTTTTCGTCACGTCGGCGGTCCGAAGGTTGCCTCGCCCATCTCCGTTACTCCGACGAAAATTGCTTCATCAGGTCTTGTCTCCCATAGGTTTGAGGTTTCTCGTAAGGATTTCCTCCGCATCATGGGTGCCCGTCTTGTCTTCAGCCTCGGTGATTATCGATGGGGTTTCTCGATACCACAACTCACGGGCACACCCCATGAACCATCAACCGAACGCCTTTCAAGCAAAGCGAAAAAACGTTCGGCTGCTTGTCCAATAAACCTCTTCTCTGTTCGCCCCCCTTAATCCGCAGTCCGTCAATCACTTACACGTGATACTTCTTCCGCGCGCCGACGGCCAGACTCAAAAGTCCGGCGAAAGCTATTGCCAAGGCCGACGGCTCGGGCACGGCACTGGCCTCCCCGGTGCCATAGCCGAAATTGGCCGCCAGGATGGACGCATCGGCTGGGCCGACCAACTCGTCGTCGTCGAAGTCGCCCATCTCCCACCACGTGTCATACGCGGGGTTTAGCTCGGTCGCCCCCCAGTTCTCGGCCAAGCGCGCGGCATCGTCTTTATCGACATCGTCGTCCATGTCGGCGTCGCCGGGGATCAGAACGGGAGAGGCACCGATGATGTCGTTGTTCTTGACGATCAGGTGGATCTCATTGCTATCATCATAGGAGTAGTTGATCTCCCAGTCGTCGGTTTGAAGGCCGGCCCTGGCGGCCTCACCGGTCACTGTGCCGCCATAGGTGCCGATGTGGTAGTGACCGATTTCCAGCGTTCCGATACCGTCGAGGCTGATCGTTCCGCCGGTCACGTCCAGGTCGCTCTCCACGGTGAGCAGATCGAGCGAGTTGTCGGTACCGTCGAACTCAACAGCCCACGTACCGAACATGTCTAAGTCGCCATTAACAACATCGCCATTAGCAATAGTCAGCGTACCGACGCTGTCACCGGGCGCAATGGTGCTGCCGCTGACGACGGTCACCGTGCCAGTGACGGTGCCATTGCCCTTGAGGGTCTGCGTCACCGAGGCGCCGACCGTCCAGCCGGCGTGCTCGGTGACGTCAAGGGTGGTGTATTCACCGACGTCGATCGACCGCGGGGAGGCGAGAGAACCGCTTGCTTTCAAAAGCACCGTGTAACTCGGTCCGCTCGGATCGTTGTCGCGGATAATGAAATCACCTGTGTAACTGTGCACGCCGGCCACTTCCGTGGTTGGTGAGTAAGTGACGTTGTTCAGCGTGAGGCTCTTGGGATCGCCCGCAGCCTCGCTGATATCACTGTTGACGTAGGTTCTCCCGGCATCCGTAGCTCTCGACGTGAAAATCGAATCCGTGTTCAAGGTAATATCACCACCCCAGCCGGCGTTGCTGGAGAAAAGATAGAGATCTGATGCACCTTCACCGCCATAGCCGGGTCCGTTAATAGTGAGCGGGGCACCAAAGACGTGACCTGTTCGGACATATATCCGGCTGTTCGGCATGACGCGGACTTCGGGGCAGTCGTCGTTGATCGCCGTTCCCGAATAGAGCATGGGATTCTTAGCGAGTGCCGGATCACCGGTATCATCGCCGATCTGCACCACACAGCTATAACTGCCGATCCCACCCCATTCGATGTATCCGCTGTAATTTGCGTCCTCAGCTTTCTGATCCCGACGAATGATGATCTTGTCCGTGTCCTCCGTGTTGCTCATAGCTCCAAGGAATTCACAACGGGCGTTCGCGACGATCTCCGCGACTTTGCTCCCCGGGTCTCCCGTCCCCTGGAGGATGATCGTGCCGGGACCTTGCATCCGGTATTCTTGGAAGAAACGGAGTCCCGTCGCGATGACTTCGTTCGTCTCGTCGACACCGACGGCTATGTCGTATTCGGTACTGGATTCGTCAACCCCGAATTGTGCGATCGTGGGACTGGAGTTGTCCCAGAGCACATTGGTGACACCGCCGTCAGCCGTCCAGCTGGTCTCGAACCCACCGTCCACCCAGGTTCCACCACCCTGATCGACTACCCCATTATCTGGCATGGCATCCCAGGTCAAGTCGGCGCGTGCTGCTGTGGGCAGAGCCGACAATAGCGAGATCGCGAGCACCGCAATCCAGAAGGAGCATTGTCTTTTCATAATCCATCTCCCAAATCTAGTCGTGTTGGCAGCCAACCTCCAAACCGTGGACATGAAACAGCTCATGTCCTTCCCTGCTCACCTTGCCCAATTGTCAATAGCGAACTAACGTCGGTCGCGTACACACTGCCTCGCTCATCCGTACACCCATGTCTTCTTTTGCCTGTGCGCGTCTCCTCACGACGAGTCGCGCACGATCAACTTCGGTTGTACCACGCCGACCCGTTCGGCGTCGGTTAACGTCTCGCCGGTGATCATCTTCTCCACCATGTCGATCATCCGTTGGGCCGCCGTTCGATGCTCGAGATCAACGGTCGTCAACGGAGGATCGACCCAGTCGGCCAGATAGTGGTTCAAATAACCGACCACGGCAATGTCCTGGGGCACGTGGATCCCCTGGGCATGAAGGCGACGCATGATGGCCGCCGCCCAGAAATCGTCATGGGCGACAATCGCGTCGGCCTTTTGCTCGACCACCAGCGCTTCGATCACTTGATCCATCAAGGCATGGGGAAACTCCCAACGGCCGGTCTCCTCGTTGCACTTGGCATAAGCCAAGCCGAAAGACTTTCCATTGAAAACAAGCCCCTGCTGTGTTGAAAGATCATGGGCCGTCAGTTCCCTTTCATAGCCGCGGCGCCTTGCCTCGCCCGTCGGGCGGGAAAGGTCCATGACCGCCAATCCGATCCGCCGGCGACCGCGCGAAATCAGATGGCGAACCGCGATCCGCACCGCCTCCTCGCGGCTGACCGTAACATAGGCCGCGCCGCGAATTCCCGGGTCTTCATAGAAGACGGTGTTTGGATGACGCTCCAAGAGCGCCTGCCGGTCGCCGTGGAACCAATGGTGCACCGCGCAGAGCACCCCGTCGACTCCCCGTCGGGTGAACTCCTCGACGTGGAAATCGAACTGGTCCGGCCCGACGTTCGGATTGCCGATGGTATTGGCGATAAACGTGCGGCAGCCGACGTTGACCGCCTCGGCGTCGAGGAACTGCACCAGGAAGGACCGCAACGGGTCGCCCGCCGAGGCAACCAGCACGCCCAGGGTTCGCGACCGCTTGCCGCGGAGCTGCCTGGCCGCGTAGTGGGGTCGGTAGTTCATTTCCTTGGCTACCTCGCGGATTCGTATCGCAGTCCTGCCGGAGACGCGACTACGCCCAACCCCGCCGTTGAGCACATAGCCCGCGGACCAGCGAGAAACACCGGCGGCCTTCGCCACATCCACGAGCCGGATGGCCCGCTGGCGTGCCCTGAGGAGTGTTGTTTTCCTGCCTTGCATGATGGTGGACCCAGGCAAAACCGCTCTCACGAGTGAGCACTACGAAAAAACTTACTCTCACGAGTGAGTTGCTTGAAAAAGACCGCTCTCACGAGTGAGCAACCAGGGAAAAAAAGTTGCTTTTGACGCAAAGCGTAGAAGAAAACCACCGAAAAAGCCGACCACCCCGCAAAACCGCTCCTATTACGCTAACCCTCACCCACAGCAAAGTCAAGCGTTTTTTGGGGATCTTCTTGCGGGGATTTTAGATTGGGCCGGCATTAGAGCGGGGTGCAGGGAGCCTCTCGGGCAGGTTTCCGGGTTTTCGGCAAACCAAAACACGCAGCAGAAGGCCACGGGAGGCCCGCAAGCTCCGTCGTGTTGGGCATGTTCCAAGCAAGGACTTCAGCCGCCCAGAAGCTGCAGTGCACGCAGCAGTACCCGAGGAAGGTGAAAAAAACCTTTCCATCCGTTGGCCTTTGCGGTCCACACGCGGCTGCCGTCACGATTGAGATAGCCGAACCACTCACCATAGTCAGGATCGGGAAAGTGGGTGAAGGCGTAGTCATGCACTTTCCAATACCACTGGGCGATGTCCTCTCGCCCCGTGAGATCCCACGCCAACAGGAGCGCGTAAATCGCCTCGCTATGTGGCCACCAGAGTTTCAGATCAGCTTCGAGGGAGTGGGTGGGCGTCCAGTCGATGTTCGTGACGTACCGCAGTCCACCGTACTCGGTGTCCCAACCGTGGTCGAGTGATGCCAGGGCAATGTCAATCGTGGTTTGGAGCAGATGCTCATCGTCGCGCTGGCGCGCGATTTCCATCATCATCCACGCGCTCTCCATCGCGTGACCGGGATGGAACATGCGGCCTTCGGGCAGATCGAGCAGGGCCGTGCCGTCGGGGGCCACGTTCTCCAGCAGCGCGCGGTGTTCCGGTTTCCAGTGTCGGCTGAGGATTGAATCGACCGATAGGGTGAGGTCGTCCGCGAAACGCTGATCGAGGCGGAGTTCGTTGAACACCCAGGCCACCGTGATCCGACACATGTCGTGGGCGTGCAGGTGGAACTGGGCGTTGATGGGATAACCGAGCAAGGGCGTGTCGGACGGCTGGCCCAGCCCCAGCATGATGGAATCGTACATCGCCAGGGCCTTCGTCCAGTACGACTCGTCGCCCGACGCTTTGGCGTATTCGGCCATGGCAATCGCGCCGAACACTTCCGTGTAGACGCTCAAGACCTCCGATCGGCTCCGGCCTTGCCGGCTCAGGCGAAAATGCATCTTCCCGTCGTCTTTGAAGGCGTGGCGTACCATGAACTCCGCGCCGAGCCGGGCCGCCGCAAGCCACTCGGCGTTCTGCTGGTACGCGTTGTATAGATGGCTCAGCATCCAGACCTGCCGCCCATTCATCCACATGTACTTGTCGGTGGCCCAAGGCGTTCCATCGCGCTCCAGCAGGCTGTAATATCCTCCGCACTCCTCGTCGAGCGAATGCCGCATCCACCAAGGCACGACGTCGTCCAGCAACGCCGCCCGATAGTGTTCCCGAAGTTTCGCCGCCTGTTCGGTGGGAATCTTTTTGCCGGGCAGACTCATGTTGGTGACTCCTGCTGTTAGGCTTGGGTTGATGGTTTGTCGTCGTCGGCCGTATCGGCGGACCGGCTCAGCCACAGTCTCTCGATTTCCTCGAGGCTCTTGCCCTTGGTTTCAGGGACGTATCGCCAGAAGAAGATGGTTCCGACTAGGCAAATCGCGGCAAACGTGAGAAAACCGACGTGCATGCCGTAGTGATGGACGTACCAGGGGAACAGAAACACGCTCACCGTGTTGGTTCCCCAGTTGGTCAACGTGGCGATCGACATCGCGCGGCCGCGAACACGATTGGGGAAAATCTCCGGCGTGAGTACCCAGATGACCGCACAAATCGACAACGCCACGCAAGCCATGTAGGCCGACAGCGTCAGGGCAATCCAGGGCCCCAGCTCGGCATGGGCCAGCAGAAGCTTTTCCTGGCCGGTTTTCGGGTTGATTGTAAAGTGGGGATCCGCCAGGAGGAAAAGAACCCCGGTTGTTGCCAGTGTCACCACCACGGCGGTCATGCCACCGATCAGCAGGGGCCGCCGGCCAACGCGATCGATCAGCACTAGCGCGATCAGCGTGAAGACGAGGTTGATCAGGCCGAAGCCGACCTGGAATTGAAAAGCGCCGATTCTCGCGAAGCCCGCATGTTGCAGCACGTCCGGCCCGTAATAGATCACGATGTTCACCCCGGTCAATTGGCCGAACAGTGACAGCCCTATGCCGACGATAAGCGCCAGACGCAATCCCGGCCGCAGCAACTCGGCCAGCGTTCCTTCCTCTCGGGCCAGGGCGCCGGTGATCTCGTCTAGCTGACGCCTGGCCACTTCTTTTCCACCCACCTTGGTCAGGATTCTCAGGGCCTGCTCGTGGCGGCCTTCTTTGGCCAGCCAGCGCGGGCTTTCCGGAACGAGTAGAAGCAGCAGAAAGAAAAGGCCCGCCGGCACAGTCTCCGCGCCGAACATCCCTCGCCACAACTCGCCCACCAGCAGCCAGTGCAGCAGACCTTCGCCGCCAAACGCTCCCGGATTACCCTGGGCAAACCGCAGCAGCAGCCAGTTGGAACAGTAAGCTGCCAGAATGCCGATGACGATGGACAACTGATAGAGGGCGACCAGCCGCCCGCGCATCTTTGGAGGTGCGAACTCGGAGATGTACATCGGCGCCAACACCGAGGCCATTCCCACGCCCAGGCCGCCGACCAATCGGGCGGGAATGAGAAGCGCAAAGTTCGGCATCACGGCCGAGAGGATCGCCGAAATCAGAAAGAAGAATCCGGAGACCAAAAGGATAGGCTTCCTGCCGTGGCGATCGCCCAGCATCCCGGCCAGCGCGGCCCCGATGATGCAGCCAACCAGGGCCGAACTGCCAAACCAACCCACCGCCGGTTTGCTCAATTCGAATTGCTTCTCGACAAACTTAAACGTCCCCGAGATCACCGCCGTGTCGAAACCGAACAGCAGTCCTCCCAAGGAAGCCACGGCGCAGACGCCCGCCAGGTAACGGGCACTACCGGTCAACTGGCGCTGGGCCGCTTCAAAAGCCATGGCTTCTGCCTTTTGGAGAACGACGAAAACATATTCGAGTATATCTGGCCGCGAAACGGAAAGGAATACCCGCCCTTGCCTTTCTGGAGAGGCAGGAAGCTCAGCCGGGCTGTCAGTGAAAGCTATAGAAGTGTCTTCATTGACCTTGCATGGTGAACGGGCGGAGCGTGACGTGCAGGGTTGGGAGCGACTCGGCGAGCTAAAGCACTAGCTTATGCCGGAAGACCCGATATTCGGGGTGGCTCACACCGGCGCGCCGGGGAATCGCCGGGCCAGAGCCGATCTTCTCCGGGACACCGCTTCGTTTTATCCCGGGCACATAACAGAGGAACCCAACGCAGAAAAGTGCGTCTTCAACGGGCCGTTGGCCGTCGCGGCTGCACGGCAATAAGAGAGTGTGTCGGCAAGATGTCGAGCACAACTCACCGGCTGACGGCGGTTTGCGCGATGCGGTTAGATGGCTACGTTAACATAACAAGCTCAGGGCCGCCCATGTTACTTCGGGACCCCCTGGGCAAACACGCAATGGACTGCCACGTCGAGGATTCAGGAGCAGACGTGCATGCCCACGATGGGGGGCGTGGTCGCACGGAAAGCCGATGGGGATAGCGACTTGACAGCTACTTATTACGTTGTCATAATAATGCGACCCTGATGGCGAGTGGTGGGTTGGCCTTCGGAGTACAAGCGGTGCACCCTCGACCACGTGAAACCAGATTGGCTGTCAAGAAGCACCGGATCCTCAACGAGATCTTCCGTAGCGAGTCGTGCTCACGCTTCGATCTGGCGCGCCGGCTGAACATCAACGCGACGATGGTCGGTGGATACGTCGGCGAGTTTCTCACAGACGGCCTGCTGGTGGAAGACGCACCCGCCGCGTCGCGCCGCGGTCGTGCGCCGGTGCCGCTGCGCCTCGACCCGCGCTACGGCTGCTTTGTGGGACTCGACTTCGAGGCGTTACGGACGCGGGCCGTTTTGTGCGATTTCGCCGGCGGCGTGCTCCAGAAGAAAGAGGTGCCCTTCGGTTCGGGCGTGACGCGGGAAAGCGTACTGAGAGAAATCGTTTCGCTGGCGAGGCAACTGGCCGAGGGCGCGGACCGACCGCTGCTGTCGGTGGGCGTTGCCGCTCCGGGGCAGGTCGACTGCATGGCCGGGCGCGTGGTGCACTACCGCCAGTTGCCTGATTTCGATCAGGTGCCGCTGGGCGAACGTTTTGAGCAAGCGTTCGACGTGCGCGTGTTTGTCGAAGACAATATTCGGGCGGTGGCCTACGGGGAGTTGATGCGGGGTAGCGGTCGCCAGAGCCGGAACTTCCTGTGTCTGGCGGTCCGGTCGGGAATCGGGCTGGGAATCGTCATCGACGGCAGACTCTACACGGGAGCGGGCGCCTTGGCCGGCGAGGTTGGATACAACGTCTTTCCAACCGCCGACGGTCCGCAGATCGTCACCGACCTGGTGTCGGCCAAGGGATTTGTCGAGGCGACGCGCCGGCTGCTCGCGTCACGCCAAGGCACGGCGGCGCGAAAACGGTTGCTCGATCGCGGCGACGCGCTCTCGTTGGCCGAAGTCGTGGCCGTGGCCGAAGCGGGAGATGAGTTGTTGCGCGAGCGACTTGCGTGGCTGGGCGCCCACTTGGGAATAATCGCTGCCAATCTCGCCAACTTGTTTGCTCCGGAGAAGATCGTCCTGGCCGGCGAGGTTCCCAAGTGCTGCGGCCTTGTCCGCCAAACGATGGAGCGGACGTTTCGCCGCTTCACGTTGCCACAGATCGTCAAGACGGCGTATCTCGAAGACGGCTCGCTCGGCGGTTTTGCCGGGGCCTTGGGGGTCGCGTACCTGGGATTTGCCAAGACATTCCCTGAAGACGAGCAGACGCTGATCAGGCAGCTCGAAAAAAAGAGAAACCGGCGACAAGCGGCGGTGAAGCAATGAAAGCGAGGTCTTATTATGAAGATGTTCCTGGACAGTGCGAAGACGGATGAAATCAAGCGTGCGATCGAGATGTGGGACATCGACGGCGTGACGACCAATCCGCGTCACGTGCAAGGTTCGGGCAAGCCGTTGCTCGCGGTGATCGAGGAAATCGCGGAGCTGGTCGCCGGCACGGACAAGCCGGTCAGCGTGGAGGTCGATCCCCACCTGACCGATTGGGAGAAGATCGTCGCCGCGGGATTGGAGCTTGCCGGGATCTCGCCGAACTTCGTGATCAAAGTGGGAGCGGGGGAGCCGGGCTTCAGGGCAGTGCGCGAACTGACGGCGCAGGGCGTTCGCGCCAACGCGACGTTGATCTTCTCGGTGAGCCAAGCCTGGCACGCGGCCCGCGCAGGCGCGGCCTACATCAGCCCCTTCCTCGGCTGGAAGGAGCAGCACGGCGACGCGGCCGACTCGCTGGTCCGGGAAGTGGCGGCGATGCTGGCCAGCTACGATTATCCCTCGCAGATCATCGCCGCGGCCATTCGCAACAGCCGCCAGATCGCCGAGGCGGCCTTGGCCGGCGCGCACTGCGTCACGGCCGCCATGGCGGTCTACCGGGACAGCTTTCATAATCCGTACACCAACATGGGCGAGCGGATCTTTCAGAACGCGTGGGACGCGACGCCAAAACCATAGCACGCCAGGAGAATCGGAATCATGTTGGGCACGGACAAGAACGCGATTCGGCGACTCTACCTCAGCGGGCAGTGGGTCGAGCCGGAGGATCCTTTGCCGGTGGTCAACCCGGCCAGCGGCAAGGTTATCGCCGAAGTAGGCACCCTCGGGCGGCCCGCGGTGGCCAAGGCCATTGCCGATGCATCGGACGCATGGCCCGCTTGGCGCCGGCTGCCCGGCCGGGAACGAGGAGCGTATCTCTCGAAGATCGCCGACGTGCTCCAGCGCCGCGCCGAAGAGATCGCCCGAATTATCACGCTGGAAAACGGCAAACCCTTGGCGCAAAGCAGAGGCGAGCTGTCCATGGCCGTCGATCATCTCCGCTGGTTCGCCGGCGAGGCCCAGCGCGCTTACGGTCGCGTGGTTCCCAACCAGGTCGAGGGGAAGCGTCATCTGGTCATTCGCTCGCCGGTGGGCGTGGTGGGAGCGATTACGCCGTGGAACTTCCCTCTGGTGCTGGCGGTTCGCAAGGTGGCCCCGGCGTTGGCCGCCGGATGTCCGGTGATGCTCAAGCCGGCCAGCGCCACGCCGCTTAGCGCGGTGATGCTGACCGAGGCGGTCGACGAAGCCGGGCTGCCCGCGGCGGTCTTTCAATTAGTGGTGGGTCAGTCGGCCGACATTGGCGCCGAGATGCTCGAAAACCCGCTCTGCCGGAAGATCACGTTCACCGGGTCGACCGAGGTGGGACGGCAGCTCATCCGCGGCGCCGCGGAAAACGTGACCAAGCTCTCGCTCGAGTTGGGCGGACACGCGCCGGTGCTGGTGTTTGACGATGCCGATCTCGACAAGGCCGTCGAAGGCACGCTGGTCGCCAAGTTCCGCAACACGGGCCAATCGTGCGTTGCGGCCAATCGCGTGTACGTCCAACGGTCGATCGCCGAGCGATTCATCCCTGCGCTGGTCGATGCGACCCGGCGACTGAAGGTTGGCGGCGGCCTGGACGACGGCGTGGATATTGGCCCGGTGATCGATGAGGAGGCGCTCAAGACCGCGTTGGAGCGTATCGAGGATGCCGCCCGGCGCGGCGCCCGCGTGCTCTGCGGTGGCCGACGATGGCCCGGTGGCGAGGGCTATTTCCTGGAACCGACGCTGTTGGGCGACGTGCCGGAGGAGGCGATTTGCATGCACGAGGAGACGTTTGCGCCCGTCATGCCGGTGTGCGTTTTCGACGACGAGGACGAAGGCATTCACAAAGCGAATGCGACCCGTTACGGCCTGGCGGCTTATGCGTTCACGCGCGACCTTTCGCGCACTTGGCGGTTGGCCGAGTCGCTGGAGGCCGGCTCGATCGGCATCAACGACGCGGTGCCGGCCACAAGCCAGTGTCCCTTTGGCGGACTCAAGCAAAGCGGCTGGGGCCGGGAGCTCGGCACGGAAGGGCTCGACGCGTTTCTGGAGACAAAACACATCATTCTCGGCGTGGAGACATAGGGAGCCATGCGACTGGATTTTTCCGACGAGCGAGTCCTTGCCGTGGTCGCCCATCCGGATGATGCCGACTACCTTTGCGCCGGCACATTGGCCCGGGCGAAAGCCGACGGCGCCGAAATCGGCATCTGCGTGCTCTGTCAAGGCGATCGAGGGCAGCCGGCGGTGCCGATCGAGAACCTCGCGGACGTGCGACGGGGTGAAATGGCCGCGGCCGCCGAGCTTCTGCAGGCGGCGCTGCTGCGCGGCCAGTTCAGCGACGGGTGCCTGGTGGACGATCCCGAGGCGCGGAAGACGCTGGTCGAGTTGTATCGCCGGTTTCGTCCCACGCTCGTCCTGGCCCATTGGCCGGGCGACTACCACAGCGATCACCGCGCCGCCTCGGCATTGGCGGAGGCGGCCTCCTGGTACTGCACCTCGACCGGCCACGAGAGCCGCGCGGCCGTGATGCGGGACCAACCGGCCCTGTGGTGGATGGACACGATCAACATGACGGGCTTCGAGCCGGGGTTCTACGTGGACGTGACGCAGTACGTTGATTTGAAACGCCGCATGCTGGCCTGTCACAAGAGCCAGCTGGAGCGTGGAGAGGATGGCGATTTCTCGCCGCTGGAGCAGCAAATGGTCCGACAATGTGACGCCCGTGGAGCCCAGGCCACAGTGGCGGCCGCCGAGGCGTTTCGGGCGCACCTGGTGTGGAAACGCATCCGGGCATGGTGAACCGGCGTCCAACGATAGGACGGGATTGCATGGGTTTGGTCACGCAGAACGAGACGCGCTGGTACGAGGGCATCACCCGGTACCAATGGCTGGTCCTCCTCATCGCCTGCCTGGGCTGGATCTTCGACACGTACGAGGGCCAGATCTTCACGGTGTTCAAGACTCCGGCCATGGCTGATCTGCTGGGTGTGGCCGAGAAGGACCCGAAGGTCGACTGGTTCGGCAACGTCGGATTCGCCTCATTCCTGATCGGTGGGGCGATTGGCGGCCTTGTGTTCGGCGTGCTGGCCGACCGTTTCGGACGGCGGCGAAGCATGGTGTGGAGCATCCTGACGTACTCGGCGTTCACCGGTTTGCACTTTTTTGCCGCCAACCCCTGGCACATCGTTGTATTGCGGTTCTTCGTGGCCATGGGCGTGGCCGGGGAGTGGGCGATTGCCGCCTCGCTGGTGGCCGAGGTTTTCCCCAAGAAAACCCGGGCAATGGCCGGCGGCATCTTCCACACGTCCAGCGTGCTCGGAGGAGCGGCGGCGGCGGTTGTGGGCATGGTTCTCAGCGGAGCGGACGACTGGCGATGGGCCTTTTTGATCGGATTGCTGCCGGCCCTGTTGGTCGTCTGGGTCCTGGTCAGCCTGAAGGAGTCGGAGCGATGGCAGGCCGCCACGCAAGACGGCCCGGGCGAACAAAAGCCGAAACAAAAGGGCGGCAGTCTTCGGGAACTCTTGGGCGTGGCACGCTGGAGATATCGCGCCTTGATCGGCTTGGGGTTGGCCTCGGTGGGACTGGGTACGTACTGGGGTGTCTATGCCTGGGGACCGGAGCTGGTACGCGAGGTGCTCGGCGACAGCGTTTCTCCCGAACAAGCACGCAGCAGCGCCAGCTTCGTCTACCTGATCATGAATTTTACCGGTGGGCTGGCAGGGTTGATCCTGTTTGCGCCGATCACGATGATCACCAACCGCCGCATCGCCTTTGCGTTCTATCTCATCGGCTCGCTGGTGATCGTGCCCATCACGTTCCTCGGCGTGACGACGTACGCACAGACTTTCGTGCTCCTGCCGGTGACGGCGTTTTTTGTCGTGGGCATGCACGCCGGCTACGCGATCTACTTCCCCGAGCTTTTTCCCACCCGATTGCGGGCCACGGGCGCCAGCTTCTGCTTCAACGTCGGACGATTCATTTCGGCCATTATGTTGCTGGTCCGCGGCGAGCTGCGCGATCTCGTCGGGCTCCGCTGGGCGGTAACCGCCATGGCGTCGCTGTTCGTGGTCGGGCTGATTCTGATCTGGTTCGCCCCGGAAACCAAGAATGAGGAACTGCCCGAATGAGTAGAAGCGGTTTCAAAACTACAATTGGGGGTACCTGGGCCATAGCGCAGCGGTGGCCCAGAGTCAGTAGTTCCAAGTTTGGCTGGCTGACACCTCAGCAGGTCATCCTGAGCGTAGCGAAGGATCTCGATTGTCCAAGGAGATTCTTCGCTACGCTCAGAATGACAATGCCAGGTCTCGATGGAATTTGGAACTACTGAGAGTCCAAAAAACCGGGCCTTTCCCGGCGCGCCGGGACTCAGACCCGGGCACCCGATACAGCCAATCGGTTTTGAAACCGCTTCTACAAAAGAACCGACTCGACCGGTCAACGTGGTCTTGAACATGAAGGGTGATGAGAAATGACAAGACAAGCGGAAGTTGGCAGACTGCTGAAGATGTCCCGCAAACGGATGCTTGAAAAGGCCGGCGGGCATTTGGTCATCCTCAAGGACATCGACGCACTGCATCGGCACTGTGCCGAGACGATTGCCCGCGAGATCAAGCGGAATAATTCGAAACGGCGGCCCACCAGGCTCATCCTTCCGGTGGGCCCGGTTGGACAATACCCTCTCCTGCTGGAGATGATCAACACGGAGAAGATCAGCCTCAAGAAGTGCTGGTTTTTCTTCATGGACGAGAACTGCGACGACAACGGCGTCGTGCTGCCGGCGAGTCATCCGCTGAGCTTCCGGGGCGAGATGGAAGAGATCTTTTTCGGCAAAATCGGCAAGAGCCTGATGATCCCGGCCGGGCAACTCACGTTCCCCGACCACCGGAACGTCCAGACGCTCAAGGACAAGATCGAATCGGCCGGCGGCATCGACACCTGTTACGGGGGCGTCGGCATCCACGGTCACGTCGCCTTCAACGAACCCGAACCAAACGTCAAGGATTCCGATCCGCGGCTGGTCTACCTGAACGACTTCACGACGACGATCAATTGCATCCGCTCGGAGGTCGGGGGCAACCTGGCGGACTTTCCTCGCAAGGCGATTACGCTCGGCATGCGCCAGATCCTCGCGGCCCGGCGTATCCGGCTCTACTGCCGCAACGGCATCCCGCTGGACTGGGCCAACACGGTGCTGCGCCTGGCGGTGTTCGGCCGGCCGGGAGACGACTACCCGGTCACGTATATCCGCGGCCATAAGGATTACATGGTCATAACAGACGAAGACACGGCACGCAAACCGAAAATCATCATTTAAACAAGTCCTCATGAGAGGGAAAGCCGGTGCCATGCCCACGCTTGTCGTGGGCATGTGGCAGGTGTGTTTGGTAAAACACGGCATCCCGGCGCGCCGGGGCGCGAGCGTGGCCATGGCACCCCATTATTCGTCACTTTCGCTATTACGCGGACTTATTCAGAGTCAGTAGTCCCAAATTCTATCGAGACCTGGCATTGTCATTCTGAGCGTAGCGAAGAATCTCCTTGGACAATCGAGATCCTTCGCTACGCTCAGGATGACCTGCTGAGGTGTCAGCCAGCCAAACTTGGAACTACTGAGAGTGGTATTGATAGGAGGTGACAACCATGAGCGAGCGTCCTGTAACGCGACCGGTCGCGGCCCGGCGGGCGATGGGCCCAGCGGCCGCTCTGCTGCTTTCGATCACGATCCTTGGCTTGCCTGTTGCCGCCGGCGGCAAGTCGGCCGTGCCCGGACGGCGCAGTCCGGAGGAACTCCGCCGGGAAGGATTCCGGCCCCTGTTCGACGGCCGCTCGCTCTGGGGCTGGGACGTCAAGCCGTGGCACAAGGGCCACTGGGTCGCCCGAGACGGGATCATCGACTACGACGGCAAGGCCCAGCACAAACGGTCCGCCGAGAACACGCTCTGGACGACGGCCGAGTATGGCGACTTCGTGCTGTACGTCGAGTGGCGGTTGCCGGCCGAGCCGACGATGAAGCCGCACCCGATCGTGCTCTACAACGGTGATTTCCTTCGGGATAAAAAGGGCAGGCGGATCACCCGGCCGCGGCTCGATGCGGGCGACAGCGGAATCCTGATGCGCGGCACGGTGAAGTGCCAGGTGAACCTCTGGTGCCAGGAGCTCGGCTCCGGCGAGGTCCACGGTTACCGGGCCGATCGCCGCATGCCGCAGAAAGTCCGCCGAGCGTGTATTCCCATCCGCAGGGCCGACCGCCCGTTCGGCGAGTGGAACGCGCTGGCGATCACGCTTCGAGGCAACGCCATGACCGTCGTGCTCAACGGCCAGACGGTCATCGACGCGGTGCGTCTGCCGAATCTGCCGGCCCGAGGCCGCATCGGCCTCCAGCACCACGGCGATCCCATACAGTTTCGCGCGATCTTCATCAAGCCGCTTCCGTGATGTAGAAGAAAGGAAAACTCCGTGGCAGATTCACCCGTTCGTTTTGGACTCGTTGGATTCGGCGCCTGGGGCCGGCACCACGCCGGGGCGATCGCCGGAACAGAAGGCGCGCGACTCGTGGCCGTCGCCGAACCGTCGGAACAGAGCCGGGCGGCGGCCCGCTGGGCGCATCCCGAGGTCGAGGTGGTCGCCGATTATAGGGAACTAGTCGGGCGCGACGACCTGGACGTGGTCGACGTCGTGGTGCCCAATCGCCTGCACCACGACGTGGCCGCGGCCGCGCTTTCCGCGGGCAAGCACCTGCTGCTGGAAAAGCCCATGTGCCTGTCCGTCGAGGAGTGCGACGACCTGTTGCGGCTGGCCGGGCAGAAGGACCGGCTCATCGCGGTCAATCACGAGTTTCGTCTCTCGTCGTTGTGGGGCAGGGTGAAGGAACTTCTCGACGGCGGCCTGGTCGGCGAGCCGCAGTACGTGCTGGTCGAGCTCTCCCGGCACCCCTATCGATTGGGCGCGGACGGCTGGCGGTTCGACATCCACCGCGTGGGCGACTGGATCCTGGAAGAGCCGATCCACTTCTTCGACCTGGCGCGGTGGTATCTCAGTTCGGTGGGCGAGCCCGAATCGGTCTACGCGACGGCCAACTCGCGTCAGCCGGACCATCCCGAGCTGCAGGACAACTGCAGCTCGATCGTGAAGTTCACCGGCGGAGCCTACGCCGTCGTTTCGCAGACGCTCGCCGCCTTCGAACATCATCAGACCGTGAAGCTCTCCGGCACCAAGGGCGCCGTCTGGGCGAGTTGGAGCGGCGCGATGGACCGGACGTCGCGCCCGACGTTTTTCCTCAAGGCCTTCGGCGACGGGCGGCTCGAAGAGGTGCCGATCGGCCGCGCCGCGGGCGAGCTGTTCGAGCTGGAGGGGCAGATCGCCGCCGTGGTGCGTGCGGTCCGC
Organism: uncultured Planctomycetaceae bacterium; assembly: GCA_964637625.1. Classification (GTDB taxonomy): domain Bacteria; phylum Planctomycetota; class Planctomycetia; order Pirellulales; family Thermoguttaceae; genus UBA11386. Next base: position 19,146 of record CAZWWC010000005.1, read on the forward strand.
CACGGTGAGCCGATTCCCTGCACGGGGGAGGACGGCAAGTGGTCGGTGGCCATGTGCCTGGCGACCCAGCGTTCGATCGCAGCGGGCCGGACGGTAACGATGGACGAAGTCGTCCAGGGATAACATCGTCGCCGTGCGCACCGGCGATCTGGAGTCGTCGTTTCGTCAAGCCTGCCGCTTTGCGAGTGAAATGTATGCGGTCGACGTGCCCCGCCGCGCCGAGTTGGTGATCGCCTCGCCGGGCGGACACCCGAAGGACATCGATCTGTACCAGTCGCAGAAGGCCATCGAAGAGGCCACCCGGGTCGTCAAACCCCAAGGCGACGTCTTGGTGACGGCCCGTTGTCACGAGGGGAGCGGTTCAGAGTGCTTCGAAACATGGATGGACGAGGCGGATACGCCCGAAGACATTGTTCGTCGGATCAAGGAGGACTTCGTCATGGGCGGCCACAAAGCCTACCAGATCGCCCGTGCAGTCCAGCGGGCGAACATCCATCTTCACTGCGAAATCCCACCGGAGCGGGTTCGCCGCTGGTTTATGGAGCCGGTTCGATCGATGGCCCAGATCGACAAGCTGATCACCTCGGCCGGATCGGTCAGCGTGCTGCCCCAGGCCACGCTGACACGGACGAGTGTTCCCTCTACGGATGATTAGCCCGTCGGTCACGGATGCATAGCGGATGCCACGTGGATCTTGCCCGTGCTGTTTGCTCGGGGACACTGGCGCTTACGCCAGGGGCGCCCTTCTCAGACACGCGCTAACTCTTTTTATAAGCCCAACTTTCTTTGTCTCTCATAGCCGCTGGTTGAATAATTCAGAGCTGCTGGCCGTCGCAACACGGGAAGCCTTCTGACACCTCCAGGGAGTGGGCGGGACTAGGTAGCGAAGAGGAGGTAGGCCTTTCTTCGTTCCCGGCGAATGGGGTGCCGGCTTGCACCGTCGAGCCGCACGTCGAGAAATCGATGTACAGTAGGCCGCTGCGAGCTACGTAGATATATGGGGAGGGATTAACTAGAGAAATGAGTCTACAGCAAGACACGGTTATCCGGCTGCTTCTCTCCGCTCGAATGAGTGTGCTGGCGTACATTCGGGCGATCGTGCGTGATTTCAATCTGGCCGAAGACGTTTTCCAGGAGGTCTCCATCCTGGCGCTGGCCAAGTATGAGTCGATCCGCGACGAGAAGCACTTCGGTGGTTGGATCCGTCGAACGGCTCGTCTGGAATCACTCGCGATGCTCCGCAAGCGGGGGACTCTTCCACAGCCGCTCAGTGACGCGGCGCTCGATCTGCTGGACGCCACTTGGGATGAAGTCGAGCAGTCCGGCCGCGCGGATCAGATCGAGGCGTTGCGAATCTGCCTGGAAGAACTGACTCCCCGGTCGCAGAGGATTGTTCGGTTGCGGTACGGACAGGGCATGAAAGGGGCTGAGTTGGCCGAGGTTTTCCAGCGGCCGCTCAACACGATCTACGTGGCCGTGTACCGAATTCATCGCGCGCTGGCCGACTGTATTCGCAAACGCATGGCCTTGGGGGGAACGAGCGATGTCTGAGAATCGACCGGACAAAATGCCTCCTGCCGATGAAGTCCAGTTCGCGCAGCTGGTGTTCCGCTATCTCGACGAGGCCACCACGCCGGAAGAGAACGAAGTGTTGGACACCCGGCTGAGGACGAGCGACGCCGATCGAAAGGTGTTCATCGAGATTTGCCAGCAGGCCAGTCTGATGACCGAGGTGGTTTCGCCCCCACTGGCGCCGGCCTCTTCCACTCGAACCTCGGAGGACCAAAGCGACCGCTCGCCGATCCTCGGGTTCCTGGGCGATGCGTTTCAGGCGGGAACGGACTTCCTTTCCCGGGGGCTTGTGGTTTCGGTCCTCCTGGCGATCGGCCTGCCGGGAGTCTTGTTCCTCATTCTCGTGTTGCACGTCGCGCGCCAGCCGGCCCCCGTGGTGCCGGTGGCCAAAGTCACCCAGACGCATAAGTGCGTCTGGGACCAGAGCAGCACGGCCTTGTCGACCGGGGCGGATCTGCTGGCCGGCGAGCAACTTCAACTCACAGAGGGCCTCGCCGAAGTCACCTTCGCCGACGGCGCCAAGGTGTTGCTGGAAGGGCCCGCCGTGTTCGATGCGACCAAACGTAACGGCGGTTTCCTGCAAGCCGGGAGCCTCGTGGCCAACGTGCCGAAAAGGGCGGTGGGATTCACGGTCCGCACGCCGCAAGCCGTCATTGTCGACTTGGGAACCGACTTTGGTGTTTCCGTTGACCAGGACGGGACCACCGAGGCGCATGTTTTCACCGGCCGGGTCGAGGTGGCCGTCAGAACCGAGGCGACGGAAACAGTACAAGCACCGAAGGAACTCCATGTCGGCCAAGCTGCGAGGATTTGTCCGATCGGAGCCCGGAAAACGGCCCGCGTAGAAATGATTGCAACGGCGCCCAAGCGATTCGTACAACGTATTCCCGGAGAAATGCTTGATTTGGTCGACGTGGTTTGCGGGGGCAACGGGCGCGGAGCGAAGCGAGGCACGGCCATCGATTGCACGACCGGAAAGATCGTGCCCTTTGACAAGGATAATGTCGCGTTTGCCTCGGATCGGCGTGGATATCAATCCATGGCGGCTCTACCTTTTGTCGACGGCGTGTTCGTTCCCGACGCACAGCACAAAGGCCAAGCGGTTCAAATCGACTCGACCGGGGGCCGTTTTGCCGGGTTCCCCAAGGTGAGCCGCCGAGGGCACGTTGCGCTACTGGCAGGCGAGAAGCTGGCGGGAGTGAAAGGCCTCGAATCGGAGTCGCTGGCCATGCACGCTCCGCAGGCGATCACGTTCGATCTGGCGACCATCCGGCGGGCGAATCCGGGCAAGAAGATCGATCGATTCCGAGCGGTTGCCGGCATCGGGGCTCACCAGGAAGCCGCGGGCCGCGGCGGCACCGTGGACGTTTGGGTCCTCGTGGACGGGAAAGTGCGGTTTGCGAGGAAGAACCTCTCGGCCCAAAGCCCGCCGTCGGTGATCGATATTCCCCTGGACGAGAACGCCCGATTCCTGACACTCGCGTCGACCGACGGCGTCGATCGGACCAGGATCGTAACAGCCGATTTCAGCGGCGGCAAGAGCAAGACGAGCGTTGACGCCTACCCCGGTAAGGCCGGAGGGGGCTGGGCCTCGGCCTGGATACAAAGGCATTACCACGCCAAGGCTAGCAATACCGTTATCAGAAAGAACCCATTGGACGGCGGTGGAAACTACTTGCGTTTTACAGTCAAGAGCATCATCGACAACGACGGCATGGGGGCCGTTTCTCGCGACTGCACCGCCGGCATCGACGTCACCAGGCCTCACAAGGTCGACTTCAAGATTCGCATCGACGGAAAGCTGGACACGTTCGACAGCCAGCACGACCAGGTTTACATCTTGGACAACGCGCGTCGCTCGGCCGCCACCGACCCGAAGATGTCGTGGTCGATTAGCGCCCGTGGCGATGTTCCCACCTGGCATCTCTACAGCCGCGATAAGGAAGGCGAGGAGATGCCCGTCGACACGGGCATCCCCAGGGTGGCGGGCAGGGTTGTCCACATGTCGGTCGACGTCGACCCCGTTGCGAAAACGTGGGGCGTGAGGATCGACGATGGAGTGAACCCCGCCTTTTCAGCCGACGGGCTCAATTTCCGAACTTCGCGGGTCGGCGGCTTTCTCCACTTCGGCTGCCGTAGCGACCGCAACGGTGTGACCCATGCGTTCTCCTTCGATTCGATCAAGATCACCCAAGTTCCCGGTGACGAGGCATATCGCGATTTTGTCATTTTCGGCGACCCGGAATTGGAGTTGACCGAGCGGCCTTGATGGGCTGGCTAGACCTTGTAGGTCAGGCTCTGCCTGACACACGCACGGAACGTCAGGCACAGCCTGACCTACGAAGGGGGAGGTGGTGGAATCGAGAAGAGGCTTTGAGAATGCCTAGTCTTGGAAGGCTGTTACATTTTTTGGTGTACCACTACTTGACACCCAGGAGGTGGAATCAAATGAGAGAACTCTTACGGCTAGGGATCGGAGGATTGGCACTAGGTTGTCTCTTGCTGTGGTGGGCCTCCCCCGCCTGGGCGCTCGACATCGAAGTCGTGGCTGATTTCGACGCGGGCAGCAGCATCGAGGTTGACGGCTACCCCGGCATACCCGGCGACGGCTGGACCTCGGAGTGGAAGCAGGGCGATTATCACGGCCAAATAGACGCGACGGTGGACAACACGACGGAGATGGGCAGCGGTCTGGGGAACTATCTGAACGTCGATTTTAAGGCCACGCTTGGCGGGGACGTAGCTAGCTGGGGTGGTGTTGGTCGCGACTACGATGGTGGTCTGATCGACATCACCGAAGACCACACCATCTCGTTCAAGTATCGCGTCAACGAGGATTTGAGCTTGGGGAAGTTCGATGAGCTCAATGACGCCTATTACATGTTTGACCACAATATGTTCGTGGAAACCGCGCCGTCAGCGCCCCCCTACGTGAGGTGGCTGGTCGCCGCCTGGGGCAACAACTATGGCATAGGCGACCCCGGCGATCATGACTGGATGGTCTACGACTGGAATACGTCCACCATGATCAACACGAACATCCCGGTCACTCGGGGAAACGTCCTGGACGTCCAGGTCACGGTCCACCCGAACGCCACGCCAAAGCCAAACTTTGATCTCTATATGAACGACGGGGTCAACACCCCGTTTTCCGGCACTGGCTATGGGTGGCGGGCGGCGGAAAACATCGGCGGCTTTCTCCACTTCACCGCCCGCGAGGTCACGGTCGAAAGTCCGGCCGTGGTAACCCGTGACTTCTCGGTCGACGCGATCAAGGTCAGCCAGACGGTCACCGTCGGCGGCATGGACACGATTGAACTCCACTTCAACGCCGGCAACACGACCACCCAGGTCGATGGCTACGAGGGGAAGGCGGGCGATGGATGGGATACGCCGTGGAATGGGCAGGAGGCCCGGGCAACGTGCCTGGCCGGCGTCGAATCGCTCAACGAGATCAAGACCGGCGGAGGCAACCACCTCGAGGTCACACTCGACAGTTTCGATCCGGGCGAGCCGCCCGCGGAATACGGCCTTGGCGCGGTCGGACGGGACTATACTCGGGTGAACGAGCTTGGCATCGACTTCACCAAGAGGCACAAGATCTCGTTCACCGTCCGCATCGACGAAGATGTCAGTGACTTCACCGAGTTCTATGACATGTACCAGATCTCGGATGGCGCCGCGATGAGCTGGGGTCCGACCAGTTCGAGCACCTGGCAGATCAGCGCCTTCGGAGGTCACGTCGACCCCTTGGATCCCAACTCCAGCCCTGGCCCGGGAATGGTCGGCGAGTGGACCGTCCTCGACGGCAATCGGGACGGTGATTGGGCTCCCGAAGACTCCCTCGATACCGACATCGCCCTGACCACGGGCGGGATCTACGACTTCGAGATCGTCGTCGATCCGAGCGACCAGAGCTACGACATCACGATTACCGACACCAGTGATCCGGATAACCCCTTTTCGGCCACCGATCTCGGCTGGCGGACCGCTTCGGATTACGTGGGCGGTTGGTTGATTTTCGCTGAGCGCGTCAACGACGCGGATGACCAGCGGGCGTGGTCGATCGACGACATCGTCATCACCACGGTGCAGGTCCCCGGCGACACCGACGAAGACGGCGACGTGGACCAAGCGGATCTCGAGACCGTGGCGGACAACTGGGGATCGACAACGGCCACCGGACCGGAGCAAGGCGATTTCAACGACGACGGCGTGGTTGGCCCGGCCGACGCGGCGATCCTCGCGGCCCACTGGGGTACCGGTACCGGCGAGGAGGTAACCGGCCTGCCCGAGCCGTCGGTGCTCGTGGGCCTGCTGGGCCTGCTGTTGAGTTTGGGAGGCTTCCGAGGTCGCAGGGGCCGGCGGGTAGGTCAGGCTGTGCCTGACACAGAGAGGGAATACTGAGAATGGGTAGCACCGATGATTTCGCGGAGTCGGCGTTGCGATTGCCATTGCTCGGACCGCGAAATCGTCGGTGTCGCGCCAGCGACAAGAGGTGTTCGTCAGTCGAGGGCACGACCTCTTGTGCCTTCGCCAAGGCTGCGGCACACCGACGATTTTCCGAAAAAGTCGAAGGACTGGGGAGGCATCTTTCGCGGAAAATCATCGGTGCCACCCGAGAGGATGGAGAACGCGGAATCGAGAAGAGGCTTCAAGATATTTGGTTGCAACAAGGTTTCCAAGTTTTTTGTGGTGTACAACTTGCACCCGGGAGGTTGAATCATGAGAGGTTTGTTTTGGTTACTGAGCGTACTGGCGCTCGGTGGTCTTCTGCTGGCCGGCACTCCGGCACAGGCTGAGTGCACCCAGTGCGTCACGGCCTATTTCGAGGGCGGCGCCGGAAGTGTCGACACCTACAAGGGCAAGGCCGGCGACGGCTGGGCTGGCCCGTGGGTGGAGACCACGTGGCATGGAACGGGTTACGACACCCTTACCAATGCCAACCCCGTGGACTCCGGCTACTATGTGAACTTCGCACTGAAGTGTACGATTAGCAACAACGGCAGCGGGGCCATTTCCCGCGACTACGGGTATGACGCAGACGAGAACCCATGTGGAATCGATCTGACCGAAGAACATTGTGTCGACTTCAAGATCCGTTTCGATTACGAGTTGGACACGTTCACTGCCAGTAATGACATGATCTCCGTCTTCGACGCGTGGAGTTCCGGAGCTACGCCGCCGTCCGCCGCCCCCTATCAGACTTGGGGAATTGGCGCCATTGGCGGCTATCTCAATACTGACTGGATAGTCTACGCCCGGGACAACGGGGCTGCCTACTGGCATGACACGGGCCTCCCGCTCGTGGAAGGTCAGGTGGTTGACTGTTCGCTGGCGATCGATCCGGCCAACAACACCTGGGAGGTAAAGATCGACGCCGGCAACGATGAATCAGTCGACTGGGACAGTGAGATTCCCTACGACGCGACGACGAATCCGTACGGCCTCACGTCAACCCAGAAGCTTGCGTTCCGTCAGGAGGATGAGAGCGTCGGCGGGTTCATCCACTTCCATTGCCGCTCCACGCCGAACGGCGATGAGCATGCGATCTCGTTCGACTCGGTCGAGATCTGCCAGCCGTGTATTCCTGAGCCCTCAACGATGGTTCTCCTTTTCCCGGCGTTGGCCGGCCTGGTGCTGGTGCGTCGAAAGTAGCTGTCTGGGGTTTTGGAAGATTGAAAAGCCGATAGCTCGTAGGTCAGGCTGTGCCTGACGCGGAGAAACTCCGTTCAGTCACCCTGACCTGCGAAGCTATCCATGATGTCAACCTCCTACCGCGGCAAACGGCGGTCAGCCGATCGCCGTTTGCCGGTCGAGGAGGATGCCTCCTGAAAGCTTTCTCGGCAACAGCAGCGTCGGGCGCATTCTGCTTGCCCCATGTGCCAAAATCGAGTTACAAAGGACTATTGATGTTTGCATGGCCATTGAACGGTTGGCCATGGCCGAACTGCCTTGAAAGCCGGGCTCCCGTTGGTCGCCCTGGGTTCATTAGCCATGCAAGGGTCAATAAGAGACTATCTCAAAAACCCAGTTCATGGTTGTCATCCTGAGCGCAGCGAAGGATCTGTGAAGCGAAGTATCTCAACTTTTTTGGTGGTAAAGAGATCCTTCGCTTTGCTCAGGATGACGGTTGAAGGCCAAAAAGAGTTCTGAGATGGTTTCTAAGGGGCTTCCAGTGCAGTTGTTATTTTTTCGGAGTACGTCTTGATGAGTGTTCTTCTGGTGCTCTATCGTCGCGCCGCTGCCGGCCTCGTGGCCGCCTGTTTTCTTGTAGCGCCGCTCGGCAGCGCCACTCCGGCCGGCGCCGACTACATCGCCGACTTCGCACTGCAGGCCTACCAGGACAAGGAGGCCGAGTACGATTTCGACTGGTATCTTACGACGACCAACGGCGCGTATCTGGGCTGGGGTGAGGGCAGGATTCTGATGAGCACGGTGGCGTTGTACGAGGCCACGGCCGACCCGGCCCGGCTCCAGCGCATACGCGACCACACCGCCTACGTCATGTCGATCCGCGCCGACCGGCGCGACCCGCCCGTGGTCGACGAGCTTCGCGGCCGAGTCGTGCCCGCCTGGCCAACCGACTACTACGAAGTAAACGGTGAGTACCCCATGTACGCCTACGAGGTCCACGCGGGCATGCTCTGCAATCCGATCGCGCGGACCGCTTATCTCATCAACAAGAATCCGACCTTGCGTGCAACCTACGGCAGCGAGGCGGATAGCTGGATCGACGATACCATGGAGATGTTGGCTGCCTTCGAGGACGACTGGAATGAAGGTCCGGCACCGGGAGAGGGTCACTACAAAGACTTCTTCTTGGATGGCGACATCAGCCCGTACAACCAGCAGAACGCCGTGGGCCGGCTCTACGTCAACCTTTACCTTGCCACCGGCCAGGAGCGTTTCCGCGAGCGGGCCGAGAAACTGGCCAACTTCTTCAAGAACGACCTGCGGCTCGAAACCTCAGGCTCCTACGTGCCACGTTACGATTGGAGCTACGCAACGTGGAAAGGCGGCTCCGAAAACATCTCCTACGGGGGAATGAACGCCGATTTTGCCTTCCAGTGCTACCGCGCGGGCATCGTCTTCGACAGCACGGACATGCAGCGGTTCATCAACACGTTCAAGGCCTGCTCGCGGGGCACCGACGGGTTTACCAAGTACGTCAACGGCTCAGGCGATGCCTATTTCGAGTATTCGTACACGGCCGGGAACTGGTTGCACCTGGCCTACCTTGACCCGACCGTGCGAACCATGTTCTTCGATGACTGGTTCGAACACAACCTCGACCTGGAGGCGAATCCACAAGCGAACTACGCCGCTTGGTCTCCCGGGGCGGGCTACCTTGTCGAGACGGAGCAACCCTTTACCTTCAACAGCCCCGCCCCGCAACCCAGCCGCCAACGCACACGGCTGGGCTTCGAAACCGACGAGCCTTTCTTCCAGTCCACCGAGTTCGGCGGCACGTTTGACTATGGCCACGACACTTCGGCAGGCAGTATCCAGCACGTCGGCGGCGATACCCGACAAGGTGAGTCGATGTTGGAGGTGACCGTCTACGACGATCCAGGCCAGAGTATACCCTGGAGAGCGGACGTCCCGGCCGGAACCGATGGGCAGGGCAATCCGTTGGCCCTGGACCGCGCCGGCTGGGTTGGCCTCTGGCTGCGGACTGACACGCCCGCCCTTGGGGCGAGATTGGCCGTCGAAGACATCGACGGCATCGAAATAAGTAACCAACGGACGCTCACCGCCGACGGCCAGTGGCATCTGTACCAGTGGGATCTGGACGATGCAGACCAATGGTATTCGTACAGTGGCAGCGGAGCCCTCGAAGGGCTCATGGTCGATCTGCTCTCGGTATTGATCTATGGCCCCAACAATGTCGACACGGTCGTCTACGTCGACAACCTCAAGACGAACGTCAGCGGGCCGATAACCAGGCCGATCCCCGGCGACGCCAACGAGGACGGCGTGGTCGATGAAGCGGACGCCAAGGCACTGGCAAGCAACTGGGGCGAAGATAACGCGACGTGGCCCATGGGCGATCTCAACGAAGACGGCATCATCGACGTGGCCGACGCGGCCGTCTTGGCGGCCAACTGGGGTACCGGCACAAGCGAAGCCAATAGCGCCGTGCCCGAGCCGTCGGCCCTGACCATGCTCCTGGCAGTTGTACTGTTCGGAATAAGGAGTACAAGATGCATGATCCGCGGTGGGCGTTTGCGTGGTGTCGCGGCTGCCTCGGCCTACGATGCCTGTTGATGGGCATCCTGGTTTCGGCCGTCGGTTGCACTTCCGGGACACCGTTTCCGATGGCCACGGTCAAGGGCACGGTCACGTACCAGGGCAAGCCGTTGGATCACGGTCGGGTGGTGTTCTTGCCGGAGCAAGGCACGCCGGGCCCGGCGGCGGTCGGCGTGATTCAATCGGACGGTTCCTTCCGAGTCGAGAACGCCGGTCGTGAAGGCGCGGCGCTGGGTTGGCACCGGGTGACCGTCCATTGCCGGGGCGAGCTCACCGGAGAAGAGAACCGGAACCGCGCCGCGTCGGAGTTCGCCGTTCCGAAATCGCTGATCCCGGAGAAGTACTCCAGCGCGGAACAATCCCCATTGCGTTTCGAGGTAAAGGAGGGACGAAATGAGTGGTCGATTGTTCTCGATTAAGCGGAAGAGGCCGGCCTTTACGCTGGTGGAGCTGCTGGTGGTGATCGCCATCATTGGTGTTCTCGTCGCGCTGCTGCTGCCGGCCGTGCAGGCGGCCCGCGAGGCGGCCAGGAAGACGCAATGCAGCAACAACCTCAAGCAGATCGCCTTGGGCGTGCTCAACTACGAGAACCAGTTTGGCGTGTTTCCGGTCAATATCCCGCAAGATAATTGCCAAGGCGACGACCCCGACATGGTGCCCAGCGGGGTGAGTTGGATGGTTCGGATTCTCCCGCTGGTCGAGCAAGGGACGCTTTACGAGACGATGAATCTCGACGGCCCTGCCTCCAGCGGCCGGGGAATCCTGAATCCCCAGAATCGCGACGTGATCGCCAAGCCGATCCCCTTGTATCTTTGTCCCAGCGACTCCCGCGATGAGGACGACGCCGTTCAGATCGACGTGTGGCACTATCCGAAGGATTACAAGATCCCCCTTGCCACGACGAACTATGCCGGTGTCATTGGACCGCACGATCCGAACAACGCGTCGAGCTTCGGCGGGCTGCCCTACTGCAACAACCTTTGTGCAACCATGTCCAAGGGCATCCTCGAATGCACGGGCACTTTCTGGCGACATAACTACCTGGTGCCGGTGACCGTCACCAGCTTCGAGGACGGCACGAGCAAGACGATCATTGTCGGCGAAATCGTACCGCGGTACGACGTCTTTAGGGTCTGGGCCATCTCCAACAGCGCGTTGGCCTTCACGCACGCGCCGATCAACTACGTCGATCGCTCGGCGGTCGGCACGTGGCTCGCCTTGGACAACATGGGCTTTCACAGCCTGCATCCCGGCGGGGCGAATTTCGCCTGGGCCGACGGACGCGTCTCGTTCCTCAACGACGAGATCGACCTGGCCGTCTATCGCGGCCTGAGCACCCGCTTCGGTGGCGAAAGCGTCATGCCTCCGTGATGCTCCTCAGGCACAACGCCGCAGAACCGATCGACAGGTTGCCGGGGAGCAAGTCCGGTGGCTATAATAGCGAGAACCGTTGTTAACCGATCCCAGCATGAATCCTCGGCTTCGTCCACCCTCGATGGGTCGTTGGAGACGTTCGGTTAAGAAGAGCCATGATGTTGACCAACAAGAGAGCGCACGCCCGATGGGTCGTTTTGATAGCGTTGCTTCTGGGCAGCTTTCCGGTGCATGGGAAGGAGCCCACGGCAAGATCCACTCAGCGCGTCACGGCGACCCTGAATGGTTTCGAGATCGTGCTGGATGCCCACACCGGCAGTATCCTTCGCTTGTCCTCGCCCGGCGCCGGAACGATGTTGGACACCACGGCCGGCGCCGCCGGCATCGTCGACGTGGCTTATCCGGTAGAAGAGTTTGGGCCGCTGCGCCTTGCCTCTCGCTACTCACGGGGAGCACAAATCACGGCGAGCAAGGATCGCGTCGTGGTCCACTGGGACGAGCTCGGTGCGAGTCGGTCGTTTGTCAAGGTGCCGGGCAAGGTTTCGGCAACCGTCACCTTGAAGGCGGCCGAGGACGGGAAGTCGGTCATCATGGCCTGCGCGATCCACAACCAGTCCGGCAACGCCGTTGGGCAAGTCCTCTTTCCCGATCTTCTGGGGCTGGTGCCCACCGACGGCGCGGCGGGGACCGAGCTCCGCTCGGGCAAACGGATCGTCCGACCCTTTGTGCAGTTGGCCAGCCCCCGCCAGGATCAGTTCTTCGCGAGGAATTCGACGTTTATGGAGCTTAGCCTCAACAAGAAAGACCCGGCGCTGGGCCGATGGATCGCCTGCGGCAGTGCGAAAGGCGGGTTGAGCCTCTTTGCTGCCCGAGGGGCCCACGATTCCGAGCCGACCGTGATGCTCCACCTGTGGGAACGAAACAACAAACTCCGCCTGATGTACGCGCACCGCGTGGATATCAAGGGCAAAGCGACCTGGCAGAGCGGCCCTTACTGGCTGACTCCGCTGAAGGGCGGGTGGAACGAGGCTATGAAGCCCTATCGAGCCTGGTTGAAACAGCGTGGCAATCAAAAGTAGAAATAGGACAACCATGAAAATGACTAGAGGACATTTCAAAACCGGTGCTCTGATTGTTGTCATTCTGAGCGCAGCGAAGAATCTCGGCTTTCGCGGGGGGGAGATCCTTCGCTTCGCTCAGGATGACCGTTTTGAAATGCCCTCTACCCACGTCGTGCCCATCGCTCTGGCGGCCGCGCTGCTGATCGGTGCCCCGTTGTACGCGGACGACGCGAAAAGTGGCCCGAGTGTGGTGACGGCAACTCTCAACGGGCTGGAAATCGGGATCAACGCGCGGACGGGCGGCATCGTTCGTCTGTCCTACCCCGGTCCGGGAACCATGTTGGACACGATCGGCCAGTCCGCCGGCATCGTCGAGTTGATCTGCGCCGTGAAGGGAACTCCACCGCTGCGGCTTGGTTCCCGGTATTCGACGGGAGCCAGGATCACCAACAACGCTGACGAAGTCGTGATCCGCTGGGACAGTCTGGGGGCGAAGCAGCGGCCTGCCGGCCTGCGCGGCAAGGTTTCGGCGACCGTGACGTTCCGCGCGGCTCCGGACGACAAGTCCGTGATTCTTGACTGCACCGTCAAGAATCGCTCGAAGGGCGTCGTGCGGCAGATTCTCTTCCCGGACCTTTCGGGCCTGGTTCCGCTGGCCGGCCCCGGCCCGACCGAGTTCCGCAGCGGGGGCAAGCTGATACGACCTTTTGCCGATCTCCGGCCGTCCGATCCCGACCGGCTTCACCGCAAGAATCCCGCGATCGCCACGTTCACTTCGCTTCGCGGGGTACGCAGTCCCATGATCGGCCGCTGGGTCGATTACGGCAGTCTGGCCGGCGGGATGAGCCTCTTTCCGCGGCGATGGGGTTTCGATCGCCGGGCGACCGTTTTCGTGTGTCGGTCCGACAGAGACAAGAAAGTGCGTCTTGCGGCCGAACATCGCGTGCGAGTTGGCAAGGGTGGCACCTGGCGCAGCGGAAAGTATTGGCTGACTCCGCACCAAAGCGGCTGGGCCAAGGGAATCGAGCCCTACCGTGACTGGGTAAGGCAGAACATCAAGCGGAAGTGGCACGTGCCCGACCACATCCGCAAGGGACTGGGCTTTCGGACCGTCTGGATGAGCCAACTCCAGCCCGGCGACCCCGAGGATGCCATTTGGAGATTCAGCGATTTCCAGCGGCTGGCCAAGGAGAGCAAGCAGCACGGCCTCTTCGAGATCGTGCCGTGGCAAACGCGCCCGGGATTTCTGCTGCCGTTGCCGCCCGCCTTCGAGCACCTCGGGGGCGATCGCGGGCTGGTCAAGGCCGTCGCGGACTGCAAAAAGCTCGGCGTCAACGTGGCTCCGATTATCTCCGTATGTCAGGTGACCGAGAAAACGGCCGCACGCTACGGCGTGACACGACTCAAGAACGACTACACGTATCATACGGAGTACATCCCGAGAATGGCTCCGGGCTACTTCACGAACTACCGGTGTGCCTCGGTCGACACCAGGAATCGGGTTTGGCAAAAGGAAGTCCTGGCTTCGTGCAAGCACCTGGTCGACATCGGCGTGTCGTCGCTGTGCTGGGATCAATTCTTCATCGAGCAGCCGGAGCCGAATCTGTTGACGCTCACCAGGGAGATCCGCGACTATTCGAGGCAGCGTGATCCCCAATCGACGTTCTGCGCCGAGGAACTGCACAATTTCGAGGTCTCCGCCGATTATCTCGATTACACCTGGAATTGGACCCTGGACACACAAGATGTGCAGCCGATGACCAGCGTCTTCCCTGCTCCGAGGATTAACTTCAACATCGATAAGTCGGGCGCCGAGGTGAAGCAGTGCTTCGTGCGAAACCGATTCATGAACATCCAGCCCAGAAAGCCCGACGGCATCAACGGGTCGGACTGGATCGAGAACCACCCGGCGCTCGGCCGGGCCCTGAAGCAGTGCGCGCGGCTGCGTGCCCAGTTCCTGCCCTATTTCGTCGACGGCACCTTCATCGGCAACTGCATTCTGTCGGAGCCCTGCCCGGGCACGATCATCGGCGCGTACGTTCTGCCTGAGAAAGTCTTTGTCGTCGTCCTGAACACCGTTGACAAAGATCGGCAGATCGACCTGTCACTCAATCTCCCGCCCTGGCTGGCGTCCCCGGCCGGCCGGTACCGGGTGAAGTCCTACGACGGGCAGGGCAAACCGGCTGAGTTGATCGAGCTCTCCCGGTCCAACCCGCGCGTGAAGACCGCGGCAATGAAGCATCTCGACATCTGGCTGTTCGAGCTGATGCCGGAATGAGTGTCTGGTGGTTCATCAATGCTGGTTTGACAGGTGGGTGCCAGTGGCGGCTTGTCCGCCACTGCGAGAACAAGGGCAGGCAAGCTGCCCATGGCACCCAACAATAGAACTGTGACAGACTACTGGATCGCTTCTCAGATCAGTGTAGCGGGTGCCACTGCTGGCTTGTCCAGCAGTGCTTTGGAATCCGTCGAGCAGGGGCAGACGAGCTGCCCCTGGCACCCTCGCAGAGCCGCTACGCTGTTGTGAGAAATGCTCTAACTGCCTCGGCCCGTTGCCATGGCCTCGGCACCGCAGTAGACGGTCATCGTCTCGCCTCGGACGAAGCCGGCCAGGAACATTCCCAACTCGCTCGCAAGCGCCACGCCCGCGGCCGAAGGCGCGCTGAGGCCGGCAACCTGACCGATGCCGGCCCGGGCCGCCTTGGCCACCATCTCCAGCGATAGTCGTCCGGACAGCAGCAGCAACGCCCGCTCGCGCGGCAAGCCGAGCCGCACGGCCGCACCGACCGCCTTGTCCAGCGCGTTGTGGCGGCCGATGTCCTCACGCACCACGGCGCAACCTTCCGTGCCCGCGATGGGAAGCTCCGCCACCGCCGCCGCGTGCGCCGCGCCGGTTTGCCGGAACAGGACCTGCGCCGCTTCCATCCTGTCTCGCAGACGCAGCACGTCCTCGACACGAAGTCTTTTCGAGGGCATCTGGAAGCCGGCGAGGTCTTTGGTCATGGCTTCGATCAACTCCGCACCGTCCGAGCCGCTCGATGGGAAGATGTCTCGATATCGACCTTTGACATTGCGGGATCCGTCGCCGACAAGTTGAACGCGGACTTCCGATGTTGTCGAGCCGGATTCTTCGCCGCGGAACGAGATCGTCTCGACGTCCTCCGGCGACCGGGCGAAGCCTTCGGTGAGCATGAAGCCGAGTGCCAGGTCCTCCTCGGCGCCGGGCGTGCACATCAGCACCGCGGCCGACTCGCCGTTGACCACGATCGAGAGCGGCCGCTCACGGATGACGTCCCGTGTGCACGGCTCGGTCCTCGCGGCCCGGACGACGAGGCACTCCAGACGCTGCGAAGTCTCGTCGGAAAACTCCTGGGACATTGGTTCAGCCTCCTGGGCGGGAAAAAGGGGACAGG
>CAZWWC010000006.1:0-31208 GCA_964637625.1 uncultured Planctomycetaceae bacterium
CTCGACCGGCTGCCGCCGCAGAATCTCGACGCCGAGAAGGGCGTGCTGGGCAGCCTTCTGCTCGACCCGACCTTCTGCGACGACGTGTTGCTCGTGCTTCGGCCCGACGACTTCTATGCCGACGCCAACCAGAAGCTCTTTCGGCACATCGTCGAGATGCACAGCGACGGGCTGCAGATCGACGTGACGCTGCTGGTCGAGCGTCTGAAGACGGCCGGCGAGCTGGAGGCGGTCGGCGGCAGGGCCTATCTGGCCGAGGTGGCCCAATCGGTCGGCGTCGCGGCCCACGCGGTTCGCTATGCCGAGATCGTCCGCGACAAGGCCACGCTGCGGGCCCTGATCCACGCCAGCAGCGAGATCCTGCGCGACGCTTATGAACCGACGCTTGCGCCGGACGAGCTGGTCGGCCAAGCCGAACAGAAGGTTTTCACCATCCACGACAACCGCAGCTCCGATCAGGTGAGCAACATCCACGATATCTTGATGGAGACGTTCGATCTGATCGACCACCGGATGGAGCACGGCGGCGCGAGCGGCGTTCCGACCGGCTTTGTCGACCTGGACAACCTCACCGGCGGGCTGCACGACTCGGAGCTGGTTATTCTTGCCTCCCGGCCGAGCATGGGCAAGACCGCGTTTGCCACCAACATCGCCGAGCACGTGACCATTCACGAAAACATTCCCGTCTTGTTCGTGAGCCTCGAAATGGCCCGACACGAACTGGCCCAACGACTCTTGTCTTCGCAGGGGAAGATCGACGGACAGAAGTTTCGCAGCGGCCTGATGTCGAAGGACGAACGAGAGAAGCTGGTCGAGGCGTCGACCAAACTGAGCAGCGCGCCGCTTTACATCGACGACAGTCCCAGCCGATCGATCTCGCAGATCGCCGCCTGCGCGCGACGGCTGAAGCGGCGCGAGGGTCTCGGCGTGCTGGTGGTCGACTATCTTCAGTTGATCCAGCCGGATAATCCCAATGATCCCCGACAAGAGCAAGTGGCCAGGATGTCCCGCCGGCTGAAGGCGCTGGCCCGCGAGTTGAAGATTCCCGTCCTCTGCGTGGCGCAGCTCAACCGGCAGGTCGAGGTGGGCACGGGCAAGGAAGCACGCCGGCCACGGCTGAGCCACCTTCGCGAGTCGGGCGCGATCGAGCAAGACGCCGACGTCGTGATGTTCGTCCACCGCGAGGAGTATTTTCATTCCCGGGAAAAGGCGGAGGAAATGGACATCATCGGCAAGGGCGAGATCATGGTCGCCAAGCAACGAAACGGCCCGACCGGCGACGTCAAGCTGACCTGGCTGCACCGGCATACACGTTTCGAGAGCCTCGCCGAGCAGCAACCGTATTCCGGCGCGCCGGGATTCGACGGCTACGAGCCGGCCAACGAGGACATCAATTTCTAACTTCTGTCGGAAGACGGCAGGGTGGCATGGCCTCGCTTGCGTGGCCATGTTCTGAGATGCAAAGAGGGTGTCCGGGAATTGAAATCGGGGGTTTTCGAGGCAGAATGTGTGCCACTGCTTGCCACCGGCAAGCAGTGCCGGCTGTGCAACCGCTAAGCAATGCTTCTGGCGAAGCAGTGGCACACTGAATTCCCGGACACGTTCTGAGATGCAAAGAACATGCTCACGCAAGCGAGAGCATGCCACCCCATATGCTGCCAGCCCCCCAGCGTGGAGGGTTCTCGGGACGAAAAAATCACCTCCGCGCCGCTTAACTCACCTTGTCCCAGGCGGCCCGTTCTTGTATTTCTACGCGACTTTCAAATGAAGGGGGAGGGCCGCGCCGCGCACTCGGTGCCTCTCCACTTGTCGAACTGGTCGTACGACTCGTCTTTTCCGGTTCAATCTCGGGCGGGCCCAACAGAAGGAACTGCGATGGCAGTGGCTGCGGTGGATCGAGTCCGGTGGGCTCTACACACGGTTTTTCTTCTCGCTCTGGCGGCGCTTGCATTCTCGGCGATGGCGGACCGGGGGTGTGGGCAATCAATGGACCCGAGACAAGATACGCTATTCGGTCCGCCGCGCGGATCGGGTTACCGGCCGTTTCATTGGCCGCAAAAAACGCCGGGCGATGAACCGCGAGCAGCAGCGAAGAAAACAGGGGCAGCCGATTCCCCGCCCGGTGCCGAGCCGCTACGGCCCGGTGACCTCTCCGTGGTCGAGGTCCGGATCGTCGGCAACGATACGATCAAGAAAGAGAAGATCCTGCCGCACATTCGCACCCGCGCCGGCCGCCCCTTCCGCGAGGCGATCATTCACCGAGACGTTCGCCAACTGTACAAGACGGGCATGTTCGCCATGGTCGAGCCGTTATACCAACCGGCGCCCGGCGGACGCGTGGTCATCTTCAAGGTCGTCGAACGACCGATGTTGAAGTACGTCAAGTACGTCGGCAATCGGAAGGTCAAAGACAAGGATCTTGCCGGCGAGAGCGGACTGGCGGCGGGCGACGCGGCCGATCCGTTCGCCGTCGAGGAAGCCCGGCGCGTGCTCGAGGAGTTCTACGCCGAAAAGGGCTTCACGCAAGCCCGGGTTTCCATCAGGGAAGGGAACAAGCAGGGCGACCGCGGCGCCATCTTCGTCATCCGCGAAGGACCCAAGCAAAAGGTCGTCTGGACAAGATTCATCGGCAACACGATTGCCAGCGATCAGCGACTCTTGACCCAGGTTGAAACCAAGCCGGGAATCCTATGGGTGTTCAAGGGCGAATTCGATCGAAAAAAGATTCAAGCCGACGAAGACACGCTGGTGGCCTACTACCGCAGCCTCGGCTTCTTCCACGCGCGGGTCGGCCATGAGACGAGCTACGTGCGTTTTCCGCTGCCCTGGAGCAACCCGAACCCCGTGGTCACCTACGTGATCGACGAGGGGCCGCGCTGGAAGGTTCACGACGTCTCGTTCATCGGCAACTCGAAGCTTGCCACGGCCAAGTTGCAAGAGGCCATCCAACTCCGTACCGGCGATTTCTTCAGCCAGGGTAAGATGGACGGCGACGTGCGTCGGATTTCCGAGCAGTACGGAAGCGTCGGCTACATCTTTCCGGTGGTCAAGGCCGAACCCCGCTTCCTCGAAGAAACCGGCCTGTTGGATCTCGTCTACAAGATCGAGGAGGGCGATCGTTACCGCGTGGGCCGAATCAATCCGAAGATATCGGGCGAGAGCCCCCACACGAAAATCACCGTCCTGCTCAACCAGACTTCGCTCCTGCCCGGCGACATCGTCGACACTCGAGAAATCCAGGCAAGTGAGCGGCGTTATCGGTATAGTCACGTGTTCAACCTCGACCCTCAGCGAGGCAAACTCCCCAAGATCGTCTTCAGTCCGGCCGACGCGAAGGAAATCGAGGATGAGCCGCCGGCACGGATTGCCCGGCCTCCACAAAGACCCGGTACGTCTCGTGGCCAGAGTCCGGACCACGGCTACGGCTCGCCACCGGGCGGCCGGTGGCCCTATCACCAAGACGGAGGTACTCGATGACCGGGCCGAAACCATGGTTGCCATCGCTCGCACTCGGCCGGTGGGTCCTCCTCGGCCCCGCGCTGCTGGTCGCGCTGGCCGGCTGTCGGTCGGACGGCTGGCAATTTGCCCGGCGTGATTCTCTCGGAGAACCGGAATCCTGCCAGGTTGCCCAC
This sequence comes from uncultured Planctomycetaceae bacterium, assembly GCA_964637625.1. Lineage (GTDB taxonomy): Bacteria > Planctomycetota > Planctomycetia > Pirellulales > Thermoguttaceae > UBA11386. The sequence continues at coordinate 3,633 of CAZWWC010000006.1, forward strand.
GCAAGGTACCCGACGCAGCCGACATGGAACCAGTCGGTCACTCGCGCGCAATACTCGGCCGACGCGGGCAGGTCGACGCCGGCGTGGAGTCCCTTGTCGCCGCCGCAGACCATGGTGCCGAACTACGCGACCGGCTCGCAGCCTACAACCAGCGGATATCCCTCGACCGACGCGCAGGCTTCGACGACGCTACCGCCGGCCGGTACTTCCGGCGGGGCGCAGACGGTCGAGCCGAATCCACCCTATGGGAGCGACCGAAACGCCTGGCCTCGGATGGTTCCGCCCTTGACCGGCGACCCCGCGGGAATGGGCCCTTATGAACCGGAACGATCGCCCGATCCGAGCGTCTATCCGCCGCTCTGGGATGAGCCGACACGGGACATCCCTCTTAGCATTTACGCCGAAGAAGCCATGACCGGCCGGTTCATGTTCGGCGTGGGCGTCAATTCCGACGCGGGCCTGGTCGGTTCGATCGTTGTCGACGAGCAGAACTTCAACTGGAGACAATGGCCTCGCAACTTCGAGGATATCCGCAGCGGCCGAGCCTGGCGCGGGGACGGCCAACGGTTTCGACTGGAGGCCATGCCGGGCACCCAGGTCCACCGCTACCTGGTGAGCTTCCAGGAACCCTACTGGTTCGACTCCCAGGTGAGCCTGGGACTGAGCGGCCAGTACTACACCCGATACTATTTCGACTGGAAGGAAGAACGGTTGGGTGGGCGCGTGGCGCTGGGGTACCATTTCAACTACGCGCTGACCGGCAGCCTGGCGTTTCGCGGGATGAAGGTGTCGCTTTACGATGCGGTCAGTCCGGCGCCACCCGACCTGCTGGAGGCCGAGGGCGAGTCGGGTCTGTACGGCTTCCAGGCCCAACTGGCCCACGATACCCGGGACAGCGCGTTTCTGCCGACCGAAGGCCATCTGATTGAAGGGTCATTCGAGCAGGTCATCGGGACTTACGAATATCCGCAAGTCAACCTCGATCTACGCAAGTATTTCCTGCTCCACGAGCGACCTGACGGATCGGGACGCCACGTGTTGAGTCTGAACACCCGATTCGGTTGGACCGACAGCGACACGCCCATCTACGAACACTACTTCGCCGGCGGCTTCTCCACGATCCGCGGTTTCGATTTCCGCGGGGCTTCGGTTCGCGACCCTGCAACCGGCGTATTCGTCGGCGGGCACGTTATGTTGCTTGCCTCGGCCGAATACCTCTTTCCCATCACGGCCGACGACATGCTCCGCGGCGTGGTCTTCTGCGACACGGGCACGGTCGAGAAATCGTTCGACGATTGGACCGACAGGTATCGCGTAGCCCCGGGCTTCGGGCTGCGGATCACGGTCCCGGCCATGGGTCCGGCGCCGATCGCCTTGGATTTCGCCTTCCCCGTCTCGCATCAGCCGGGCGACCGCATCGAGAACTTCAGCTTCTTCGTCGGTCTGATTCGATAGCAGAGAAGACGTTCAAGAAGGGTGGCTGGGGTCCCGGCGCGCCGGGATGCCCCAGATGGTCACAAACTGGGGCTTCGCTGCGCTCAGCCGCCAGCCACCCCCGCACTGCTTCTACGAAGCAGTGGCACACGTTCATGAACGATCCGGCTCAGTCATACTGGATCAGGCTGAAGACGTCGTAGCCGGCCAGTTTCTTGGCGCCGCCCAGGTCGAGCAACTCGATCACGAAGGCGCAGCCGACCACCACACCGCCGGACTGCTCGACCATCTGGCAACACGCGCGGACCGTCCCGCCGGTGGCCAACAGGTCGTCGAGCACGAGCACGCGTGCGCCGGGGGGAATGGCGTCCTCGTGCATTTCAAGCGTGTCGGTGCCGTACTCCAGGTCGTACGTGTACGAGAGCGTCTTGTAGGGCAGCTTGCCCGGCTTGCGGATCGGCACCAGCCCGACGCCCAACTCCAACGCCAAGGGCGCCGCGAAGAGAAAGCCCCGGGCCTCGGCCGTGGCGATCAGGTCAATCGGCGTGTGGCGCAGACGCTCGGCCAACTGACGCACCGCTTCGGCCAGCGCCGCCGGCGAGGCCAACATCGGCGTGATGTCGCGAAACAGGATGCCCGGCTTCGGAAAGTCGGGAACCGAGCGGATGAAGTCGGTTAGTTGCAGATTGGTTGCTCCGGGCATCGGAAAACGCTCCTGGAAAGAGTTGCAGATCCGTAGGTCAGGCTCCGCCTGACATGAGACGAGGTTGCTCGTGGAAGATTGTCAGGCGGAGCCTGACCTGCGGCTCTACTCAGGCGGCCCGTTGAGGCTTTCGTTCAGCTTGCCGAGCGCTTCCGTTTCGATCTGGCGGACGCGTTCGCGGGTCAGCCCGAGCGTCTCGCCGATTTCCTTGAGCGTTCGCGGCTCGTTGTCTTCCAGGCCGAAACGCATGCGAAGCACGATCGCCTCACGCTCGTCCATCACTTCGAGTTGACGCATGACGTGGGTGAGATTGTCGTGTTCGACCATCTCATCTTCCGGGGTGCGGGCGCGGTCGTCCATGATCATCTCGCCCAGCGACCAACCGGCCTCGGCCTGATCGGTGTGCGGCGTGAGATTGTAAATGCGGATCGCCTTCTTGATAATGGGCAGCTTTTTGCGCGGCAGGCCGAGCACCCGGGCGACTTCCTCGGGCGTCGGCGTGCGGCCGAGCTCCTCGGCCAGCCGCGTGCTCGCGCGACGCCATTTCGAGAGCAACTCGACCATGTAGGCGGGAATGCGAATGGTCTTGGCCGTGTTGATCAGCGCGCGTTTGATCGACTGTTTGATCCAATAGCTGGCGTAGGTCGAGAATCGAGTCCCCATCGCCGGATCGAAGCCTTCAACCGCGCGGAGCAGGCCGAGATTGCCTTCCTCGATCAGGTCTTGCAGCCCGAGTCCTTTGCCGGTATAGCCGCGGGCGATATTGACCACCAGGCGCAGGTTGGCGCGGACCATCCGATCGCGGGCCTCGATGTCACCCTTTCCAATGGCAATGGCCAACTCCTGCTCGTCGTCGGCCGAGAGCAGTTGGGTTTCGTTGATCTCTCTCAGGTAGGTTTCCAGGGGCGACTGGACCGAAGAGAGAGGTTTTGAGCGTTGTTGGGTCGTGGTCATCCGTAAACGTACCGTCAGTGAACCTATCTGGTTTAGCCAGACTTCACTATCGACGAAGCGCTTCACGTTTCTGCAACAGAGGATCGCAGCGACGAGGTGAGCCGAATGTGCGCGAGTTTCGGACCGTATCGAAAAGAACGGTCCTGCTCGCACAAGAACGAACCCGGATCTCCCCCTAGAGGAAAACACTCTGTGGCGGTGTGCCATCCCGGCGCGCCGGGAAAGCAGTGCTGTGGTAAACCTGGAGCACTGCTTGCCTTCCGGCAGTCCCGGCGCGCCGGGACGGTGAGAAACCGGGGCCGATGAGGCCGTCGATCGCGCGCGGCGAGTTGAGCCGGGGGAACGACTATTCTTGAATCTTCTCTTCCGATTCGGTGGATTGCTCGGATGGGTCTTCGGGCGCTGGAGCGGGCTCTTCCGATTCTGCCGATTCTTTTTCGGGATCGGCTTGCTTGGCTTGTGCCTTTTCTTCCGCTGGCGCTTCGGGGGTTGGCTTTGCGCTGACGGGCTGGATCAGAGGGCCGCTGTTACTGCCCACGCCACCCTTCAGTTCCGTCGGATCGGTGGGGGATCCGTTGGCCGTCGCCTCGGCGGAGGTTTCTTCCTTGGCCTTTTCGGCTTCGTCTTCTTCGGCCCACTCCACCCGTTTTCGCGACAAGCCGATCTTGCGTTCCTCCGGATCGACGCGGAGCACTTTGACCTCGATCTCTTCGTCGACCTTGACGATTTCTTCGGGGTTCTCGACCTTGTGATCGGCCAATTCCGAGATGTGCAGGAGCCCTTCCAGACCGTCCTCCAAGCCGATGAAGACGCCGAAGTTCGTGATCTTGGTCACCGTACCTTTGACGATTTGGCCCAGCGCGTACTTGGTCGGGATGTCCTTGGCCCAGGGGTCTTCGGCCATCTGCTTCAGTCCCAAGGCGATACGCCGGCGATTCTGATCGACCGAGAGGACCTTGCACTGGATTTGCTGTCCTTTTTCGACGACTTCGCTGGGATGACTGATCTTGCGGGTCCACGAGATGTCGCTGACGTGCAGCAGCCCGTCGATGCCTTCCTCGATTTCGATGAAGGCTCCGTAGTTGGTGAGATTTCGAACGGTGCCGGCGACCGTGCTGTCGGGCGGATACCGCTGGGCCACCAGATCCCAAGGGTTCTCCTGGGTCTGTTTCATGCCCAAGGAGATCTCCTGCTTCTCCTTATTGATGCCCAGCACGACGACGTCGATCTCCTCGTCGATCCCAACCAGGTCGCTTGGGTGGCCGATCCGCTTGGTCCACGACATTTCACTAATGTGGACCAGGCCCTCGATGCCTTCCTCGAGCTTGACAAAGGCACCATAGCTCATCACGTTGACGACCGTGCCTTGGACGCGCGCCCCGAGGGGATACTTGGTCTCGATTTCTTCCCACGGGCTGGGGGTTTTCTGTTTCAAGCCCAGCGCGATTTTTTCCTTTTCGCGGTCGACGTGCAAGATCTGGACTTCGATCTCCTCGTCGATCGCGACCATTTCAGAGGGATGGTTGATGCGACCCCAGCTCATGTCCGTAATGTGGAGCAGCCCGTCGATGCCACCCAGGTCGACGAAAGCACCGAATTCGGCGATGTTCTTGACCACGCCCTTGCGGCTCTGACCCTCCTCGAGTTCATCGAGCAGTTGGGCTTTCTTCTCCGCGCGTTCGGCCTCGATGAGTGAGCGCCGAGAGACGACGATGTTTCTCCTGGCTTCGTCGATCTTCAAGACAATGCATTGAATCGTCCGGCCGATGAAATCACCGATGTCGGCGGGCCGGCGGATGTCGACCTGGCTGGCGGGAAGGAAGACGTTCACGCCGATGTCGACCAGCAGACCGCCCTTGATCTTGCGCGTGACCTCCCCGGTGACCACGTCGCCTTCCTGGACGGTCTCCATCACCTTCATCCAGGCCTCGATCTTTTCGGCCTTGCGCTTGCTCAGGCTGATCATGCCGCGGGAATCGTCGACGCGGCCGAAAATGTCCTCGATGTCTTCGACGAGCACTTTGATGGTCTGCCCGACTTCAGGCGGAGGGTCGTCTTCATCCCACTCGTTTCGCAGGATGACGCCTTCGCTCTTGTAGCCTACGTCGACCATCACGAAATCGCCGTCGACGCGAATGATCTTGCCCTCGACGATCTGATTGATGGCGACGTCTTGGCCGCCCCAATCGATCTCGCCGTCCGGCTCACCTTCCATTGCCGCGGCAAGCTCTTGTTTCCACTGTTCCTCGCTGGGTTCCAAACCTCGAATTAGGTTGCGATTGACCATGTGTGAATTGTTACGACCCGGACGGTGAAGCCCATCGAGCAAGTGCCGGACGACCGCGCCGGAGCCCCGTCGTCTCGATCGAGCCGCACCTCCAAACTGAATAGAGGGGCAAATGACCTCTCCGGCCCCACAACACGAGGGGCAACTGCGGACAGAGCCAAACTATTAAGTTTATCAAAGGCTCCCAGTTATGGCAATTGGGTATAAGCAAGGGAACTCTCCTACTCCGTAGAAAACCTTATAGCGAGTGCCTGGGCCGGAGCACAGCGGTGGCCCAAGAGCGTATTGGAGAAGGGTGCCGCTGGCTGACTTCGACGAGCTCAGTCGAGTCGCTCGCCAGCCAGTGCCGGCTACAAAACCCGCCCCTGTACACGCGCCGGACAAACGACTCGACCGAGTTGGTCGAAGGCCGCCCATAGCATCCTTGGCTCACCGGTGCAGCTTTTGGGCGATCGTCAGACGGCTACAGACGGCGGCATGGTCGCGTCGTACTCTTCGCTCGACCTCCTCAACCAACGCATCCTCGCCAAGTTCCTGAATGGTCTGGGGCAGCAGCGGCTCCCCAAAATGGATATGAATCGTCCCTAGACGGGGGAATAACCGCCACCGCGGCCATGCCTGATAGGCACCCTCGATGGCCACGGGCACGATGGTGGCCCCCGAGCGGATGGCCAACATTCGGATGCCGGGTCGGAAGGGGTGGATTCGGCCGTCGGACGTCCGCGCGCCCTCGGGGAAGATCATGATCACCTCACCCCGCCTCAAGCGACGCAGGGTTTCCTTGATGCCGCCGAACCCTCGGCCTTCGCGCTCGATGGGAAAGGCTCCCAGCGAACGAATGAACCACGCGACAGGGGCGAATTTGAAGAGCGATGCCCGACCCAAATAGCTCATCCGATGCGGACAGCAGCAGCCCACCAAGGGCGGATCGAGATGGCTCTGATGATTCGGAGTCAGCAGGATGGGGCCCTCGGCGGGAATGTTCTCCAGCCCCGTGCGGCGCACCCGATAAAGGAGTACCCAGAATAATTGGAGAACCCGCTGGCAGAGACGATACCAGATCCGGTTGGCTAGAGACGGTTGCCCGGCGCCGGGCTGCTCGGCCCGTGGTCGACGCTGTCCGGTCGATTTGGAGGGTTTTTCCGCCGCTGCCATATCTCAAGCAGTCCAATACTATCGGTAGTCTCTATCCGGCCACTTACACATTGGTGTGCACTCATCTAGTGTACACCGTGCATCATCCGTTTGATCTTCGGCGACAATACCAGGATGAGCAGGCCCACCACGATGGGCACGACGGTAAGAATCAGGAAAAAGTCTCCCAGGCCGGGCAACCACGACTTCGCTTCGGCACCTCTTGCGGCAATCGAATCACCGAAGGCGGCAACGTATCCCGCGCCCGTGTTCGCGAAGAACAGAATGCCGAAATAGAGGCCCATCATCATCGACTGATAGCGCTTGGGTGAAAGTTTTGTGACCATCGACAGGCCGACGGGCGAGACGCACAACTCACCCCAGGTGCCGATCAAATACATAATCATGAGCCACTCGGGCCCGGCCAGGCCGTCTCGCGCGGCCTGGATCGCACCAAAGATCATGGCAATGTAGGCTATTCCGACGAGGAGGACTCCTATGCCGAATTTGACCGGTGTGGAAGGTTGGCGTCCTCGCCGGTCGAGCCACCCCCAGAGCCAGGCAAATAGGGGGGCGAAAAGGATAATCGCCAACGGGTTGACCGACTGATACCAGGGTGTCGGGAACGGATTGATCTGTTCATACCACGATTCGGGCAGGACTTCTTCGAGCGCGGGAATCGTCCGGTCGGTGGATTCCTCGGCAAACACGGTCAGCGAAGTCGCTTGTTGTTTCATCGCCACCCAGTATACGCCCGCAAACATCGTCAGCAGCACGATGACAATAATCCGATCCCAGTCGACGCGGGTCAACCGTCGGGTGTTCTCATATTCATCGATTTCGGTCTGCTTGATCTGCTCGGGCGCGGGCTCATGGTCTTCGTCATGCTCGGGCTCATGATGGGGCGGCAGACCGATCCCCTTAAGATAGAACGGTCGAAGCACCTGGTAGACGAAAAGCCCCAAGAGCATCCCGACGCCACCCGAGGCAAAAGCCCAGTCCCAACCGATGTTCTTGTAAAGCGTGCCGGCCACCAACGGAGCCATAAATGCTCCGACGTTGATGCCCATGTAGAAAATCGTGTAGGCCGAATCGCGACGCGGATCATCCAGGCTATAGAGTTGGCCCACCATCACGGCCGCACACGGTTTGAAGAAACCGCAACCGATGATGACCAGAGCGAGTCCTCCCATAAACATGAAGAAAGGCCCCGGCGCGCTCGACCCATTGACGATCCCGATGTCTCCAAAGCCAAAAAACTCCGCTCCGGCCATGAAGAACTGGCCCACCGCGATGATGACCCCGCCAAGCACCAGGGAACGGTGCGTGCCCAGCAGCTTGTCGGCCAGCCAGCCTCCAAAGATCGGAGTCAGATACGTCAGGCCCATGAACCAACCGCATAGCCTGTTGGCATCAGGCTTCTCCCAGCCGAATCCCGGACCGGGTGGAAGGCCGCTGGTCGTCTTTTCGATCAAGTAGAGCACCAGGATGCCTTGCATCGTGTAGAAGGCATACCGTTCCCACATCTCCGCGATGAACAACACCCAGAGCCCCTTGGGGTGTTTCTTGCGGGCGGCCACGTTGGTTCCCTTCGATCCGGCACCGGAGGATTGACTCACTGGAGTGCTCCTAATCCCCAATCCCTAAATCCCTAAATCCCCAATCCCCAAATCCCATCTTTAATGCAGCCCGTGCATCATCCGCTTGATGACCGGCGATATGAGGAAAACGACGATGCTGATCACCAGCGGGGCAATGAACAGGACGATGAAGAAGTCGACCTGACCTCCCCACAGCGAAAACCACTTGCCCGAGGCGATGTCGTCCGAGTATGCGGCGAAGTTGCCGGCGATGAAGTTGGCTATGGCGAAGGTCACAAAGAAGAGGCCCATCATGGCGGCCGTGTACCGAGCCGGCGAGAGTTTCGTGACCATCGAGAGGCTGATCGGCGAGAGACAGAGTTCACCGCACGTGGCCAGGAGGTACATCAAGAGTAACCATTGAGGGCCGGCCAGGCCGACCTCTCTGAACTGGCCCGTCTCTTTGCCCAGCAACAACCCATCCTCGGCCACGGTGAGCGTGACTTCGCCGTCGTCGGTTTCCCACGTGGCCGTGAAATCCCGAATGCGACGGTGGTGTGTCTTTTCATACTCGCGGCCGTCCTTTTCCGTCCAGACTGTGATGACCGGTTCCCTGGCGACCACCTTGCCGCGAACCGACTCGACTTGCTCGTTGCCCCTCTGGGCGAGAATGGTCTTTCGGGCCGCCTCGGGCACGTCCTCCAACTTGATCGGTTGGGGTTCCGCGTCCTTGACTTTCTCCAATTTGCCGTCATCTTGGTTTTCCTTGCGAATCGCGCGGCGCCGCAACAGCTCGCCCTGTGCGTTGAGCAACTCATAAACGGCCGCCTTTCGATCCGCGTAACCGACGGCGTAGTAATTGACTCCTTCGTAGGTCAACTCTTCGATCAGATCGAACTTGGTTTCTTCCTCTTTTTTGCTCCCTAATCCGACGAAGTCCAGCACCTTCTCAAGGAACGAGGGCCCGCTCGTCTCCTCCTCCTCCTGTTCTGGATGCTTCGCTTTCTCCTTGGCTTCGTCTTCTTTGCGTTCCTTGTCGAGTCGTTCGAGCACCGGGTCCAGGACCTTCTGGACCGCCTCGGGAGCGTCGGCCAACTCGATGGGCTTGGGGCTTCCGGCCTCGAGTGAACCGAAAACCATCGGCACGTAGGCAAGACTCAGCAATGCCAGCCCAAGGCCGAATTTGACGGGCGTGGGCGGTTGCAGCCCTCGCTTGTCGAGCCAGCCCCAGAGTCCCGCGAACAGCGGGGCCAAAAGCACGATCGCCGCCGGATTGATCGAGAGAAACCAGGTCGTTGGGATCTCGAACCCCATAACGTGCCGGTTGGTTCGGTTCTGCGCAAAGAGATTCAACGACGTGGCCGCCTGTTCGAACGCCACCCAAAACACGATCGCCAAGACCGACAGAATGATAATCACGAACATGCGGTCCCAGTCGACTCGGGTCAGCGGCCGCGTTCGTTCGTACTCGTCGATCTCGGCCTGCTTGATCTCCTCGGGCGTGGGCTCGTGACCCTCTTCGTGCTCGGGCTGGTGGTGCGGTGGCAGACCAATCCCCTTCAGGAAGAACGGCCGGACCAGTTGATAGACAGTCAGCCCACACACCATTCCGACGGCCGCCGCGCCAAAGCCCCAGTACCAGCCAAATGCCTCACCGATCAGGCCGGCAAACGTCGTCGCCATGAACGCTCCGACGTTGATGCCCATGTAGAAGATCGTGAAACCAGAGTCGCGACGCGGATCGTCGGCGCCATAGAGCTGGCCCACCATCACCGAGACACATGGCTTGAAGAACCCGGTGCCGATGATGATGAGGATCAGGCCGACTATGAAAGTGAGGAAGGGACCCAGTGCGGTGTCCCACCAGATGGCACCCCACTCCGGATTGTGCCCCCAATATTCGGTCAGGAACAGAAAGCCCTGTCCGGCCGCCATGATCCAACCGCCGATGAGAATCGAACGATGGGTGCCCAGGACTTTGTCGGCAAGCCAGCCTCCCAGAAGCGGCGTCAAGTAGACGAGTCCCGCGAAAAGACCAAAAAGCCGCTGCGCGCCGTCCTCCGTCCATCCAAACCCGGGATTGCTCGCCGAGAGCTTTGATGTGAGATAGAGGACCAGCAGTGCCCGCATCCCGTAGTAGCTGAATCGCTCCCACATCTCGGTGATGAACAGGACCCAAAGCCCCTTGGGTTGCGCCTTGGCGGCCTTCACCTGGGCAACCTCGGGCGAAGCGTTGGCGTCGTTGGAATCGGCGGACTCGCTCACGGGAATACTCCTGGTCGGACGACCTTCAAAATGGGAGAAACGCCTATCATAGGGCAAACCCTTGGGGGGTGCAATGACCTGGGCGGCCCGCGGTGAGGCGGTTCTGGTGGGCACCGCCCACCCTACGCGTGACGCAGGCGAGCCGGACCAGGCGGAATCGGGCACGTCAGCCGTTGAAAAATCCCCGCCGTAACGTCATAGTAGAAGGTCTGGATCGGGGACCGGGCGAAATGAAACTTGCCTCTGGACAGCGATTCTTGTGCTCTTAGAGCCCATCCCAGAACCCGGCTCCAGCCCGTCATGCTGAGCGAAGCGAAGCATCTCAAGCCCTGTCCTGCCCAACGAGATCCTTCGCTTCGCTCAGGATGACATGTCGAGGCGAACGAGATTCTGGGGAAGGTTCTTAACCAACCCGTAGTCCGGTCCACGGACCCGACACCACCGAAGGGTATCTCTCGTGCAACGGTTCATGCTCAGATCGAAAATCCACCGTGCCACGATCACCGGCACCGATCTGAATTACGAGGGAAGCGCCACGATCGACCACGACCTGCTCCAGGCGGCCGACATCCTGCCCGGCGAGCAGGTGCAAGTCTTGAACCTCAACAACGGCGCGAGGCTGATCACCTACGCGATCCGTGCACCGGCCGGCTCCGGAACGGTCCTGCTCAACGGTCCGGCCGCTCGGCTGGGTTTGCCGGGAGATCAAATCATGGTGCTCTCCTACTGCGCGGTCGACGACGAAGAGGCGCCGGCACACCAACCCAAGATCGTCCTGGTCGACGAGAAGAACCGGCTGAAGGGCTAAGTTCTGTCACAACGACAGTCTCCGGTAGGGTGCCACCGGCGTCTCGCCAGTGCTCTTGGGCAAAGGCACGGGCAAGATGCCCGTGGCACCCGAGAGAATTGCTGTGACAGAGCACCAGGCTCTGTCGGAATCAGAGCGCCGAGTTTTCTTTACGGCAGTTCTCCTCGGCGTGTCTCTTGCGAATCTCCGCCGCGCGCCGCTCGAGGTCGGCTGCCCGGCGGCGGTCCGGCCGCTGGAGATGGCGCAGTACGACGGCCTGGGCCTGGAGCGTTTCGGCCAATGCCGGATGAAAGGGAACGAGAACTTCCTTGCGAATCCGCATGGCTCGCTCAAGATGCGGCTGGGCGTCGGCGTGCCGGTCGACGTCCATGTAAAGCCGGGCCAGGCCAATGGAGAGTGCCGCGATGGCCGGATGGGTCGCCGAGGATTCGCCCAAGGCGTTTTCATAGATCTTGATCGCCCGCTGGTAGCGCGCGACCCCGTCCCGGTAGGTCTGCGGGGTGTTTTCCGAGAACGCCAAGAGTGCCAGTGTGTCGGCCAGACGAGGGCTTGCGTCGGTGTACCTCGCTCGATTGATTTCAAGTGCCTTTTCCAGCAATGGGCGGGCTTGGCGCGGCTCGCCTCGCGACAGAAAAACTCGCCCCCGGACCGCCAGGCAGCTGGCCACCAGAGGATGATCCTCCTGGAGAGTCCGCTGGGCGATCTCCAGAGCCTCCAGACAAGTCTCTTCCGCGTCCCGGTCACGGCCCCGAAGGAGTTGAATCTCCGCCAGATCGACCAAGGTGGAAACAAGATACTTGTTCTCAGGACCGAGCGACTGGCGGAGGATTTCCAGGGCTTCGGTATAGTAGTGCTCGGCCGGCGCGTAAAGCGACTCGGCCGCATAGCTCTTGGCCACCGTTCTCATGGCCACGGCCACGGCGCAATGCCGCCGCCGGAACATTTCTTCCAACGTGCTCACCAGCGATTTGACGTCCGTGGGCCGTACCTTGTCGTACCTGGCCAATGCAAGATCGGTGTTCGCGGATTGCGTCATCGTCAGTGCCCAAGCGGCCGTCCCCGGTCTTACCGTGTTGCGGCGGATGACCAGCGCATCGTCCAGATGCTCCCGGGCAGAGGCATACAAACCTTCGAGATACTCGCACGTCGCCTGATTGACCAATCCAGTGGCCACTCGGGGATCCTTCTCGTCATGGCGACGCCAGACGTCGGTTGCCCAACTACTCAAACCGCGTGCGGCGGGAAGACTCCCGCCGAGCGCGAAGAGGACCGCTTGATTGTTGTAGCTGGCTGCCCCTCTCGGATCTCCCGGTCCCAGCTCCTTGGCCAGCAACGCTTGGGCCCGCTTATTGTAGTTTTCGGTCTGCTCCGGTCTGCGGCCGGCCAGCAGATTCAGCGCGGCGTGAATGTGGAGACCCGTGGCCAGCACCACGTTACTCTTTTCTCCTTCCTTTCGGGCCGCGGCCAACGCGCTGACGACGAGTCTCAACGCGCCGGCTTGATCTCCCGCGTGGATCGAAGCGACCGCTGCTTGGCACAGCAATTCGGGATCCTTGGGCCTGGCGATCACGGCGTTCTTGTACCAGACCGCCGCTTCGGCGAACTCACCGGAATACATTGCCGTCAGGGCCCGGCCGACGTGAATCTGGCACGGGTCCATCTCCTCTTCAGCAATCGCCTTGATCAAGAGCCGACGCGCCCGCGCGAAATCGTCCTGGGCAATGGCTCTTAGCACGAGTGGAAACGCACCTGCATTGTCGGGTATCTTTCGGGCCAGCCGCCGCGCTTCGATCGGAACGATGGGTGGTTCGGCGATCGGCAATTGCCCGTCGGGGCAAACCACCCGTATGGACGTGGTCTCCTCGATCAGCGGTCCGCTCAAGTCCGGGATTGCCGCCTTGGCCACGGCCACCGGGGCCATCGGCGTCAGCCACCAGAACGTCATGCAGACGAAAACAACGACCGCTCCCACGGGCCGGAGAGTGGTCTGGCCGATCAAAGGCAGATTGACCACGCGTCGCTCTTTACTCTCTTGCCGGAGTTGTCTTCCAAAATCAAGATGCTGCCCACGACGCATTCGCGCCGCCAGGTCGTTTTGCAGATCGGGTTCCTTCGTCAGGTGGAGGTAAGCCATGGTCCCCAGCAACGCGCAGCTCAATCCCAGAAGTTTTTGAGCCCAGCCCGCCAATTCAGAAGGAACAAGCCAGTAGCACAGCAGCAAGAAGCAGAAGAAAACGCCCGTCCACGCATAGGCGCTCGGCGAGAGTCGCCGCAACAGCCGCCGGATGGATCGAGGCAGCCTCGCGGCAATCTGTTCTCGTAAAGCCCTTCGTCTTGAACGTCGCGTCGCCATTGCTCAATGAAATCACATAGACAAGCCAACCATCGGCCATAAGGGTGGCAAGGGTTCTGACCGACGTGCCCCCGCTTCAGTGTAACACTGATCGCCCAAGAATACCAAATACTGCCGGATAACCACCCTATCCGGCACCAGCGGCACCGGCCGAAGCGGTTCATGCTACAATACTTTCGTTGCGGTGCGCGCTTGGCCGGGGAACCGGGAAGGAAAACTACCCCGCGAGCGATCGTTGTTGATTGTAGCCGGTCCAGCGGTTTTGGGGAGCACCCCGCGATGCCACCTACTCCCGATACTCTCGAACTCTTTTGGAAACTGGGCGTTTCGCTCTTGCTGGGCCTGCTGGTGGGCCTGCAGCGAGAGCATGCCGCCGCAACGGCAGGGCTGCGGACCTTCCCCCTGATCACCATCCTGGGCACGATCGCCGCGCTCGTTGGACTTCAGTTCGGGGATTGCGGGGGTTGGGTCGTGGGCGCCGGATTGATCGCCGTCGTGGCCATTCTCGTGACGGCCAAGACGATCAAGTCCAAGGAGGAAGGCTTTTCGCACGGCTCGACGACCGATGCCGCGGTCCTCGTCATGTATGGCGTTGGCGCCCTGCTGATTGTTGGGCCCGTGGCCGTGGCCATCGTCGTCGGTGGAGGCGTCGCCGTCCTGCTTCAATTCAAGCCGGAACTCCACAGCCTCGCCAAAGGGTTGGGCGAGAAGGACCTTCGCGGGATCATGCAGTTCGTACTAATTACCTGCATTGTCTTACCCGTCTTGCCGGGCGGCTCGGTCTTGCCCAGTGACACCTACGGCCCACTGTCGGTGCTCAATCCCCGAGAAGTCTGGCTCATGGTGGTCCTGATTGTCGGCATGAGTCTGGGTGGATATATCACTTACAAATTCTTGGGCCACAACGCCGGCATTCTGCTCGGCGGCTTCCTGGGCGGAGCCATTTCGAGCACGGCCACCACCGTGAGCTACTCGCGTCAGGCTCGGGGAAACCTCGTTGGCGTCTCGACCGCGGCGGTCGTGATCTTGATTGCCTCGACGGTGGTTTTCGCCCGGGTGCTGATCGAAATCGCGGTGGTCGCGCCGGGCTTCTTGCGCGTGGCCGCCCCCCCGATTTGCATCCTCGCGCTGTTGACCGCGCTGCCGTCGCTGGTTATCTGGTATCGCATCCGTCGCACCCCGGCTCCCATGCCCGAGCAAGAAAACCCCACGCAACTGAAATCGGCCGTCTTCTTCGGCGGCATGTACGCGCTGGTGTTAGTGGCGTTGGCTGCGGTTAAAAAGTATGCTGGAGACGAGTACCTCTACGTCGTGGCGGGCCTGTCCGGTCTGACCGACATGGACGCCATCACCCTTTCCACGGCCAGACTCGTGCGAGATACCCAGGCCGCCGATCCGACGATTCTCCTTGAAGGCTGGCGGATGATTCTCGTGGCCAGTCTGGCCAATTTGGCATTCAAGGCGGGCATCGTCGGACTGATGGCTAACAGGCGACTCTTCGGTCAGATTGCCCTCTTGTTTTCGATTCCGATCCTTGGTGGTGTGCTGCTGTTGCTGTTTCTATAGCCCGAATTATTCATGGGTGGCACGCCCTGAGGCACGAAGGGCGTGGAAGAGTCGAAGAACCACGCCCTTCGTCCCGGCGCGCCGGGACTCAGGGACGTGCCACCGGGTCGCGATTTGCCATTGCTCGGGACACCCGATGACCGGTATCATTTGGCCCGATATGGTTCCGTGAGTCGCCCCCTAATGCAGGGGGGCTTCCTGCTCGGCCGTCGGAGACTCGTCCGCCGCCGGAAGGCAAAAGGAGTTGCCCAGATCGATGCAAAGCTCGACAGCTGTTACCGCCCGGGCAATCGTCATGCTGGCTTGCCTGGTCTCGATACCGCTTCTGGCCGTGTTTGGCAGATCGTTGCCGGAGTTGGTGATGAAGCTCTATGACGAGCGGCCCAGCCAAGAGACGACCTTCTCCCGTGACGATCGGCCCGAGGCTCCCGAGTTCTACCCCGGAGAAGACACGTCGTTTGTTGCGTCCGGTCCAAAGGGTGCCGCCGCGGGCGTGCATCCTGCGGGGACCTCGGCATGGGGCACCAATCCGAAAGTGGTACCGGCTCACGTCACGACGCCCTCCGCAACCAGGCTGCCCGCCGGTTATGAGGTGCCGATTGTCTCGCCCAGCCCGGGGATTCCCGATTCGGTTACCGGGCCGGCTCGGTCGACTACACCACAACACGGCCGGGAGGGTTCCGGGCCAGTCGGTCCTGCCCACGCAGTTCCGCTCTCAGGCCGTTTTCCCCAGGTGCTCCCCGGGCAAGCGACTCGTCCACAGGCAATCTCTCGGCAACCGCCTCCGGCCGGCGTCGGCGCGGCGGCGTCCGCTGGATCTCAAACGGGTGTTAGTTCCGTTCCAGCGCCGTCCGACGGCGGCACGTTCGTGTTGATCCAGGAGCGGCTGCGAGACATGGGCGCGGTCTACTACCGACTCGAATCCTGGGGTACCCAGCAGCAGCTATTCCGATTTCAATGTGAGATGGCCGTGGAGGGCAGCCGGGGCCTGACTCGCCATTTCGAGGCGGTCGACAGTCATCCGCTTCTGGCGATGCACAAGGTGCTCGTCGAAGCCGAGACCTGGGTCGCAAGCCGGTGAGCAAGCATTCCGTGTTGTGTAATCCCCCCCGAACAGCCTGTATGCTGGGAAGCCGGCTGCAAAGCGCCGCGCTGCGATATCAGTTTCGCCTCGGTCGGCCGGCTTGGCCGCCGCCCGCCTCCGCCGGGCGGGCCGCGGTTGGCACCTGGGCGGCCCAGCAAGATTCACCCCCGCCCGGCGCGACGGCTCGGCCGGCTGCGTTGGCCCGGCTCGAGGCGGTTCTGTTCATTGCCCGGGAACCCCTGTCCAGCCGTAAACTGGCCCAATTGGCCGACTTGGCAGACGGGACCAAGGCACGTACACTGGTTCGAGCACTCAATCGACTGTACGACGCGGAGGGTCGAGCGTTCCGCGCGGTCGAGGTGGCCGGCGGTTTTCAACTCTTGTCGCGTCCCAAGTTCGCCCCTTGGCTGAGACGCTTGTGCTCGGCGCCGGTCGAGGTAAGATTGTCTGGGCCGGCACTGGAAACCCTGGCCGTGGTGGCTTATCGGCAGCCGGTGCTCCGGGTGGCCATTGAAGCGATTCGCGGGGTCCAGTGCGGCGAGATTCTCCGGCAGTTGATGGAGCGCGATCTGGTCAAGATCGTGGGCCGGTCGGAGGAATTGGGACGGCCTTTCCTGTACGGCACCACCAGGCGTTTCTTGCAGGTCTTTGGCCTTCGAAGTCTGGATGAATTGCCCCGTCGGCATTGGCTCCAGCCTGACGAAACGCTACAACAACCGATAGAAGAAACGGAAACGTCCAGCGAAGATCCGGCCGCCGATATGGCCGGTCGACCATCCGAGTAGGAAGACCATCCGGTCTTGTCGGCTTCTGAATGATATTGCATGAAAAGAGGTTTCCATACCGTTGGATAGTGTAGAACGGTCAATCGTGCCGTCGATGGTTCTTCGCTCTCAAGACGCTCCAAAGCAAAAAGAGGAGAAAGAAGTGAAGCAAACAGCCCGATTTCATGCGACCTCCGAGATACCGGCTTTCCTCGATTGGAGCCTATCATCGGGCGAGGCAACCTCGTGCGCCCTGGCTGACGAAGAGTGCGACGCACCTGAATACACTCTCTCGGACATCGATGATGCGAAAGAGCAGGACAAACCGGACGAAGATGAGTACGAGGATGAGTACGAGGATGAGTACGAAGATGAAGATGAAGATGAAGATGAAGAATTCGAGGACGATGAAGAAGAGGACGATGAAGAAGAGGACGATGAAGAAGAGGACGATGAAGAAGACGTCGAATGGGAAGAAGTAGAAGACGAAGAGGAAGATGAAGACGAGGAATGGGATGAGGATGACGACGACTGGGAGGAAGACGATTGGGATGAGGACGAAGATTGGGACGAGGACGAAGACGGCGACTAGGCTTTGACTTCAGACGGGAGGGCGAACCTGCCGGTGAGCCGAGTATCTCTGCAGCTTTTCGTCCCGGCGCGCCGGGACCCGAATTGTGAGCTTTGAAACCGCTTTCTTAGTCCTTCAAATGAAACAGCTTCGACAAGGCATCGATCAGAGCGGAAGGAATGCCGTGGCGCGCTTCGCGGCGCAGCGACTCGATCGGCTGATGTAAGAGCTTGTTGAGCAATCGGTCGAATGCCTGATCGATCTCTTCACGCGACTGTTGGTCCAACTGGGGCAGCTTCTTGAACAGCCGCTCAAGCTCCGCCTCTTTGGGCTCTTGCCAGCCCCTTTTCAGGCTCGCGATCACGGGGCCGGTGGCCCGATGCCGCGCGGCGGCGAAATAATCGTCCGTCTCCTGCTCGACGATCCGCTCGGCGGCGGGAAGCTCTTTCTTCCGCGCCAGAAGGTTGCGATCGCATGCCGCCTGAAGGTCGTCCACGCAGTAGAGATACACGTCGGGTCGCCGCTCGATGAGCGGATCAAAATCGCGCGGCACGGCCAGATCGAGAATGAACAAGGGGCCGTCTCCCCGCGCCCGTTCAATCTCCTCGAATTGCCCGCGCGTGACCACCGGCTCCTTGGCCCCGGTCGTGCTGATCACCAGATCGGCGTCGATCAAGGCTTGCTGCAGTTGATCCCACGCCAGCGCCGTGCCCTGCCACCGCCGGGCAAGCTCTTCGGCCCGCCCCGGGTTGCGATTGATCACGGTCACCTTGCGCGAGCCTTCATCATGAAGATAGCGCAGCGTTTCCTCGGCCATCTCGCCGGCCCCAAGAACCAGGACCTTCTTGTCGTCGAACCGCTCGAAGATCTGCTTGGCGAAGTCGGCCACGGCCACGCTCGGCACACTGACGCGACGCCGATGAATTTCCGTTTCGGAGTCGACGCGCCGAGCCACCTTGATCGCGGTTTGAAAGGCACCGTGCAACAACGGTCCGACGGTCTTCTGCCCCACGGCCGTCTCATACGCCTCTTTGACCTGGGCAAGAACCTGCGGCTCGCCGACGACCATGCTGTCCAGGCTGCACGCCACGCGGAAAAGGTGCGAGATCGCCTCCCGGTCGACCAGGTCGAACAGGTGCGAGCAGGTTTCGGCCGGGCAAAGTTGGTGGAAATTGGCCAGCATCGCCGCCACCGCATCGCGGCAAGGCACTTCTCCGTGCTCCGTGGCCAGATAGAACTCCACACGGTTGCAGGTCGACAAAAGCACGGCCTCAATGTCCGGATAGCGCCGGCGCCACGCGTCGAGCGCATCGCGGGCCTGCGGGTCGTCAAACGCCAGACGCTCGCGAATCTCGATCGACGTGTTGTGATGGCTACAGCCAACCACGCGGAGCTTCATCTTGACTCTCTACTGCCATGACGGTCACGTCCTCGGTCGGAGAGAAACGTGCGTCCGACTTTCTCCATCCCCCGTGCTCGGTATCCAACCAGAGGCCGACCCCCAGGACCACCACGAGAAACACAAAACTCACCAGCGTCAGGTAAGCCACCTTCCGCCCGGCTCTGGCCGGCCTGTAGAAGTAGTTGACCAGCACGGCCACCAGCAGCCAAAGGAACATCCCCAGCGTACCCAGCACGAACGGATCGTCCGAAGCAATGCGCTCAGCGTGGCTCAGCCGGCTCAACACCAGCCCGGAGAGCACACCCACGGACAATAAGATGAGCGACACGACCATGGCCCGACCGTTGGCCCGCTGCAACCATTCGAGGCTGGGAAGCCCCAGGCCGCGGATCGGAGGACGCTTCTGTTTCAGTCGTCGGGCTTGCTCCAGATACATCAGTCCGGTGACGAAGCCAAAGAGCACGACCACGGTCGTAAGCAGAATCGACGTGCCGTGGACGATTCCCCAGACCCGTGAGGCCGGTTCCTGAGGATACGGCTCCGACGCGGCCAGGAACCTGGCCACCCCGATCAGCGCCAGCACCACCGGAAGCAAGAACAAGCCAAATGCCTGTTTCGGATGGTAAATCGTCAAATACAAATAGACGACCACCAGCAGCCACGCGGCCAACAGGTACCAATCTCGTTCACTCGACAGCGGTGAACGCGGCCAGCGCGCTGCCTCGCGGTACAAGTAGGCCGAATGCGCCACCAGCCCCGCGGTGGCAAACCCGACCATCAACGCCCCGCGAACGCCGCTGCGAAACACCAGACGCGAAAGCTCCAAGATGAGAGCCACCGCGTAGCTGCCGGCAAAACAGATAGTGGTTACGCCTGAGAACATTGGCTTCTACCCAATCGGTTTGCCCTACTATGAATCGAGCCGTTTAGCGGCCGCGCTTGCGCGGCGCTGTTGTTTGAAAGCCAGCACTCTCAACTACGGTATCGTCGGGCAAGCCCGACCGCTAAACAACACTTCCCAAATTCAATTATAGTCACTGCGAGTTGACTCGTGCAGTCACACGATGTGATTCGACGGCGGGCCCATTCGTCGCCGCACCAATTCGACCAACCGATCGACGACCTGCTCGATGGTCATTCCGTCGGTGGCGACTTCCACCGCGTCGGCCGCTTTGGCCAACGGCCCTACCGGACGAGCCGCGTCGCGCCGGTCTCGCTCGCGTTGCCACCGGCGCACCTCTTCGAGCGTAACGGTCTCGCCCTGGCGCTGCAGGTCGGCCAGGCGGCGCCGCGCGCGCTGCTCGGCGCTGGCCGTCAGGAAAAACTTGCAGTCGGCCCCGGCAAACGCCACGGTGCCTTGATCGCGCCCCTCGGTGACCACGTCTCGGCGGCCGGCTATGGCTCGTTGCCGCGCGACCAGATGGGCCCGAACGGCCGGGTTGTCGGCCGCATAGCGTGTTGCACGGGTCACTTCCGGCGCGCGAATCTCGCGGCTGACGTCCCGGCCGTCCAGCAAGACGCGATCGTCGACCAATTCGATGTCGAGCGTCTTGGCCAGCTCGGCGATCGCCTTCCCGGCGCGCCGGGATTGCCAATCGACGGCCCGCTCCAGGCCGGCCAGGGCTACCGCGCGATACATGGCCCCGGTGTCCAAGAATTGGAATCCCAATCGCGCGGCCAGCGCCCGGGCCACGGTGCTCTTGCCCGCTCCGGCCGGTCCGTCGATCGTAATGATCATACTGGCGCTCTCCGTATCGTCGGCCTGCGATGCTAAGCTTCGTGGGGCTTCCGCCCCACGCTATGATTTCGAGAACTCGTGATCAGTCTTTGTTTTCTTCCCACTCGACTTCCACTTGGACCCACTGGTGCGCATCAAGGTCGACCTTGATCCAGTCGTCGTCGATCTCCAATTCGTCCAGTGCACTGCCCAGGAAATCCGTTTGCCTGGCCACCGCGGGCGGCCGGAACGATCGAAGATGCAGCCGCGCGGCGTGTCCTTCCGTTTCCAGAAGTCGGGCGCGGAATCCGCCGAGTCGGCCCTCACGGACAAGCGGCTCCCAGTCGGTCGCCATCACGCCCGGCGCATCGACGTGAAACAGCCATCCCGAATCGTTTTGCGGTCGAGAGGCACGCTCGGTGCAACTCGGGCAGGGTGCCAGGAAATCGATCGCCGCGGAAACGGGATGGGCCAAATCGATTCCAATGCCCAGCCGGAAGCGGCAAGCCGTCTCACCGCGGACGATCAGCAGGCTGTCCATTTTTCGCAGGCCAAATCGCCGGTGATAGGGCAGCCCACCGGTGAGAATCGTCGTGCGACGCTTGCCGCTGCGCACCTCGACGAAGTGGGGCGCTTCGAACCGCTCCGCGTCGGTCGGCCAGCTCATCAAGTTCACGCTTCGATACAGATCGGCCGCCGAGTCGTCCCAGGCGAATCGCGCTGCGTAGTACGACTGCCAGGGATTCGGGCCGGGCTGGCGCTCCGCCGTGAGCTCGACGTCGAGCTCCAGGACGCGGCTGCCCCGCCGAGCCCGCATCGTTTGAACAAAACCGGCCAGCCGGTTCCCGTCGCGGTCCACCAGGCGACCGCGGCTCGTGATCCGGCCTTCGCACGGGCCGGCGGTTTCCACGTCGATCCGCTGAGCCACCATCCGCGAATAGACAGCTTCGTCTTCTTCCGACCCTCCGGAACCGTGCGGTCCAGAAGCCAGCTCCGGCAGCCGCAGGGCCAACTGCCCGGCCAGCCGGTTGCCCCGGGTCCGATAATCGCCGATCGCCCGGATGCCACCGGTGGCCGGGTCGATCGTCGCCTCGAAAAACTCGTTTCGCAGGACGTTCTCCTCCGCCAACGGTGGAGCAGGCCGCCGGCGCCGGCCGGGCCCGACTGCCCGCTTGTGTTGTGGTGTCTCTGCCTGAGTCTTTCGACGGTCCGTTTCCGCGTCCAGCCAGGCAAACCCCATCCCCGGCACCTCGACGCTCGTGGGAACGTCCGCCTTGGCCCGGTCGGCATCCTTCCCGCCCGGTTCATAGGCCCTGGCAAAACTGCTCGGATTCAGACAGAGTCGGCCGGACGTCTCGGCGTCGGTGCTTCGCGGCAACACATGTGCAACCTGCTCGGTTGCCTCGCGGAGCAGCGTCTCAAGACGCCCATCCAATTGTTCCTCCTTCGACCGTGAGGGATTCGACACGTTGTTGGCCAACTCGTCGACCGCCCGGCGCAGCGAATCGGTTTCCACCGGCGCCGCCGAAGCATTCGCGATCATCTGGGCCATGCACCGCAGGGTACGGATCACGTCGACCGTTGCCGCTCGGGCGTAGTAGCGGACCCAGCGCGAAATGGGATCGGCCTGCTCGGTCTGGACCGCCTCGGCCAGGTAGGGTGACCGATACTCGTCGGGGCCATAACGTTCGACTGCTCCACCGCCGGTGGTCTCCTCGAAGTAGGTGTCGAGACGGCTGAATTTTCCCAGCACGGGACTGTAGCGGTTCGTCCGCCGCAGGGCGTCATACCAGCAACTGGACCCGCCGGGCCAATACGCAAAGACGGCCGTCGGCACATCGTCCAGGTCCAGCACGCTGCCCAACTGCCGTGGCAATCGCAGGAAGCTCTCGGCACGCGAAGCATCGATCGGCAGCCGGGCGAGCGCTTCGAGCGATGCATCGCCGGCTCCCTCCCAAACGATTCGGCTCTGGTCGCTTGTGGGAAAGCGACCGCCGTCGAGTGTGAAATGACAGGCCGCCGCGAAGCCGCAATGCTCAAGGATCTGCGGCAGAATAGGCGTCAGTCCGAAACGTCGCCGGGCAAAAACCGTCGGGCGCTCTCCCAGGTGCTCCTCGTAGGCCGCCAGCCCTCGGCGAATCTCGGCCAGGATCGATTCGGGCGTCATCAGGGCCAGTGCTGGCTCGGTGAATTCGCCACCAAGCAGGTCGACTCGCTCTTCGGCCAACGCCGTCTTCAGCGCGGCCAGCGCCGCCGGCTCCTCGGCCGCCATCGTGGCCACGGTCCGGCCCGAGATGAGCACGGCACGGGGCGTCTCGTTTGCCAATTCGTCCACCAGCACCCGGCCGGTCGTGCTCGGTGCGACCAAGGTCAGGTCGAGCAGATGCGACTGGACCGAATAGAAATACTCGCGAGCTTCGGTCAGCGTGTCGAAAGCACTCTGGATTTCCTCGCCGGCGGATTGTCCGTCACCCCGCATCACCGCCTCGGCGGCCCGAAGCGTCCACCGCTCGAAGTCCGCCTTGTCGAGACTGCCCAGGTAACGCTGCTGTCGCGTGAGCAACTCCACCTGAAGCTGGCTGAAGCCGAGTGCATACAGATCGGCCACCAGATCGGCGTTGAGCTCGTCGAAGGGCAAGCATCCCGGCAACGGGTCGAGCTCCGCGAGAACCTCCGCCACGGCCGCGTCGCGGTCCGCCAGATCTTGCAGGACCAAGGCGCCCGACGCTCGGGCCCGGTCGATCCATCCTTCCGGTAACGCCCGCTGGCTGCACTCGGGCAGGAGCACCAGCGCGTCGGCGATTGCTCCGCTCTGGACGAACTGGTCCACGTGCTGCCACTCGGCGGTCTTGCCGGCGGTGACCATGATCGCCGGGTGAAACGGTACCGTCCAGGCCGACAGAAACGACTGGGCCTCGGACGGCTCCTGGTCAAGGGACAAGTCTTCCAGACTGTCGACGGGCAATAGGACGACGATATTTTTGAGCTTCATGGAAAAACGGTTTCCAAGTCGACCGCGAGGTGACTGTCCTCACGGCCGGATTCGAGAGACTTGGCTATGCCCCATTATGGTGGCTTCCGCGTGTCGGTTCGAGTCGTATTGCTCCCTCCGAGCCCGACACGAAGACTCAACCCCTCTATGGACGCCGACATGGCCACACTGGGGGGTTTTCGTTGACAGGATCATGCTGATGACGATAACATAGATATGTGGAAGAGGCCAGCAACCTGCCTGGGTTGTTTTCTTGCGTGGCGTGGATCTTGACGAGCCGAAACCGGGCTGGGTCTGGTTCGCCGCGCTGAAGTAGACTTATCCAAGTTGCTCCGCACCGGAGGAACAGAGAGAGGATCACGTCATGGCTGGAAGCAGTGCCGTTTGGGGAATCGACATCGGTCAGTCTTCCCTGAAGGCGATTCGATGCCGCCTGGGCGACGCGCCGGGACGGATCGTCGCCGAAGCGTTCGACTACATCCCCTACCCCAGGATCCTCAGCCAACCTGGCGCGGAACCGGCCGAGTTAATCCACGACGCACTCACCCAGTTTCTTTCTCGCAACACGGTTCAGGGTGACCGGGTAGCGATTTCCGTGCCCGGCCAGAACGGCTTGGCGCGTTTCATCAAGCTGCCGCCGGTCGAATCGAAGAAGATCCCGGACATCGTCCGTTACGAGGCGCGTCAACAGATTCCCTTCGACCTGGCCGACGTGATCTGGGACTATCAGCAGATGGGTGGAGGCGCGGAAGAAGAGGGTTTCGCGCTGGAAACCGAGGTCGGCCTGTTCGCCATGAAACGCGACCAGGTGTATCGCGCGCTGGAACCGCTGGCCGACGTGGGGATCGAGGTCGACATGGTCCAGTTGACGCCGCTGGCACTCTACAATTTCCTGCTGTTCGACCAAATGCCGGAGTTGCCGCCGGCCGACCAATACGATCCCGACGATCCGCCTCCCTCGACGGTGATTCTCTCGTTGGGTACCGACGCGACCGATCTGGTCGTGACCAACGGCTATCGCGTCTGGCAGCGGAGCATTCCGCTCGGCGGCAACCACTTCACCAAAGCGCTGACCAAGGAGTTGAAACTGACCTTTGCCAAGGCCGAACACCTCAAGTGCAACGTGGCCACCGCCCGCGATCCCAAGGCCTTGTTCCAGGCGATGCGGCCGGTGTTCAACGATCTGTTGACGGAGATCCAGCGATCGATCGGCTATTTCACGAGCATCGACCGAAACGCGAAAATCGAAAAAACGGTGGTGTTGGGTAACGCCATGAAAATGCCCGGGCTGCGACGTTATCTGTCGCAGAGTCTCGGCATCAAAGTGGTCCGCCTCGAGTCGTTCGAACGATTGACCGGCCCGGAGGTCGTCGGCGCCCCGGCCTTCAAGGAAAACGTGCTTTCCTTCGGTGTCGCCTACGGTCTGGCGGTTCAGGCGCTGGAGGCGGGCCGCGGAACGCTGAAGACCAACCTCCTGCCGCCCGAAATCCTCAAAGACCGCTTCATCCGCAGCAAGAAGCCCTGGGCGCTGGCCGGCGCCGCGCTGCTTCTTTTGGGCTGCGCCATCGGTTACGCGAGTTCGTCGTGGGCACTGGGCACGGTCGCCAAGGGGCGGTTTGAGAAGGCCGAGAACCGGACGTCGGCCATGATCCGTCGTTCTGACGATTTGAAGCAACAGGAACGAGATGTCAAAGCTGAATTCGACAATGTTTTCAATATCGGCCAGCACCTCGTCGGCAACGTGGACAACCGCGTTCTCTGGCTCGAACTGCTCCGGGCCGTGAGCGAGAGTCTGCCCCGTCCCGATTCGCCCGAGCGGCGTCCCAAGGACATCCATAAGCGAAAGGAACTGCACATCCAATCGCTGGAGTGTCAGCAGGTGGCGGATCTGACCGCGTGGTTTGAAGGCGTCAAGGACAAGCCCCCGCTGAACAGGAAGGCGCCGGCTACCGGCCCGTCCACCGGCGGCGCGGTAGCGCCCAACGTCGCGCCGACCAGCGCGGGCACGGACGGCGCGGCCAGCGATCTGGGGCCTACGGGTCCCGGCTGGGTTGTCCAATTGACGGGCTATCACTACCACAACCCGCTGGCCACCGAACCGGGTATCGCCGGCGGCCAATACGTTCTCGAGACACTGATTCGAGGTCTCGAGGGAAGCGCGATCTCGTTGCCCTCGATTGAGAAAAAAACGCTCGTCGGCAACGAATCGAAAGAGGCAGAACAGGACCTCGTGTCCATGAAGGAACTGGGCATCGGCTATCCGGTGCTGACCTACCACGGAAAGACCGTCGAGGAGAAAATCGACGATCCGGACGCCGACCAGAGCGACGCAACCGAGACCGGTGACCCGAACGCATTCGCGCCGGAAGACCCGGGCATCCCCGGCGAGGCGATGACGGGCAGTCCGATAAGCGCCGGCAAGGAAGTGAAGAAAATCATCGCACGACGCGTCAATTTCGTGGTGCAGTTCTGTTGGCAGCCCAAACCGCCAACGGTTCGGCTTGAAATCAAAGAGGAAAACCGATAAGAACAGGCTGATCCGCTGGCTAAGAACGTGTTTTGAAAAGGGTGCCACTGGCTGCTTGTCAGCCAGTGCTGGCCACCAAATAGGCTCAAATACAAGGGCGGACGAGCCGCCCATGGCACCCGTGGATGGACTACAGCCATTTTCAGAACACGTTCTAAGATAGACGAGTAGGACCCGGTGTTCGTGTAGCGAGATGTCCCCGGCGCGGTCAACCGCCCTGGAGGAGCCAAACGATGGATAAGGTAAAGATCGTCCTGGACGTACTGAAGAAACACCATTTTTGGGTGCTCATTGGGTTGATTCTGTTCCTAGGGCTCTTGATTTACGGAATCGCTGTTGCCAGCCTGAGAAGTGAGTACACCGAGCGAGCGGAGAAACTCGACAACGATTTGACGGCAACGAAAGAGATTGCCTTCGAAGTCGATCATCCCAACGCCGATCGGATCAAGAATTTGAAAAGCAAGAAACGGCAACAGGAACAAAAAGTCAACGAAGCGTGGCGGATACTCTACCGGCAACAGAAAGAGGCGAATCCGTGGCCGGTGATTCTAGGCAAAGAGTTCCTGGACATGATCAGGCGCTTGGAACTCGGGCAAGAAATCCCCTACAATTATCGCGGAATCTATTGGAATGAGATTGAGAAGGCCTTGCCGGAACTCTTTGAAATCGTCGATTATCGACACGAGGTGCTCGTCGATCCGGAGGAGGGAGCTGACGAGAACGAACCCGGCGGCGGAGGTCCGGCCGTGCCCGGGGGCCGAAACGACGTTATGGGAAGCAGCCACCGCACCAACCGCAAGACGGTGGGCATCGTTAACTGGGATGACGATGATCGGCAGCGTATTGGCCGGGAATTCAACTGGTTCACCGTCCCCAGCGACCATCGAGTGCGGCTGGCCCAAGAGGATTACTGGGTCTATAGAGCACTGCTGACCATCATCAAGAAGACCAACGGGGAGGCAACCACCCATTCGGGCGCGGCGGTCAAGAGAATCATCGCCTTGGAAATCGGCAAAACGGCCGCCAAAAACATTGCCTCCAGCCAAGGTCCCAGCCTTGTGGCTACGAGTGGAACGGGAACCGCAGGTGACCCAGGGGCAATGGGCAGCGGAGTCCCATTCGGTGGTGCAGGGTTCGAAGGCGCGCCCACAATGCGCGGTATGGATCGCGGAGAGT
Organism: uncultured Planctomycetaceae bacterium; assembly: GCA_964637625.1. GTDB lineage: Bacteria > Planctomycetota > Planctomycetia > Pirellulales > Thermoguttaceae > UBA11386. The sequence continues at coordinate 30,950 of CAZWWC010000006.1, forward strand.
CGGACGATGCGCTTCTCGACTGCCGCTATGTCAAACAGGACATGGTTCCCCTGACCACCGGGGAGACGGCGCCCTATACGGAATTCAAGATGATGCCCGTCCGCATGGAACTCATGATCGACCAGCACAGAATCCCCGAACTGCTCGTCCAATGTGCCAACTCAACCATGCCCGTCGAAGTCGTGCGGCTGCGGATCAACCCCGGTGAAACCAAGATGAGCGGACCCAGGCACGGCGGCATGCACGGCGGCATGCACGG
>CAZWWC010000006.1:31308-33969 GCA_964637625.1 uncultured Planctomycetaceae bacterium
GCACGGCGGCATGCACGGCGGCATGCACGGATCCGGCGGCTTCGGAACGGGTGGCCACGCGATGGCCGAGGGCCTAGAGGGTGGAACGGGAATGGGCGGTGAAGGCGAGTTCGGTGGAGGGGAATTCGGCGGTAGACCGAGCCCACTTGGGTCCAGCAACGAAGAAGATGACCCGTACAAAGTCATCCTCGAAATCCGCGGGATCATTTACATTTATAATCCGCCGCCCACCGAAGCAGGCCAACCGGCAGTCGAGCGGACCGGCGACGCTGCCACAACCAGCCTGCCGCAGCCATCCTTGACCAACGAGCCGCAGCCGAGCAAGCCTGCAGAGACCACACAAGACGTCGAGGCCGACCCGGCCACGACCACGCAGCGGGAACCTGCACCTGCGGGGCCCTAGTCCCCGTATCGTGCAGACAGCACTGTAAAAGTGGTTGTCCCAGGAGGATAGTCATGAAAGCGAAGCTGAAGTTTGACAAGACGTTGATTTTGGGCTTCTTCGTCGAGCACGGTGAGAAGATCGGTTTTGCCGCCGTTGTTCTCTGTTTTGCACTGCTCATCTATCTCGCCACCACGACGAAGAGATACGATAAGACCCCTGACGATCTGATGAAGGCGGCGGATGCAGCCGAACTGCACATCCAGCAATCTCGCACCGACGTGCCCGGCGTAAACCCCATCGACCCGAGGAAGGAAATCGAGACGATCAGCGCCCCGAAAACGCCCCTGTACGAGTGGCCGACCATTTTGGATCCCCCGATTGACGATCCTAAGAGACTCCGCGACCAACCGGTCCTCTACGCGGTCGAAGAGCTCCGCGGCACCGGTGGCGTGGGGCGATTTGGGGACTCCCGCACCGGCACGGGCCCAGCGGCGATCGGGAGGGAGGGAGGAGGAGTAGCCGCAGCAGCACCAGAAGCGCTGGGACAACGTTGGGTCGTGCTCACGGGAATTGTCGACTACAAGAAATACCAGGAGTCTTTTCGCAAGTGCTTCAAGAACGTCGTGTTTTCCTCGCCGGACGACTACCGGCCCGTCTTTGTGTACTACCGAGTCCAGCGCGTGGAAGTGACCGATGAAAACGAACCAATCGACGAAAAGAGATGGAAAAAACCCTATGAGACGACTTTGAAACAGGAATTCCAACGTTTTCGGCGCGGCGGTGATCTGGCCGAGAACCGGCTCCTCGATAGAGCACTCGCGTTTCCCCTGCCTGCTCGTTCCGACGAACCTTGGGACACGAGCGTGGTCTACCATCCAAGAATCCCTTTCGAAGATCTCAGGCAAACGACAAGAACCACCGGGGAAACTGAGAAACCGGCCGGCGATGTGCCCGACGAACCGGACCCGGTTGGTGGCTGGGGGGGCCGAACGGGTATGGGTGACACGAACATGGGCGAAACGTACGGCAGTGGCATGCACGGGCATGGGTCGGGTGTTGGTGAGGTCGGCGGGGGCCCCATGCACGGAGGCCTCCGCCACAGCGGCCAACAAGACTTGGCACCTCTTAGGCTGTTTCGCTTCATCGACTTCAACGTCGAGCCGGGAAAACGCTATCGTTATCGGGCCAGGCTCTTGGTGAAGAACCCAAACTACAAGCTGGACGAACGCTATTTGGTCAAGGAACTCCGCGAGCGCAGCAAAGACAAGGAGCAGTGGCGACCCTATATTGTCACCCAATGGAGCGACCCGAGCGACGTGATCGTCGTGCCGCGCGACGACCGCCTGTTGACCGTCTCGGTTGCGCCGGCCAGAGGAATCGACGGCGATCCGTCGGGCATGATCATGGCCATCCATTGGAACCGCCAGAAGGGCGAAGAAATCCACGACGAGTTCAAGATCTGGCGAGGTTGGCTCGCCAATTTCCTCGATCAGAAGCTTCCTGTTCGAGAGGAATCGACACAGCAATTCGAAGGGGGCCATCCGAGGGCAGGGGAGCTGGGTGAAGGAGAACTTTTAGGAGGAAGGGAGAGAAAAAAATCCAAGAAACAACCCAAAATAAAACTCCCAACGGTCGATTACATGACCGAAATGCTCGTGCTCGACTTGCGCGGCGGCCAGAGGCTGCCCGGCAAGAATCGCTTGATGTGGCCGGGCGAGATGCTCCTGTTGGACCCGGACGGCAACCTTCAAGTCCGCAGCGACGTCGAGGATCGCCAAGCCTGTGACGACCAGAAGAATCCGGCCAAATCTCAAGGCTACCACGGCATGCCCGGCGAAATGCGCGGCGGACCGGAGGGGGGTCTTGAAGGCCTCGTCGAGTAGACGCAGTCCCGGCCGGCGGCCCGAGGCGAGCAGACGCCGGCGTGCCTCGACGGAGGTCGAAGGGTCTGCCTCGCTTCTCTTTTTCGGTGTCTGGTCCAGTTGTCGGCCCGTCCCGGCCTCCGATGATCCAGCAAGCCATCCGTAGTACGAATCTACAAGATTCCGCTCCTTTCGCATGGATCCTTGCGAACCACGCAACGGACGATTTCCTCCACCCTTGCAATACTGTCCGGTTGGCCGCTCTACTCCGTGATTCTACGATTTCTCGGTCGTCAGCCCCCATGACGGCGGGGTGCCCGACTCCTCCTAACCGAGCAGGGTTACGAAATCCGGGGGCCGGGGATTTTTCTTCAAATGCCCTTGACCCGGATCTCGCACTTGAGTATTTAACCC
>CAZWWC010000007.1:0-33841 GCA_964637625.1 uncultured Planctomycetaceae bacterium
CAACGACTAAGAGCAGAAAAACTCGCCGCCTAGTGGACGGCGTTGGGTGCCATGCCCACGTCCCGGCGCGCCGGGATGGGCATGTGCTTCGTTTTCAATCTGCATGCCCACGGTCCCGGCGCGCCGGGATGGGCATGACACCCACAATCCGAATTATCACGGAGTACTATACCCTCGGAGTGGGTACTGCCTGCCTGGCGGCAGTGGCGGCGAGCCGAGTTGTGAAGCCCGCCGGCTGACGAGCCAGCGGGCCTGAAACAAAGGCCCCACGGAGCCACCGCCTTGCGCGAAAGTGTAACACATTAATGCGCAAAAATGTGGATTGAACGCAGCTCTTATCGAGGACACAATAAACTTAATTGAAGTCGTGTATCGGCTGCACCGTGTGTAGTGCTCGTCATTAACGGTTACCCCGGTAGTTCTTGTTTTTCGAGGCAAAGGCGGTCTGGTTTGTGCAGTTGGTCTACGCTTCGACGTGCTTTGCTCATGTCTTTTCCGTAACCGCCGAGTTGACAAACAGCAGTGAGCGGCCTCGCCGGCAGATTGCCCGCAACCGCGTAAGACACGATTGGAACCGTACAGAGAGAGGGTATCGACGGAAGCCACTGTTCTTTTCTTCTTTTTCACCACGATGAGGAGCCTAATGATGATGTTGACCCTTCGTACTTACGTTTCAATTCTAGTCGTGCTGGCGGTCGTTGCGTTGGCGGCCGGCCCTGCGACGGGCGGAACTTTGCCCATTGTCGCCGATTTCACCGGCGGCAACGATGAAGCAACGATCGTGGACGCCTGGCACGGCGTCGGCGGCCTCGGCTGGAAAGGGCCCTGGCAAGAGTACTCCAGAGACGGGCCCCTGTTCACCGCAGTGGTCAAGACCGCAGCTGATGTCCCTCCGTACAACCCGCTCGACGGCGGCGGAAACTACCTGGACTACGAGTGCGGGTCGACCAAGACCGGTCGTGCCGTGATTGGCAGAGTCTACGGCAAGGAACTTTACCCCTACGAGTCCGATCCCCCCGACCCTGACAATCCCCTCGGATTCGACCTCACGAAGGAGCACACGGTCAGTTGGAAGATCCGGATTGACGAAACTCAAGCGGACTTCGACGCGAAATTCACCGCCGGCCTCGACTTCTACATGATTCACGACATGATCCGCGTGTTCAGTCGGGACGCTAACTTCTCGGGCGCTCAAGCTAACTGGCTAATTAGTGCGTGGGGCGTGGCCGGTGGAGGCATTCCGGTTGCCCGAGAGTGGCTCGCCTACAACGGGGACCCTGACAACACCACGTGGGATGATGCACACCAGGCCCAGACGGGCATCCCGCTCGTGCCGGGCGTGGTCTACGACATGACGGTCACCAACCTTGCGAGGGCCACGCTGGATAGCTGGGGAAGGTATCACCTGAGGATCGAAGCGACGCTCAATGGGACAGAATATTGTCCCCCCTTTGATTCCACCACTTATGATTCCGACGATCCCGGCACGGACCCGGACTACCCGGACGGACTGGGGTGGCGAAACACCGCAGCCAACTTGTACGGACTCGGCGGTGCACCGCAGTTCTCGGCCCGCTGCAGCAACACGGTGGACGTGCGGCAATTTTCGCTCGACGCGGTGCATATCGTGCCCGAGCCGTCGACGATCGTAATGGGATTGACGTTGGCCTTGGCGGGACTGGGACTTATGGTCCGTCGCGGCCAGTAGGGTCCCGTAGCGTGTGTCCGACACGTGTGCCATCGGGTGTCAATGGTCCCGCACGGCTGTCCGCGGGGGGCAGCCGCGCGGGACATCGAAATAACGATTCTCACGGGATCAGCAAGCGGTAGACGGGGAGGGGAGATTGGTATGCGCCGCTGTCGCGGTGCAGGGCATGGGTGCGCGGGAGCACGTACCGTACGTTTAGGCTTACAGGCCCGTTTCGCTAAACTGGAGTACAAGCGATGAAAAAGCGTATCTGTTGTCACATCCTGATTCTCACGGGACTTCTCGCCGTGGTCGGCGTCTGGGCGGCCGCTCCGGCCTTGGCGGATCCCGTAACCGTGGCGGCCAATTTCACTGACGGCAACAGCGAAGCGCTGGTGGACGCCTGGCACGGCGTCGCCGGCCTCGGCTGGGCCGGGCCCTGGGGGGAGTTCTCCTACAATGGCCCGGTGTTCACCGCAACGGTCGACAACGCAAACCCGCTCGACGGCGGCGGAAACTACCTGGACTACTCGTGCGGGTCGACCGACACCGGTCGGGCAGTCGTAGGCAGGACCTACAAGTGTGACGAGGACAACCCCCTGGGGGTGGACGTCGTGCCGGAGCACACGGTCAGTTGGAAGTTCCGCATTGACGAAACTCAAGTGGACTTCGACGCGAACTTCACCGATGGGGTCGATTTCTACATGATGCACGACATAGTCCCCCTGTTCGGGCGGCAGGTTAACTTCTCGGGCAATCAAGCTAGCTGGATAATTAGTGCCTGGGGCGCGGCCGATCTAGACTACATTCCAGTGGCCCGAGAGTGGCTCGCCTACAACGGGGACCCTGGCAATTCCGACTGGGACATTGCCCACCAGGTCCAGACGGGCGTCCCGCTCGTGCCGGACGTGGTCTACGACATGACGGTTACCAATCGTGCGCGGGCCAGCGAGACGAGCTGGGGAAGGTACGACCTGACGATCGATGCGACGATCGGTGTGACGGAATACAACTATGATTCCACGACCATCTACCCGGACGGACTGGGCTGGCGAAACACCGAAGCCTCCGCGTACGGGCTCGCCGGTATACCGGATTTCTCCGCCCGGTGCAGCGACACGGTGGACGTGCGGCAATTTTCGCTCGATGCGCTTACGATCACGGGCGAGTCTTGCGTCCCTCCTCTGCCGGTTAAGCCCGGCCCCTTTATGAGCCCCGTGGTTGCCCGTTTCACCGACGGCAACGACGATACAACCTACGTGGACGCCTATCACGGCATAGCCGGCAACGGCTGGGATTCGGCGTGGGTCGACACGACCTCGCACGCTACGACCACGCATCAGGTCCTCGGCGATGGCGGCGTCGGGGAGATCAAGACGGGCTCGGGTCGTTACTTGAGCTTCAGTGCGACGCACGACGAAACCACCTCGGTGATGAACGCCACGGTCTCGCGTGACTACGTGACGGAGGACCCCGACCCGGGCATTAACTGGACGGGAGGGCACAGGATCCAGTTCACGATGCGGATCGACGAAAACGTCGACAGCGAGTTCCTTTTCACCGATGCGGATGACAAGTACTTGGCTTTCCAGTCGCCCAGTGCCCAGAACGGCAGTAGTCCAGCGTGCATCTGGCAGGCCGCGGTCGTTGCAATCGCGCCTGACCCCCTCATGGATGGCAAGTGGCTTTTCTCCGACGGAAGCAACGACGGATCGTACGTGGACGTGAACACGGGAATCGACATTGCGACCGACGGCGTCTACGATTTCACGATCATCATCGACCCGACGACGCTCACCTATGATGCCATCATCACCGACGGAACCACCACCTGGAATTCCACGGAGAATGGCTTTGCGGACGGACTGGGTTGGCGCACCTCGGCCACCACGCTCGGCGGTTATCTTGGCTTCGGCGGACGTGCCAACAGCTTCGAGGACACCCGGGCGTTCTCACTCGACGATCTGGTCATTACGCAGGTCCCCGGCGACGCCGATGGTGACGGCGACGTCGACGCGGACGATCTCCAGCGACTCGCCCAGAATTGGGGCGCTGGTACTGTGGAGGAGCCGGCAACCTGGGCAGAGGGCAATTTCGACGATGACCACTTCGTCGGCCCGAAGGACGCCGCGATCTTGGCCGCCGCCTGGGGCACGGTCAACTGGGGCGACGGCGCAGGCGGCGAGGGCGCCGCCGGCGTGCCCGAACCCTCGGCAATCGTCCTCCTGCTCGGGGCCATCGCCTCGCTGATGGGCTGGCGACGACGTTAAGCTGAAGGGGGAAAGCGTGCAAAGCCGGGTGCCACTGCTGGCTTGCCCAGCAGTGTTCCTGGCACTGCTGGGCAAGCCAGCAGTGGCACCCGGCGGAACAAAGAAGAGGCTTTCTGTTTATCAGGATCGACCGAAGAACCCTAACCTAGCCAAGGTGCCGAGGCTGTCATGCGCAAGCGCAAGAACTCTCAAGCGGGATTCACGCTCGTCGAGCTTCTGGTCGTCATTGCGATCATCGGGATTCTCGTGGCCCTGTTGCTGCCGGCCGTTCAGGCGGCGCGCGAAGCGGCCCGACGGATCGAGTGCGCCAACAACCTGAAGCAGATCGGCCTGGCGCTAGCCAACTACGAATCGGCACACGGCGTGTTTCCGCCGGGCCACATCGGATACGACGTCCTCGGGCTCAGGGGCGCGGCAACCAGTACCTTCGTGATGATCCTGCCGCAATTGGAGCTGCAGAACGTGTACTCCATGTTCGACTTCAGCAACGGTCCGTGGATCTCCGGTGCAGTGACGTGGGTTGAGAACAACCAGGATGCCATCGTCGAGCGTCCAAGCGTGTTCGTCTGTCCCAGTGACGGATCCGAGCCGCTCGTCGTGCCCGACCCGAAGTACGGAATGCCCACCCTGGGGCGGTCGGCCGCCACCGGTAGCTATGCCACCTGCGCCGGTTCTTTTAACATTTACGACCACAAGAGAAGGATCAAGACCGACAATAACGGTGTGTTCTACTATGGAGTCTGCATGAAAGTCAGCGACATTACCGATGGCCTCACCGAGACGATTTTTCTCGGAGAAGTCCAGAACGCGGACGGCACATTCCTTGGCCCGGATGGCAACCCCGTCGAGGTCTTCAACATCTGGAGCCGACACGTGCGGTTGATGGACTGCCATCGCTCCCCGTGGAATCCGCTGAACACGCCCCCCGGCGAGGGCTTCTATTACGAGGTTCTCGGGGTGAAGGAAAATGGGGCGTTCGGCAGTTATCATCCGGCCGGGGCCAACTTCGGTTTCGGCGACGGCCACGTCGAGTTTTTGGAGGACAATATCGACCTCTATGTCTATGAATCGATGGCGACACGAGCTGGAGGAGAGGTGTTCGATGCGGATCAATAGTGGTGGTGGTGGATACCGCATCTTCGCTCCGGTAAGTACGCTGGCCCTGCTGGGAGTGATCCTGTCGCTGGTGTCAGGCTGCAGCGACGGGCGGCCAAAGCGTGTTCCCGTCTCGGGCCGGGTGCTCATCGACGGAAAGCCATTGCCCCATGGCTTCATCCGCCTAATTCCGGAAGGTGCGAGACCCGCCTCCGGTAAGATCGGCCCGGATGGCTGCTTCACCCTTACAACCTTCGAGCGCGGCGACGGCGCCGTGCCGGGAACGCACCCCGTGAGCGTTACGGGCGTCGAGACGATTAGCACGACCTCCCAACGCTGGCATGCCCCGAAGAAATACGTCAACCCAAAGACTTCGGGCCTGATCGCCACGATCGACGGCCCCACCGATTCGCTCGTAGTTGAATTGACATGGGACGGAGGTAAGCCGTTTGTTGAGCGAACCGACCTCGATGAGTAGACAGCGCCGGGGTTTGGCTGAATTGGGTGTGAGGTTGGCCAAGGGCATGCCATGCCCATCGCGGAGTGCAAACATGCGACGACGAGCCTTTCGGGGGAAGCGATGACCCGTATCGTCGATGCCTATTGCGTACCCAATGAGGAACCCGGCAACGGCGAGGGGGTGCCGAGACTGCTGGCATTGATGGATCGGGCGGGGATCGATCACGCGGTGATTGCTCCGGACGATCGGGAAATCGCTGTGGCCAACGTCGAGGGCAACCGACGCATGGAGCGGCTGAGCAAGAATTATCCCGATCGCTTCATCCCGGCCTGCACGATCAATCCTTGGTATGGCGAGGCAGCCTGCCGCGAACTGACGAGGGCTCGAGAGGCGGGTGCCCGGCTGCTGGTCCTGTGCCCAAACCTGCAAGGATTCTATATCGGCCATCCGACGGCAAGCAAACTGATACGAACGGCGGGCGACCTGGATCTGCCGGTTTACGTACACACCGGGTCGCATGCCCTGGGAGCCCCCTCGCAACTGGTTCTGGCGGCGGCGAAGTACCCGGCCACGAAATTCGTCATGGGACATTGCGGCAGCACGGATTACGCGTACGACATGCTGGCCATCCTTCGGTCGGCCCCGGAGAACCTCTGGTTTGAACTGAGCCTGGTACGTCCCTGGGTGATTCCGGACTACATCGCCGGAGGCGACCGGACGCGTTTCCTGTTCGGCAGCTTTGCCCCGCGCAACGACCCGGCGCTCGAGTTGAGGCATTGCGACGCGAGCCTGCCGATTTTCGAGTACCCGGACGTCTACGGAGACAACTTGGCCCGGCTGATAGGAATGGAGAGAGCATGATCTTTGATTGTCACACGCATCGATTCTCGGCCGCCGGCCCGCTCGACAGGGAAAACGACGATCGGTGGCTGGCCGACCTGGACTCCTCGGGGATTACCCATTGCGTCGTGCTGCCCTATGCCGGACTCTGGAATCCCGGGATGATCCCAAAGGAGAATGACGCGATCGCCACGTTCTGTGCCTTGCGTCCAGGAAATCTAGTTCCGTTTTTCACGGTAGACCCCCACGACCCTCGATTGGCCGAGGCCGAGTTCACTCGATGCGTCGAGCAGCTTGATGGCGAGGGTGTCAAAATTCACCCATGGCTGCAGGCCACCAGCGTCAATTCGTCTGCGGTAGACGTGGTTTGTGAAATGGCCGGTCATTTCGGCGTGCCCATGCTGTTTCATGACGGAACTCCCTGCTTTGCTTTGCCTTCCCAGATTGCGATGCTGGCCCGGCGTCATCCGACGACACGCTTCGTGCTTGGGCACTGCGGTCTGTTGGAGTATTGGCGCGAAGCCATCGATGCGTTGAATTCGGCCAATAATCTTTGGGGCTGCCTGTGCGGACCACACCTTCATGCGATACGTGAGATTATTCGCTGTTGTGATCGCAGCCGTCTGATGTGGGGATCGGATTTCGGCTTTGTGCCGGCTCCCGGCGCCGTCTATCGGCTGGAACTCCTCAAGCAGGCCGCGGTCGACGACGGATGCTTTGAGATGATCGTCGAGGAGAACCCCCTTCGGCTGTTTCCGATCTGCGAAGGCAAGCCAACCACGGCGGCGGAACGTGACGGGAACGGCCATTCGGTTCCACGCCATCCGACGCCGGCGCCGAAGTGGGTCCTGGGCGATGCGTACGTGCGGAAAGGCCCCGAGACTGATCCAGTGACCAAAGAAGGAAGATGATCGCCATGTTGCGCAACAGTGGACCCTCTCGCTTTGCTCCCACCCGGCGAACGTTTTTGATCGCCAGTGGATCGCTGGCTACCGGCCTGCCACTTTCGGTCCTCCAGCGATTGGCCCGCGCGGCGACAGACGGTCAGCCAGCGGCCGAGACGGTCCCCGCACTTGCCGTGTCGCCGGGATCGGCGGCCGACAATCTCCTTGACGAGGAGCTGCGCGAGCGCGTGCAGGCCCTTCTTGAGGCGACATGCGACTGGGTGATGACACTCGACCTGGGCTCCGGCACGCTTAAGGCCGGCCGCAGGGAACCGAAGAACTCCATCTGGGTCAACGGCAATCTTACCCGCGTTCTGCTGTCCGGCCACAAGGTCCTCAACCGGCCGGACTATCTGGCCGAGGCGCTGCGTTGGCTGGACCACCTGGCCGATCAGCAGCAGCGGATAACGACCTCGACGGGCCAGGAGGCGGGTTGCTGGACTGATTTTGGTCGTGCCGGCGAGCTCTATCTGGCCGACACAGGCACCGCGTTGACCGCCATGGCGCTGGGATACAAACTCGCCCAGCCCGAGCGTCAAGAGCGTTATCTCGCTGCGATGGAGCGTTTTGCCCGCTTCGTGCGGTTTGGCTGCAGCAAAGATCCGCAAGGTCGAGGTCGGGCAACGACAACGACCTGGCTCATCGACAAGGGCAAGGACCGAGGCGCGTTGGGCTGTGGCTATTACCGAGGCCATTTGAGCACCGCCCCGTACATCATTTCGACGGCAATCTGTCGAAGCGAGTTCTTCTGCCTGCTCCAATCGATCAACAACGATCCGGAGTTGACGCCGATTGTCGAGGGGGCCGTCCGCTGGATTCTCGCCCAGCGGCTCCCCAGCGGCGAGATACCGTACATCATCGACGGCATCGATCCCAAGCGGTACCACTGGCCGCTGGACACGATGACGTATTGCAGCGAGGGCCTGGTTGCCGCTTACCTTCATCAGGACGATTCCCAATTGCGCCGCCACATTGCCAAGCAGGTGAAACCGTCCGTCGAATGGCTGGTGCGAACTCAAAACGAGAACGGGAGCTGGGGCGAAATGGGCTCCCAGGACCAGCAGCGCAGCCCGGGATGCGTCACCCTGTTGGCCTGGTACTATCGCACGATTGACGCTGATCCCCGAGTCGCCCGGTCGATTCGCAAGTATTGCCGGTTTCTGCTCGATCCGGCGAACCAAGGTCCCTACGGATACAAACGGTTGGTTCGCACGACGGGCTTCATCGGGCTGGTCCTGGCTGAATTGCTCAAGCAGGGCGTGACGTTCCAATGAGTGGTCGCGGATTGAAATTTGACTGATACCTGTCCCTGCTTCTTGATGCTTTCGGAGACGTTCTTATGTCCACGACTCATTCATTCACTTCGATTTGCGTCTGCACCGCTGTCCTATTGGCTTGCGTCGCGGCTGCTCAGGCAAACCCCGGAATCGGCGTGGTAATCAACAGCGGTGCGTCGAACCCCTTCGGCGTGTACTTGCCGGAGATTCTCAAGGCCGAAGGATTTGCCGGGGCGCAGAGCGAGTCCCTCGGCGGACTGACGCTTGCCCAGCTCCAGGCGTATGACACGATCGTTCTCGCAGAAACGTCGCTCACGGCGCCACAGGCGACCATGTTTCGCCAGTACGTCTCGGGCGGGGGTAACCTGATCGGCATGCGCCCCGACAGCCAGCTCGACGACGTCTTCGGCATAGCCAGTCGTCCCACAACGTTGAGCGAGGGCTATATCAAGATCAGCGCGGCCACGCCGGTCGGCGTCGGTTTGCAGACAGCCGAGTCGATGAAGATGCACGGGACGGCTACTTGCTACGGAGTGGCCGGCGGCGCGACCAAGTTGGCGTCGCTCTACAGTTCCAGCTCCACGGATACGGGCTATGCCAGCGTGATCCAATCGTCTTACGGCAGCGGGCAGGCCGCGGCTTTTTCGTACGACCTGGCCAAGAGCGTCGTCTACACGCGCCAGGGTAACCCCGCCTGGGCCAACGCGGACCGCGACGGAGACGGCACCCAGCGGCCTCCCGACCAGTTCTACGACACGACGCCGGGCTCGACGCACTGGAACGACAACACGAAGTCCGACATTCTTCAGGTGGATGAGCAGATGCGATTGTTGACCCACTCGATCGAGGCGATGAATGCCTCGAAGACGCCGATGCCGCGGCTGTGGTATTTCCCCGACGCGAAGAAGTCCATGCTGGTTTTCACGGGCGACCAGGACAACGGCACGCCGAGCCAAATCCAACAGGAGCTTACGGCCGTCAACTCGCGCGGCGGAAAAGCCAGTATCTACCTGAAAGGGCCCTCCTCCACCAAACCCACCAATGTCCAGGTGCTCGCCTGGACCGCCGCCGGAAACGAGATCGGCGTGCACGTCGACGACACGGCCCATAGGCCCTGCCCGACTTGGGCCGGCATGTATAGCGCCTTCAGCACCCAATGGGCCGACTTCCACACCCGGTATCCGACCGCGCCACCGGCACCGGCGACCCGGAATCACTATCTCATGTGGGTCGGCGAAGACTCTTACGGCAACCCGGAATTCACGGGCCAGATTATGATCGACCGGCTGTACGGCATCAAAATGAATTTCGACTCCTACTTCAAGCACGTATGGCCCCAGTATGGTACGAGCGGGTACACGATTTCCAGCGGCCTGCCGATGCGATTCGCCATGAGCACCGGGACGATCCTCGACGTTTTCCAGGGCGATACGCAGATTCCCGACGAAGGTTGGGGGAGTATCTACTCGGGGGGGGACTACCCAAGCCATCTTTCGGCCTACACGACCATGCTCGATGCGAGCCTCAACCAAGGCAAGTATGCCTGGATCGTGGCAAACTTCCACCCGGTCCATTGGGCAACCTTCAGCACCGCGGCCATACAGGTGCTCGATCACGCCGTGGCCAATGATATTCCGATTTGGAGTGGCGCCCAAATGAACTCGTTCACGCGCATGCGCGATTCCACCGAGTTCCAAGACGTCCAGTGGAACGGCCGGGCCCTCTCGTTCGTCGTCGATGTCCCCTCCTCCGGAGAAGGCCAGTTGACGGTCATGGTGCCGTACAGCTTCGCGGGCGACGCGCTCGAGGGCCTCTCGGTGGGCGGATCGAGCACCGACTATAGCGTCGAGACGATTGCTGGTGTAGACTACGCCTTGTTCCTGGTGGGAAGCGGCACACACTCGATCAATGCCCTCTACGTGCTGATTCCCGGCGACGCCACCAAAGACGGCAACGTCGACGCGGCCGATGCCCAGCGATTGGCGGAGTATTGGGGAACCGGTACTCCAGGGGAGCCGGCAACCTGGGAACAAGGCAATTTCGACGATGACTACTTCGTCGGTCCGAAGGACGCGGCCATTCTGGCCGCCCATCGGGGCTACGGCACCGGCGAGGAAAACGGCACGGCACTGCCCGAACCCTCGGCAATCGTCCTGTTGCTCGGGGCAATGGCCTTGCTTTCCGGTTGGCGACCGCGTCTTTGACCACCGCTCGGCGCGGGACCGAACCGAACCAATCACGTCAGAAGGAGATTTCGATCATGCTCCACTCGCTCCGCACCGTAATCCTCTCGATTACATTCATGGTTCTCGTATTGCCTGCCTGGCTGCCACTGAAGGCCGAGGCTACGACGGGCGGACGGCCCGACCTCAAGGCGGAGTTCCTGCGGCTTTGCGACGACCAATGCAAGATCATCGAACGCCAGGCCCGAGCCGAGAAGAGGGAAGGCCGCCGTGCCTTCTACTGGGATTCGTATGTCGTCCGCGCGCTGTGCGTGGCGTATGATATGACCGGCAACCGGAAATACCTGGAGGCGTGCAAGCGGTGGTCCGATCGGATGATCGAATACCAGAATAAGATGATTCCCAAGCACGCCTACTACATGCAGTACGGGCGCGCGCCGGGCCAGGATAAGGGCTACTGGTACGCGGCCGACTGTTCCACGATCGCCATGGGCGTACTAGCTACCGCGGTCCGCTGCAAAGATCCAGTGGAAAAGGCACGCTATCTGAATTCCGTGAAGTCGTTTGCCAAGTTGGTGATCGACAATTACGTGAGACCCTCCGGCGGAGTCACCGACGGCTACTGGCCCAAGTCGGACAAAGAGTGGTGGTGCTCGACCGGCATCTTCGGATCGCTGGCCTTTCTGCTTTATGACGAGACGGGCGAAGAGTCGTATCTGAAAATCGGCCTGGGCACGATCGACTGGCTCAACCAGATCGACTTCTTGACCGTGGCCGTGCACTACCCACCGAAGCAAATCAAGCCGACCGTCATGATGTACTGCCTCGAGGCCTACTCGGCGGCCTTTCCCTATCTGGAGCCGGGAAGTGAACGCTTCAAGGGGGCCATGGCGCAATGGGGCAAGGCTCTCGACTGGATAACACATAACCAACGTGGCCGCGCCGACGTCGACTACTTGAAGCATTGGGGGAGCAAGTTCGGCGGGCTGCCCTGCCAGATGTACGTCTACGCTGCCCACGTCGGCGGCAATGAGAAAATTGTCCGGGCGGCCGACGAGGAACTCGGCTACATCGCGCGACTGATCGAGAAGTCTCCGGCGTCGTCGGGACGCGACCAGGTGGCCCTGTTCGCCATGATGTCCTATGCCGAGAAGCTCCGGCCCGGTGTCCTTTACCGCGACGGCAAGAAGCGGGCCGAATAAATAGGTTCAGTAGTTCCAAATTCCATCGAGACCTGGCATTGTCATTCTGAGCGTAGCGAAGAATCTCCTTGGACAATCGAGATCCTTCGCTACGCTCAGGATGACCTGCTGAGGTGTCAGCCAGCCAAACTTGGAACTACTGAGGTTCACAATAAAGGAAAAGTGGGTGCCATGCGTTTACAAGAGGTTTTTGAGAACGAAGGTTCCCAACGGATGATCGAATCACGGGAAATCGTCCGACGCGCGATCGAGTTTGACCGGCCGCCACGTCTGCCGTTTTGGCAGCACTGGAACCACAAGATGCCGGGCTTTCCCGACGACGTGTGCAACATTTGGGAGATGGACCGCCAGCAGGCCGGTTGGTTCTTCGACAATGGGAACGCCGCAGACGACTGGGGCTGCGGCTGGAGCACCACGGAACAAAAAACGATCGGCCAGGTGACGGAATTCCCATTGGCCGACTGGTCGGCCCTGGATCGCTACCGGCCTCCCGATCCGCGCAATCCGTTCTACTACGAACGGCTGGGCCCGATGATCGACGCGGCCGGTGACCGCTACGTGGCGATCACCGCGCACAGCCTGCTGTTTTCGCGTCTGCACAAGCTCCGCGGTTTTGCCAACACGATGCAGGATTTTTACCTTGAGCCGGAGCGGGTACATCGGGTGCTCGACATGATCGTCGATTTCAAGATCGCCCAGTGCGAGGAGCTGCACCGGCGCTTTGGCGATCGGGTCGACGGCCTGTTCGTGACGGACGACTGGGGGACCCAGGAGCGAACGTTCACGAGCAAGAAAATCCTCGACGAGTTTTTCGTGCCTCGCTACCGCCGGATCTTCAACGCGATCCACACCCATGGCTGGCACGTGATCTTGCACAGTTGTGGTCGAGTCAACGACTTCGTTCCGACGTTCATTGACCTGGGGGTCGACGTTTTGAACATGCAGCAGTCGAGAAACTACGGCCTGGTGGAATTCGGCGAGCAATTCCGCGGCAAAGTGTGCTTCCTGGCCACGGTCGACATTCAGTCGACCATGCCCCGGGGCGACGAAGCGGCGATTCGCGAGGAGGCGCGGTTGCTGGTGAACCACTGGAGCACGCCCCGCGGCGGGATGATTGCGTTCGACTACGGCGATTGGCCGGCGCTGAGCGTGGCCCCAGAGATGCCGCGGGTCATGTTCGACGAATTCGTCAAGCTGGCCACCTTCTGGAGCGAGTCGAGAAAAGTACCCTCGCCCCATGCAACAGCCTTTGCCGCCGATCGGCACGAGGTGTAATCATCAGCCGCTACTCATGACGATTCAATCCCTCGCAACATGCAACCTTTGGGGTCGAGGCACCGGTCGAAGATTGTTGGAGGATGAGCAATGTCGGCGCGATCAGCCATCTGGGCTGTTTCTCGTTCCAGTCGAGCAAAAACGTCACGGCAGGCGAAGGCGGAATCATTCTCGCGAACGACGATGACCTGGCCGACCGCTGCTGGTCGATCCACAACTGCGGGCGCGAGCCCGGCGGCCGCTGGTATGAGCATCATACGATCGGCGGCAACTACCGCCTGGGCGAGTTTCAGGGAGCGGTGCTCAATGCCCAATGGGACCGGTTCGCGGGGCAGGCCGAGACCCGGGAGAGCAATGGACGCTACTTGGCGGCTCGGCTGGCCGACGTTCCCGGCGTTACTTGCCAAGCGCGCACGCCGGACTGCACGCGCCACGGCTATCACCTGTTCTTCTTCCGCGTGGATCCGGTGGTGCTCGGAGTCGGCCGCGAGGTGTTTCTCGAAGCACTGGGGGCCGAGGGCATCCCGGCGGTGGCCGGTTATCCGATTCCGCTCTATCGCCAGCCGTTGTTCGTCAACGGGGTGATCGGCCCCTACGTGGGCAGTCGAGCGGCGGCCCGCGACTCGGGCCCGGCTCTGGTGAAATGTCCCTGTTGTGAAGCTCTCTCGACCGAACAGAGCGTGTGGATTGCCCATCGTGTGCTGCTGGGCGATCGACAGGACATGGACGACGTCGCGGCGGCCATCCGGAAGGTTGTCGACCACCGCGAAGAGATGGCCCGCAACCAGTAACGGTTTGGTTTCGTCAGTAGGCCTCCACAAGGGGAAGAACACATGGCTGAATTTCCGCAGAACGATCGACTCATCTTGGGCCACCGAGTGGTCGTCCAAGCGTCTTTTGGAGTCCCAAGAATTTCCGAAAACTCTGGACAATTTGCGTTGGCCAAATAGCTGCCGGCAAGGCTCTCCAGCAGCTGACAACGGGGTTTTCGCCGCAATCAGGGGGCTTCCCCCGTCCTGCGACAGACTCCGATTCGGGCAACGCCAAGCATGGGGGGCGATTATGGCGGCGGCAACCTGTGCTGTACAACGACGATGATAAGGTGGCGGATGCGGCGCTCCATGGCCGCCGCGCCCCGCAAGAAAAGTCCAATTGGCGTCCAGTCGCCCCGAGACTATACCAGGCGTCGTCGACGCCCGACCAGGGCGTTTCTTGGGGGTCTAGGGGGCTTGTGTCCAGTTGGCAGAATCGCCGCAAGTCGTTCAAAAATGGCGTCTTATGGCTGATTGTGAAGGTTTCTTGGCTGGTGTAGTCTTCCATTAGAAGTCCGCTGCTCTATCCGTTGAGCTACGGGCGCAAACGTTACAGCCTGAAAGGGAAGGGGACGTGGCCATGGCACCCAGATACTTTCCTATAATACCTTATTTGCTGCGTCTACCCCCATTAGACCCGGCCTGCGACCTATCCATATGCCTGCTGCCGTCGGCGAGTCGATCGCGGCCGAACGTCGGCGCCGGCGTCCGTCCGCTCGAGCATGACACGAAGGCGGTCGGCCCCTCGGCAGGCTTCGGCGGCCGCCTTGGCACAATATCGTGTGAGGTAATCACGGGCGGCATCCTGGTCTTCTCGCCAGAGCCGCAGGGCCTCTTGCTCGACGCGCTGCTGCTGGGCCATGAGCCGACGTTCCAGCTCGGCCCAGACGGGGCGGACCTTGCCGATACGGTTTTCATAGTCCTTGTGGACCAGGTCCTGAATGGCCTTGAATTTCCACCAGGCCAGATCGAGGTTCGGCCGAAACGTCTGCGGCGGCGGGTTGAAGTGATAGTCAAGAGTAAGACGCCGTGCGAGGCTCGCCGGTTCGTGGTAGTTGTCGGGAACCTTGGTGATGCCCGAGTACCAGGGCGTCAACACGCCGGTGGAAGGCTCGCACGTGACTCGCCAATAGACGCACCCGATCGGCCGGGGCAAGTCGGCGCGAAGCTGGAAGACGGCTGCTTCACGCGTGTGGTCGGCGCTGAGCGGCTTCTGCCCGTCGCGGCTGCGGAGTACTTCTGCCACTGAGGCCACGGTCATCGGCCGCTTGGGGCGGATCCGAAACGGCAATGGCCCGTCCGGCGGCCAGCGAATCTCCCGGCCGGTGATCAATTGATGGGCCCACCAGCGTCGCGGGTCGGGTTGGTCGGCGCGCCCCTTCCCGTTTGCCGACGGCTTCTGTCGGTTCGGCTCGGTGCTCTTGGTATTCTGTGCCTGATTAGGCGCGCTATCCTCGGGCGGCTTGACCTCGCGGTAGACCTTGCGGAAATCGAACGGCCCATCGGTGGTCGGATCGTACCAGCCTCGCCGCACCGCGTAGTCGACCAGGTCCGGCGAGCCGAGGAAGTTGGCCGTGTCGGCCAGATTGACCCGGCGAATGACGTGGACGTTGGGCAGGACGACGACCGCGTTGTCGGGCACGCGCCGGGCGACCCAGTGGCGCCCCCGCACCATCGCCAGGAGCCAGGCTTCCTTCGGATCGGCGATCGTATAGGTTCGGCCGTCCAGCGCGTAGCCGAATCGCTCGACCAGATCGCCGGCGATCATGACTCCCTCGCGGGCCGTGGTCGCCTGTTGGGCCACGAGGCGTCGAAGCCGATAGCCGATGCCGCCCTGGCGGATCTCGCCACGTTCGGCCAACACCTCGACCGCGTGCTGGCGCGTGCGACACTTATTGCTGACGATCGACACGCCGTATTCGTTCAGGTAGCTGCCTGCCGCGTTCTTGGGAATACACTCGCTCCAGAGGAACGACGCGGTCTGCCCGGCCGGGACCGGGCGCGCTCGATAGCGCAGCCGCTCGGGCACCGCCTGGGCCATGGGCTGGCGGGGTACCCGATCGAAGCTGATCAGGCACTGCCCTTGGTCTTGCTCGTTGTGTCCGACCAACACCGATCCGTCGGCCGTCGTCTTGCGGCCCGCAATGATGGCAATACAAGCCAGCGCGGTGGAGGATCCCGCGTCGTCAGACGTCGACCAGATACACAGCAGTAGAAGAAACAAGAATAGTCGATGAGCAAACGTCATGGAGGGCAGGCAATCGAGCTAGGGACGTCGGTTCTTTCCAACAGAAGAGCCATTATACCATTATTATCTGTCGAGTGGACCGTTTAGCGGGTGGGCTTGCCCACCGTTGATTCTGCACGAACTCACTGCTACGGCAACGGTGGGCAAGCCCACCCGCTAAACGGCGCTGTCTCTCCCATGGCACGGCTTGCCCAAGGGGCGTATGATTCTGAGGGACTGTCCGGGTGGCATGGCCTCGCTTGCGTGGCCATGTTCCCAGACGCAAGAGACATGCTCACGCAAGCGAGAGCATGCCACCCCAGTTTTCAGACACCTTCGCATGGAAACTCAGCTAAGTAGGAGAAGCATGGTGGGCGTGCAAGGCTACGCCGGACCGCTGGAGCCGATCGGGGAGTGCTGCTGGCGGATTCCCATCGGTTACAAGTCGGGGATGCGCGTCGAGGGGCGGATTTTTGCCGACCGCGAGCTTCTCGATCAGGCTCGCAGTGACCAGGCCCCCGAACAGGTGGCCAACGTGGCCGCGTTGCCCGGCATCCAAATGGCCTCTCTGGCCATGCCCGACATCCACTGGGGCTATGGCTTTCCGATCGGCGGCGTGGCGGCGACCGATCCGGCCGAAGGCGGCGTGGTTTCGCCCGGCGGGGTGGGCTACGACATCAACTGCGGAGTGCGGCTGGTGCGGTCCAACCTCACCCGGGCCGACGTGCAAGGGCGAATCGAAGAAGTGACCGGCGCGTTGTTTCGTCGCATTCCCGCCGGGGTCGGCCGCGGTGGTCCCTATCTGTTCACCGACAAGGAACTCAAGCGGTTGATGGGCGAAGGAGTGGCCTTTCTGAAGAGCAAGGGTCTGGCCACCGACGAGGACATCGAGCACACCGAGGAGTCCGGATGTCTGGCCGACGCCGAGCCCGAGCTGCTCAGCCCCCGGGCACTGGCCCGGGGTGACGATCAGTGCGGCACGCTCGGCTCGGGCAACCATTTTCTTGAAATCCAGGTTGTCGACGAAGTGCTCGACGACGCGGTGGCCAAGGTGCTCGGGATCGAGAAGGACATGATCTGCCTGATGATCCATTCCGGCTCCCGCGGGTTGGGCTATCAGGTCTGCGACGACTCCCTTCGGGGACTGCGCGGCGCGGCGGCACGCTATGGCATCGATCTGCCCGACCGGCAGTTGGCCTGCGCGCCGGTCGACAGCCCCGAAGGGCAAGCCTATCTCGGGGCGATGCGGGCCGCGGCCAACTACGCCTGGGCGAACCGGCAACTGCTCATGTGGCAGGTCCGAGAGGTGTTGGCCGAGGTGTTCGGCCGGAGCTGGGAGTCACTGCAACTGGGCCTGGTTTACGACGTTGCGCACAACATCGCGAAGATGGAGCGGCACACGATCGACGGCCGGCAGAAGACCGTGTGCGTCCATCGCAAGGGAGCGACCCGGGCATTTCCGCCGGACCACCCCGACGTGCCGAGCCAGTATCGCGGGGTGGGTCAGCCGGTGATCATTCCCGGCGACATGGGCCGGGCGAGTTGGGTGCTGGTGGGTCAACAGGGCAGTATGGAGAAGGCCTTTGGAAGCTGCTGCCACGGCGCCGGCCGCGTGATGAGTCGCAAGGCGGCCGTCCAGCACGCCCAAGGGCGGCGGATCGACCGCGAGTTGGCCGAGCAGGGTATTATCGTCCGGTGCCGGAACCGGAAGGGGCTGGCCGAGGAGCAACCGGCCGCTTATAAAGACGTCAGCCGCGTGGTCGACGTGGTTCACCGCGCGGGGTTGGCCAAGAAAGTCGCAAGGCTCGTTCCACTCGGCGTGGTCAAAGGATAGTTCCCAGCCCAAAGCTTAGGGAGTAGAATCATGAAACGCCAGATTCTGTTGGTCGTGTCTAGAGGACATTTCAAAACCGGTGCTCTGATTGTTGTCATTCTGAGCGCAGCGAAGAATCTCGGCTTTCGCGGGGGGGAGATCCTTCGCTTCGCTCAGGATGACCGTTTTGAAATGCCCCCTAGTACGTTGATCACGATGGTTTTGATGGCTGGCCTGATCGGCTGTCAAACAGACGAAGGAGAAAGACCGATGGCGATTCAGGTTATGAGCACGGCCTTTTCTGAAGAGGAGCGGATTCCCACCAAGTACACCTACGACGGAGAGGATGTTTCACCGCCGCTTGCCTGGTCGGATCTGCCCGAGGAGACCAGGGAGTTGGCGCTGATTTGTGACGATCCCGACGCACAGACCGAAGAGCCCTGGGTCCACTGGGTCATCTATAAGATCCCGGCCGACGCGACCGGATTGCCCGAGGCCGTTGCGAGGCAAGCCCGGTTGAGAGACGGCGGAATGCTCCAAGGCCAGAACTCATGGTCCGGCCCGTCCAAACCGTCGATCGGCTATCGGGGCCCCATGCCGCCGCCGGGCCACGGGGATCATCACTACCGGTTCACGCTCTACGCACTAAGCGGCAAGTTGGTCGTCGGACCGGGAATCACCAAGAGACAGTTGCTCGCCGAAATGGAAGACCACGTCTTGGGCACGGGGCGCTTGGTCGGCGTCTACTCGCGGTAGGGTGGGCACTGCCCACCGGAAATAGTCGACAATGGTCCGGAGCAATTCGGTCGGGTGGCACGCCCAGAACGAAGTGATGGGCGTGGTGTGGTGGCTAGGCGTGTTGCTCGTTCTTGTCTTGCTCGCGTGTCTCTTGGTAATCACCACGCCCTTTGTGCCTCAGGGCGTGCCACCCGAAAAATTTGGTGGGCGGTGCCCACCCTACGGCTTCGGCTCCTCCGCCTCCGGCGGCTGAGGCACCGGAAAGATCCAGCCCGCGCGGAGCATGTCCCACGGGGAGAGGAATTTCTGTTGGCTACCTCTGTCATACCCTGGCCTTGCGAGCTGGAACTCGTCGATGTCTCCGTCGGCGCCGAAGACTCGCCACCCGGGGCTCCAGAGGAACGGGCCGACGCCTTTTTCCACGACAATTTTTGCCTGGTCCTCGTGCTGCTGCCAGACCGCGCCGCCCGGGTGCCCACTGAAGGAGTAGATAAACCGCAGGCCCGTGAAAGGATCGATCGGCACGGCATCGAGATACGTGCCGACCAACTCGTCAAGCGATTTGGGCACCTGGCCGTGCTCGCGCCGCCAGACGGCCAGAGCCAATTGAAGCCGCAGCGCGCGGCGGCGCATCTCGGTCGCGACGTATTCTTCTACCCACCAAATATCGTTCCCGAGAAAACCAAACCCCAGGCACGTGCTCTCGTGATTGAGAGACCGCCGCCAAAGATTCTGGAAGTAGTTTCGCGACGGGGCTCTTGACCGTCGTTCGAACCGTTGGCCGTTCTTGACGATCTTTTCGGCCCGGTGCACCGCGGCCAGGTTCTCTCGCGTGCAGTAATTGAGAATGCGCTTTGCCCGGGCCTTTTCCCACGGAAGCCACTTCAGGGCGGCCCGTTGAATCGTTTGCTCCCAAGGGTTGCCGAACAACGACCAGGTGTCGGCATCCGCCAATCTCAATCGACCGTCGACCCAATCCGCCTTGATCCGGTTGTCGATCGAGGGCGGCTCGGCCAGCAGCTTGGTTACCTCGTCGAGTGCCCGCTTGAGTCGCTCGGGCGTCTGATCCGCGTGGGCGGCCCAAGTGAGCAAATCCATCTGGACTCGCTTTTCCAATTGGTCAGCCATCCAAAGCCTCGCCGAGCGTGATCGCAGATGAACCGACACGCTGAGCGCCGCAAGATAGCGATCCAGGGCCTCATCGAGCTTTCCCTCTTGTGCGAGCTGTTCCGCGCTGCTGGCAACCAACTGACCGAGTGTCCGCACGCCGTCACGAAAGCGGTAGTACTCGGGAGAACGATTGCGAGGATCGAAAGCCGGGCCCCACGGCCGGCGGCTTGCTCGAACAGCCAGGTCGATGGCCTTCGCATTGGCCTTGATCCAAGCGATTTGCTCGGGCAGGAGTGGTTCGCTTTTAAGCACTACGGTGTCGCCAGCCTGTCTATGCTTGTCTTCGCCGGTCAACGTGGACATATTGATCGCGTCGCCTTTCGGCCATCGATGCGTGGCCCAGGCCTTTCTGTACATCTGCTCAGTGGCCAGCTCGTCGGGCGTTGCTGGCCGTGTGAACGCTTTGACCGAGAAGCCCGGCTCGACGGCGGGCACCGAATAGACCCGGTAGAACGGAATGGCCCCGACCATGACGGCGATGGGCAGCACGACCACGAGCACCGCGCGCGCCCAGGCACGCCAGCCGGCTCGCTCGAGCATCCAGTCGCGAGTGCGCAACCGCGTGGCCACCAGCAACACCAGTGCGATCGGAATGACCGACAAGCACAGAAGCCAGTCCAGGGACCCCACGACGGCAACCCAGATGGCCAGGACGACCAGCAACACGAACGTCATCGTGACAGCCAGGATGCTGCTGCGAAAATAGATCGAGGCGAACTGCCCACACGCATAGGCGGTTACCATGAAGGCGCCCAAGAGAAGAGCCGCTTCAGCAAGACTGCTCATGCCAGGTGTCGGGCCCCCATCTTGCCTGGCCGGAAAGATCAGCGTGAACCACGCGAGCAAGAGTAGGCAAGTCAGTATGACCACCC
This sequence comes from uncultured Planctomycetaceae bacterium, assembly GCA_964637625.1. GTDB lineage: Bacteria > Planctomycetota > Planctomycetia > Pirellulales > Thermoguttaceae > UBA11386. Next base: position 20,866 of record CAZWWC010000007.1, read on the forward strand.
CGGCCGCCGCGAACCAGATCAACTGGCGGCTCCACCAGACCCGGCCCGGCCGCGCGCCGTGCTCGGCCAGATAACGAAAATGATCTTCCTGCCAGTCCTCGCGAAACACACACGACCCGAGCAGCGGCATGGCCACCAACAGCAGAAGCATCAGTGGGTTCGGCTCATGGCCGGAGGACGACCGTGGCCAAACGAGGCAGATCAGCGTGACCAGTAACACGGCAACACCGAAACCGGCCAGCAGTCGACGGGATTGCCACCACTGCTGCCAAAGCAGCCGGCCGAACTCGGACGTCGGTTTGGTGGTTTTGGAAGAAGGACGATCCGAGTCGACCGATCTGCTTGAGGGCCAACCTATACGAAGGAAAGACTGTTTGTCGTGGCGCCAAGGCGAGTCATCACGAAACCACCGGCGGACAAGCCAAATGTCGACCGCCGCGACCAGGACCACGATCGGTGCGCGCATCGCCAAGAGCCCGAAGGCTTCGCCCCATGATGGTTTGGGGCCGACTATCGCCGAGAGTGTGAACGGGAGTATGGCAACCGTGCATGCACTCACGACGCCGCCGAGGATGACGGCCACGATCACGCGACGGCAAATCAGCGAAAACAGCACGCCCCAAACATAGAGTTCCAGCGACACGATTCCAAAGGTTGTCCAGCTTTCAGGGACGAGACCCGGCACACTGGCCGTTGCATGTCTCGACATGGCGAAATCGCCGCACGTCACACCGAGCATCAATAGTGTGCTTCCCAACACGGAAACCGTGTGAATCATCAACAGGCGGACCGGGCCGATCGGCAGCGTCTGAAGCAACCGATGCGTGCCCCGCTCGTGCTCGCCGGCGAAGAGCACCGCCGTGCAACCCAGAGCGTACAGTGCGGGAATCAATATCGCCCAACCCAGCCAGATCGCGGCGAAACCCTCAGGGTTCTGTATCATCAAGTCGGGCGCGAAAAAATCCACCAGTTTCGGCAGCCCCACGGTCAACAACACCGTCGCCAGCCAGAACGCGCGAAGCTCCCGATAGTCCTTCCAGACGATGCTCCAGAAGACGCCGTGACCACTCATGCCGGCACCTCCTCGGCCGCCTGCTCCGGGCCGGAGTGCATGTGGGCGACGAAAATCTCTTCGAGGTTCGGCGTGCGGACCTCCAACGATTCGACCGACGGATGCCCGCTGAGCTCGGCAAGCGACGCCTCGGGCATGTCGGCGACGACGAGTTGCCACTGCCGCGCGTGCCGCCGCCGTGAGAGCACCCGGCCGGGCACTTCCGGCGGCGAGCCCACTCCCTCAGAGAGTGTTAGAACGAGTTGCCGGGTCTGCTCCTTGAGCCGATCGAGCGATTCGACCAGAAGCAGCCGGCCCTCGTGAATCATGGCCACGACGTCGGCCACGCGTTCGACCTCGTTGATCTGATGGCTCGACAGAAAGACCGTCTTGCCGGTGGCCGCCCGATCGACCATGCTTTCGAGAAACTCGCGGCGGACCATCGCATCGAGCCCCGAGGTCGGCTCGTCCAGCACGAGCAACTCCGGATCGTTGGCCAACGCGAGCGAGAGGACGACCTTCGCCCGAGCACCCCTGGAAAGCGTTTTGATCTTGCCCCGGCTCGGCAGATCGAACCCGTCGGCCACTTGCCGGTATCGGGTCAGGAAATCATCGCCGTGAAAGCCGGCCGTAAACCAGCCGATCTCGTCGACCGTCATCCAGTCGTAGAGCGTCACGCGCTCGGGCACGTAGCCGACCTGGCGGCGGATGTCGATGCCGTGCGTGGCGCTATCGAGCCCTACGACGGACGCCTTGCCCGAGTCGGCCTCCAAGAGTCCCAGCATGATCCGAATGGCGGTCGTTTTGCCGGCGCCGTTTTCGCCGAGCAGGGCAAAGACGGTGCCGGGAGTTACTTCGAGCGAAACCCCGTCCAAAGCCACTTGGGTGCCGAAACGTTTGGATAGCTTCTTCAACTCGATAATCGGGGTCATTTCACGGCCTCCTCTTGTTCGAGTACCTTTAGCTCGTCTTCCACCAACGCGCGCAATTCCTTGCCGTCGAGCCGGCTCTGGCGTGCCTCGCGAAGGACTTGACGCAGACGCTCGTGGATTAGGGCCCGTCGCTCGCGCCGGCACCGGGCCGTCGCGCCGGCGGCCACCTGCAGGCCCGTGCCGCGAACCGACTCCAGGACGTGGTCGCTCTGGAGTTGACGATACGCCCGGGCGACCGTGTTGGGATTGATGGCCAACTCCCGGGCCACCTCGCGGACCGAAGGAACCAGTTCGGTCGGTTTGAGCACGCTGGCGGCCACGGCGAACTTCATTTGGCGGACCACCTGCTCGTAAATCGCCAAGCCGCCGGCAGGGTCGATATTGAAGAACATGTCGCGCTCCCTGTACTATCTACCTAGTACAGTAGACACTCGCGGCCGGATTGTCAAGAGTACGGTGGACGGTTTTCGAGAAATTCCCCGCAGAATCAGACAGGCTCGCTCTACAGTCCCCCAGAAAGGGGCGAAGGGTGGCACGCCCAGAACGAAGTGATGGGCGTGGTTGAGAGCACGTGAGCGGGCTTCCCTTGTTCATGGGAAAAAGCGCCTTTTGTGTGCTCACCACGTCCTTCGTGCCTCAGGGCGTGCCACCCAATCGTGCTCAGCACTGCTGGACAAGCCAGCAGTGGCACCCTACGTGCCACCCGATTCGGCAGTTAGACGGCGGCCAGAGTACGCCTCACCGCGGCGATGAACTCGGGCGTGGTGCCGCAGCAGCCGCCGATGAAGCCGGCCCCGGCTTCGATCAACTCGGGCACACGGGCGGCGAACTCCTCGGGCGTCTGGCGATAGACCGGCTGACCGTCGACCATCTCGGGCAGCCCGGCGTTGGCCTTGATCCAGATCGGCAACGTGGTGGCCGCGCGCAGCCGCCGGCAGATCGCCACAAAGCCGTCGATGCCTTGCCCACAGTTTGCACCAACGCAATCGGCTCCCTCGGCACTCAGCAATTCGGCGGCCTGCTCGGGCGTGGTTCCCATGAGGGTCCGGTCGCAATCCGCGCCGCTGTCGAAGACCATGCACGCGACCACCGGCAGACCGGTTGCCCGGGCCGCCGTTACGGCCAATCGGGCTTCGTCCGTGTCGGACATGGTCTCGATGACGATGGCATCCGCGCCGGCATCGGCCAGCGCCCGGGCCTGCTGGTCGAAAGCGGCTTGCACGTCCTCGCGGCTGACGTCGCCCATCATGAGCATGATCCCACTGGGGCCGATCGAGGCGAACACCTTGGCACGGTCGCCGGCCGCCCGGCGCGAAATTTCGACGCCGGCGGTGTTGATCTCGACCACCTTATCGTCCAGATTGTGTCGGGCGAGCGTGAAGCGATTGGCACCGAACGTATTGGTCAAGATAATGTCGCTGCCGGCCTCGACGTAGGCGGCCGCGATCTCGTTGACCGGCTCGGGGTTCGAGAGGTTCCACGCGTCGGGACACTCGCCGACGGGAAGTCCGCGGGCTTGGAGCTGCGTGCCCCAGGCCCCGTCGGTCACGAGCGGTCCGGCGGCTAACATTGACTCGATTTTCTTGCTCATGTCTACGATCTCCTTATTCTCGGCCCTGGCACCGATTCTCGGTGATTCCCAGTTCCATGGAAACCCGGCATTGTCGTTTGAGAACGTGTTTCGAAATGGGTGCCACTGCTGGCTTGCCCAGCAGTGCGAAGTGAATTTCCCGGGAAAAACACTGCTGGACAAGCCAGCAGTGGCACCCTTGGAAGGGCTACAACCATTTTCAAAACACGTTCTGAGACCCGACTTTTGTCATTCTGAGCGCAGCGAAGAATCTCCTGGGACCATCGAGATCCTTCGCTGCGCTCAGGATGACCTGCTGCGGTATCAGCCGGCCAAACCGGGACTACTGATTTTACCGATTGCGGCGGAGAAGAAAAGGGCATGTGCTCGGCCTCGGTCTGCTGGGTCTCGGTGGGGCCGTGCTCGGCCTGTAGTGCCTGACGTGCCTTGTCGTAGGTGACCAGAGCGATCAGGACCATGAAGACGATGAAGATCGCGTGCAAGGCTTTTCTCGGCAAGGCGTGGGTGAGCCTGCCGCCCAGGTAGCCGCCGAGAATGGCCGTTGGAACGATCGTGGCGGCCAGTCGCAACGAGGCAAGAATGCTCTGCCCGTGCAGAGGCAGCGTTGCGTTTTTATAGATCGCTCCCAAGACGGCCGTGCATAGAATAGCCATGGCTGAATTGGCGATCGCCCGGCGCAGCGGGATCCGCAGGAAGATCTGTTGGGCCGAGACGCAGACGGTCCCTCCGCCGACGCCCAGCAGCCCGGCCACCAACCCCATCGGCAGCCCGCACAGCGCTGTTTTCCAGCCGGGAAACGTGCGGTTTCCGTCGAACTCGGCCGTCAGATCGCGATGGCCGAACGTCCGGATCGTGTTGTAGATGGCCACGAAGAGGAAGAACCCGGCCAGAATCATGGCCAGATAGGGCCCGTTCTGCCGGGCGAAGAGAGAGCTGTTGCTCAGCGCCACGCCCGCGATGATGCCCAACAGCGACGTCGGAATGAGCACGCGAAGCACCGGCTTGATCATGGCGCCGGCGCGGAGATGGACCAGGGTTGCGGGGGCCGCCACACACGCGTTGCACAGCATGGCGACCGCTTGCACCAGGTGTTGTGTCCCGCCGGTGTACACGCCGGCGTGGCTGAAGTAGAGGATCAAGGCCGGCACGACGACGATCGCCCCACCCAGTCCCAGCAAACCACCGACCAGGCCGGCAATGAATCCGACCACGGCTTCCAATAAGAGATCCACGCGGGGGCCTCGGAGTCGGTACTACAACGCCAGCTAACCTCTTGACAACAAAACGCAGCCGCGCTGTGGTTTCTTTCGCGCGTCGGCGGCAATCAGTCTATCTTGAATCGAAACTGATTCTGTGGGCCGGTTTCATACTCTTCATACAACGGGCTATAGGTCCGCGCCTGAACGGTCCGGCCGTCGGGCAGCAGTTCGAGCAGTCTCAGCCAGGCTCCTCCCCCGATCTTCTGCATCTGGTAGTTGACCAGCATCTCGTTGACCCGATTGCCCTGCTCGCCCTTGCTCACCTGGAATCCCAGGCCGTCATTGCAGACATGACCGTTCATGACCAGGAAAACATTCGGATGTTTTCGGATGAGCTTCTGCCAGATTTCTTCCCCGTCGTTGACGCCTCCGGCAGTTCCATAGGCATGCGGGTTCGAGCGCTGAAGCCTGCCCTTCTTGGCCCAGTCATGCCGGGTTGAATCGCTGTAGAGATAAGCATGGGTGAACACGATGGCCTCCCGATCCGAGTATTTCCGGAGGATCGTATTGGCCCACTCCAACGTCTTGTCGCGCGGTCCCCATTCGAGACCCATCACGACCCACTTTCTTCCGCCGGCCTCGAACAGATGGAAGTTGTTTTCGATGTGTCCCGGGTCCTTGGTTCCACCAAAGGTGGGCCACTGCTCGAAACGGCTCGGCGGAAAGTAGTCGTTGATTTTCGTGGTGCGGTCCGTGGCCTTGCCACCTTTGCTGTAGTCGTGATTGCCGGGCACGATCGCGTAGGGCACCACGCCGTCCAGAAGCCGGAACGCCCGGTCCACCCGATCCCATTCCCGCTTGACGTTATGGTTGGTCATGTCACCGTTTTGCAGCACACAGGCAATCTTATACTTATCCTTGTTGTCCGCGATCCACTGCGTTTGCAGGCGAAGCAGACCGGGATAGCGGGTCGCGTAGTGCTGGATATCCGGGAGAATCACCAGGGTCCACGAGCCGGGCACAAACGGCAACACGGGCCGCGGGGGTTTCTTGGCCTTCTTCCCTTTCTTCTTGGGCTGGTCCGCTTCTGCAAGGCGACCGAATTTGAGAAGCCCCAAACAGGCACCCGTTCCTAGCAGGAAAGCGCGTCGGTCCATTTCTTGATGCCTCCTATCGACTGAGAAGGGTAAAAGGATGGATTTTGTAGCGTGGCAGGGCCGTTTGGGCTCGAACCGGCGGGACCCGGGCGAGCACGCCTGGATTACACGTATTATATCCATTCACGACAGGAAATCACTCCCCGACGCATTCTTCTCTTCTACTGACGATTGGGGATAAGATAGCCCGATGGGCCGGTTTTCGGGGAAGGTGCTGCCGGAATTCGAAGTATCCGGGCCCTCACCGATGATTCTCCGCGATGAACGCGACGAACGGACATGCTCATGTCGGAAAATCGTCGGTGGGCCGAAGCCGGAGGCGAAGACACCAGAGGCGAAAGGTTGTAGGATAGGACGAGCCCCATCGTGACGTGTCTCGGTGCGGTAGCCCCTCCGGCCGACGGCACTGCCCGGGCAGCCAACCGTGGCACGGGGGCATCTTTCACCAAGACAAGGAGTCCCTCATGTCCTCATCCGATACACCGCAAGGGCCCGCACCCGAGCCGCGAGAACTCAAGGCGGCGATGAAGGCTTTTCGGAAACGCTTGAAACTGACCTGCCTGGACGACCAGTCGCGAATCGGCGTCGGCCCCATGAGTAGCGGCCGGCCCTCGGGCATCGTGGGCATCACGCCGCCCGACCAATTCCCACAGGCCGTCTGGGACGAGCTGGTCCGGCAGGGCAAACTCAAGTACACCGGCAGCGGACAATACGAATTGGCCCAGTCGTAGCATCCCGTGTCTCGAGAACAGCCCAATGGCGCTCGACCATCCCTACTTTGTCGAAAGGACATCGTGCCCTTGTTGTGGGTGCTGCGAGTCCGACACGCTGTATGAATGCGCGCTGGACGAGGATCCGATGAGGCAGTACTTAAAGAATTTCTACGCCTCGCCGGGCGGCGTCGAGTTCGAATATCTCCGCGGAGCCCGATTCGAACTGCGGCGGTGTCGCGCGTGCACGCTGCTCTACCAGGCCCAAATCGGCAACGAGTTTCTGCTCAAGAAGCTCTATGAGCAGTGGATCGATCCGTCGCTGGCCCGAGAGTGCGACCAGCGGCGGCGCGATCTGCGGTTCCATCTCAAATATGCCCGGGAAATCATCACGGTGCTCGCCCACCTGGACAAGTCGCCGGCCGAGACGCGCGTGCTCGACTTCGGCATGGGCTGGGGCCGATGGTGCCGGATGGCCCGAGGTTTTGGCTGCCAGGTCTATGGAACCGAACTCTCGGAGGAGCGGATGGAATTCGCCCGCTCGCAGGGCATCTCGGTCATTTCGTCGGAAGAGATCCCCGGCGGCCGGTTCGACTTCATCAACGCCGAACAGGTGTTCGAACACCTTGCCGAGCCGCTGGCCACGCTAAGGCGTCTGGTCGCCGGTTTGGCCGCCGACGGCCTGATCAAGATCTCGGTTCCTAACGGCAAGTGGATCCCGCGGCGACTCGAGCGACCCGATTGGACGGCCCCGAGAGGCAGCCGCCGCTCGCTGGGCGCCGTCGCACCGTTGGAGCACGTCAACTGCTTCAATCACAAGTCGCTCGTTACCTTGGCCGGCCGGGCCGAATTGACGCCCGTCGAACTGAAGGCGGAGACCCATATCGACGTCTCGGCCAAGAGAGGAGCCGGATGGAAGCGCCTCGGTCGGGCAATCGCCGGGCTGATTCCCGCCAGTCTTAGGCGACGTCGAGGGACCTCTCTCTTCTTCCGCAGGTCGTGAAAACCGCCGGGCGCCATGTCGGGTGCCGGGTGGCATGTCGGGTGCCATGCCCACCCGGAGCGCAGCGAAGGTTGGGCATGCCCGCACACCACTGGGCCACCGCGGGTGCCCGGGTCTGAGCGCAGCGAAGGCCCGGTTTTTCACACTCCGGGCCACCGCTGCGCTATGGCCCAGGCACCCCATCGTCGTCATTCTCCTCGCCGGCCGCTTGGGCGAGGATCTTCTCGGTGCTGGTCGGGTCGACCGCGCGGCAGCATTCGGCGAGCCGCGTGCCGATCTCCTCCAACTCGGCTCGCCAGTCTTCCGCGGTCGCTTCCGGAGGAGTGAGCTGCGCGAATTCGGCCAGAAGTAAAATCAGCCGCAGCAGATGCCGGAAGACCATGCCCTCTTGCTTCTGGAGCCGCCGGCTGGTGACGTACTTGTTGAAGTCGCCGCCGAACTCCAAAACTTCGCCGGCCGCCCAGACCGAACTGGTCCGCAGATCGCCCGCGCCGGGAAACTCGAAATCGAACAGCCGGCGCAGCTTCTGGGCCAGCGTGAGCACGTAGACCGGATCCTCGTCGAAGGTGCGCCGCGGCCGGTACTCCTGCTCGTCTCGCTCTTGCTGGACCAGCTCTTCGGCCGTGGCCAAACCGAGTTGTAGGAGTTGCTGGTCGAGACGCTCCCGAGCCAACGGGCCCGGCGGCAATTCGTCCTGGCGCGGCACGCGGACGAAATGGGCCACCGAGCCAGGCAACTCCAGCACGCTCTCCATCGCCTGGATCCGCTCGGCCCGATCGGCAATGCCCAACTGGTTGATCAGGAACATGCCGTAGATCGGATTGACGCTGCGAAACAGCAGCAGCTTGCCCAGCTCGTCCGTCCCATGGGCCAACTCGGGGCGATAGGGCGGCGGGCCGGAGGACTGGTCGTCTTTGGCGTCCGGTGCCGAATCACCGGGCCAACGCTGTGCTTTGGCCCGGGCACCCTTTGACTCGTCCGTTGAATTGTCAGTCGGCTGGCCGAGTGTCAGGCCCAACAGACCGGCCGGCTTGGACTCATCTTGCTTGGGTGGTTCGGTCGCGTGCTCATGCACTGGCGAGACGCCAGTGGCACCCGTGGGCGCGGGTGGCTCGGGCTCGAGCCGCGCGAAGCCGGCCCGATGGAGCGTGAGGAGCATCCGGTCCAATTCGCGCTGGCCCGCTTCGAGCTTCTTCGGGTCCATCAGCCGGCGGCCGACCAGATCGCGGATGCGATCAACCTCCGGAGAAGCTTCGAGCATATAGGCCAAGAGCCGCCAGGGCAACGGTCCCCGGCTGGCCAGCTTCACGGCCGGCGCGGCGCAGAGCTTCTCGAACTGCTCGCGGTTCCAATACTGGTGGCCGCTGCGCCGGCTGGGCTGCTTCTTCTTGAGCCGCTTCTTCGCCTTCAGCAGGCCCGGGTCTTTCGTGTCCTCGGGAATCTGGTCGTACTGCTCGCGCCAGCGGAGGATCTTCACGTCGTCTTCGTGGGCCAGCGCGTAGACGAACCCCCGGTCGTCGAATTGCGGCCGGCCGGCGCGGCCGAAGATCTGGTGGGCCGTGCTTGGATCGAGCAGCTTCTTCTTGCCCGGCGGTCCCTTGACCAGGCTCGGCACGACGACCGATCGGGCCGGCAGGTTGATGCCCGCCGAAAGCGTCTCGGTACAAGTGACCACCGAGAGCAACTTGCGCTGGAACAGCTCTTCGACGATCCGCCGATACTTGGGCAGCACGCCCGCATGATGCACGCCGACGCCCCGTTGCAGGATGGCGCGGAACTTCGGCCCGGCGCCCTGCGACCAATCGTGCTTGCCAAGTTCCTCGGCCAGTCGGGCCTGCTGCTCGGAGCCGACGACCTTCTTGCCCTTGAGCGTTTCGGCAACCGTCCAGCACTCCTCGCGGTTGAAGCAGAAGACCAGCGCGGGCGTCATCCGCACCCCTTCGCCGCCCTTGGCCATCATCTCGAGCTGTTCGGCCAGCAGCCGGTCGGGTACCCACTCGAAGGTCAAAGGAACCTTGCGCTGGTGGCCTTGGACCAGCTCGAGGCTCCGGTTGTGGGTCTTCCGCAGCCAGCTACAGAATTCGTAGGCGTTGCCCACCGTGGCCGAAAGCAACAGCGTGCGGACGTGCGCCGGCAACAGCCCGAGCGACAGCTCCCAGACGACGCCCCGCTCGTAGTCGTTGAAGCTGTGGAACTCGTCCATCACGACGGTACTGACGTCGTCGAAGTCGAACGCCTCGCCGTGCAACAGCCGGTTGAAGAGGATCTCGGCGACGACCACGAGGATTCGGGCATTCGGGTTTTCGCGGCGGTTGCCGGTGACCAGTCCGACGTCCTCCGGCATGAACCCCCAGTCGGTGGCCCGATGCTGCATTTCACGGAATTTCTGCTCGGTAAGCGCGATCAGCGGCGTGGTGTAGTAAGCGGTCTTGCCGGTGTGCAGGGCCTCGAACAGGGCCGCCTCGGCGATTAGGGTCTTGCCGGTGCCGGTCGGCGTACAGACCATCACCCCTTGTTCGGCCTCGAACCAGGCCAACAGGGCTTCCTCCTGGACCGGATAGGGGTCGTACGGAAGCACGTCGAGATAGCGCGCGGCCAACTCGTCGCGCGAGGGCGTTGGTGTGGTCATGTCGCTCGGGCGTCTTTGCCTCGCGGGAAGAGAGGCTTTCGGTGGGCGGTGCCCACGCTTCGACTGGTGCTCTGTCACAGCAATAAGTCAGGGTGCCACGGGCATCTTGCCCGTGCCGTAGCTGCAGCACTGGCGAGACGCCAGTGGCACCCACCCAGAAAAACTATTGTGACAGAGCACTAGATCAGCTTGAACTCGAACAGGAAGCCAAGAACAAACCCCACCAACGACGTGGCGATCACGATTCCGACCATCTGGTCGGGCTTGTGCCACAAGGCGACCGCAACGCCCCCGATACCGGCAAGCACACCAAACACAACTCCTTGAATGAGGCGTTTCTTCATCCACTTACTCCGAATCGTCGGGTGGATCGGAATCGGTTCGAATGAACATCGGCGGTGGCGGCTGCGGATGGGCATCGTCATAGCGGAGCTTTGGGACCGGCGGCCCATGGTCCGGCTGATCGCTGGAGATGTCGTGCCGGTCGTAGCCCATTGGATGCCTGCTTTCCGGCTTGAGGTCCCCTTCCACGCGCCCTAAGGGGCACCCCCGGGAACCACAAGCATCTATTCTACCATCGCGGCTCGCCCACCTGCAATGTGAGACGTCAAGACAAATCGTGGCGTCGACCCCCCGGCTGGCGTTTTCTGACGGACTTTGCTATTCTAGGGACTTGTCGCCGGCAGGGCGATCTTTCGACCTGTCAAGGAACGCGGATTTGCGTCAAGGATTCATTCGATGGCCACCGCAACACGAGGAAAGCCCACATCACGCACCAAGCCGCGCCGTAAGGACCTCCGTCCGGGCGAGGTGCTCTGCTCCTACTGTTCGGCCAAGTGCTGCCGGTATTTCGCCCTGCCGATTGAAACGCCCGAGGATTGGGAGGATTTCGAGTTCATCCGCTGGTACCTGCTGCACCAACGGGCGACCGTGTTCATCGAGGATGACTCCTGGTATCTGCTGGTCCACAACCGGTGCAAGATGCTCGGCGACGACAACCTGTGCATCGCCTACGAAACACGTCCCGAGATCTGCCGCGATTATACGACCCACGATTGCGAATACGAAGACGAGTGGGTCTACGACCATTACTTCGAGACTCCCGAGCAAGTGTTCGAATACGCCGAAGCCGTGCTCGGCCCGCGCAAAGGAAAGGACCTCCGAAGCCCGAAGCCACGACAGTAGGCAGTAGGCAGCAGGCGGTAGGCAGTAGGCAGTAGGCAGTGACCAAGACCGGGTGGCATGTCCTCGCTTGCGTGGACATGTTTGGCCGGCAGCAGCGCAGTGTCAGTAGTTCCAAGTTTACTTGGCTGACACCGCAGCAGGTCATCCTGAGCGTAGCGAAGGATCTCGATGCCCAAGGAGATTCTTCGCGACGCAGATCCTTCGCTTCGCTCAGGATGACAATGCCAGGTCTCAATAGAACTTGGAACTACTGAGTGTGCGTGAACAACCGATACCGATGATTGTCAGACTCCTCTAATTGCGCTATCCACCGTGTCCAAACCAGACCGCATTACTCCCCGAACGCTCAAAGGTTTTCGCGACTATCTGCCGGCGGCGATGATTCCGCGCGAAGGGCTCGTCGACGTGGCCCGTCGGGTCTATCGCAGCTATGGGTTCAGCCCGATCGACACGCCCGCCCTGGAGTATCTGGAGATCCTCGCCGGCAAAGGGGGTGAGGAGACCGACAAGCAACTCTACAAGTTTCAGGATCACGGTGGCCGCTGGGTCGGCCTGCGGTTCGACCTGACGGTGCCCTTGGCCCGATTCGCCGCACAGCACATCAACGAGCTGGGCACGCCGCTGAAGCGGTATCACATCGCGGTCGTCTGGCGCGGCGAGAACACCCAGCGAGGCCGCTATCGCGAGTTCATGCAGTGCGACTTCGACACGATCGGCACCCGATCGGTCGTCGCCGACGTCGAGACCGCGCTGGTGATCCACGACCTGTTCCGCGCGATCGGCTTCGAGGCGTTTTCGATCCGGCTGAACAACCGGCAGGTGCTCACCGGGCTGCTTGAACGGTTGGAGTTGGCCGATCGGGCCGTGCCCGTGCTCCGCGCGCTGGACAAGCTAGCCAAGCTCGGGCCAGAGCCGGTCGCCGACGAGATGAAAACCACGGCCGGGGCGACCGACGCCCAGGCCGAGGAAATCCTCCGCCTGGCGGCCATCGAGGGAACCAACGACGAAGTGCTCGGTCGATTGGAGCCGCTCGTGGCCGGCAGCCCGTCGGGCCCATCGGGCGTGACGCGCCTGGCCGAAATCCTCTCGGCCCTTCGCGCCGCCGGCGTGCCGGCCGATCGGGTCAAGCTCGACGTGGCCATCGCCCGAGGGCTCGACTACTACACCGGCACGGTCTTCGAGACGTTCTTGGATGCCCTGCCCGACATCGGCAGCGTCTGCTCGGGCGGGCGCTACGACAACCTGGCCGGGCTCTACACCAGCCAGGAACTGCCCGGCGTGGGCGCGTCGTTGGGACTCGACCGGCTGCTGGCGGCCATGGAGGAACTCGGGATGATCGAAAAGGTGGCCACGCCCGCCCCGGTGTTCATTGCCTTCTTCGACCGCGATCGGTTGGACGACTACCTGCGACTGGCCGCGGCGCTGCGCAGCACTGGTCTGGGCATAGAATTGTATCCGGACGCGAAGAAACTCGGCCAGCAACTCCGCTACGCCGATCGTCGCGGCCACCGCGTGGCAC
>CAZWWC010000008.1:0-30667 GCA_964637625.1 uncultured Planctomycetaceae bacterium
CGCCGCGTGTGGGGTTTTCACCACACGTGTGGGCGGTCGAACCGAGTCCACGCGGTTTGCACGTCGGGTGCGCGGAATACCGTTTCACCACGGTTTGCCCCAATCTGGATTATTCATGAACGTGTGCCACTGCTTGCCGCAAGGCAAGCAGTGTGAACGTGTTGTGGAGGGCACTGCTTCTCACGAAGCAGTGGCACACTGTCCTGGAACGTGTCGGTTCATGAACAATCCGGGCCAACGCATACTTGTAATTCCGATGTTCCGTCCCCGGTCTTGCCTGAAACTCGTTTGCGCGGCCGTGTTGGTCGTGGTCTTGGCCACGGCTCCGGCCGGCGGTGCCGAAGGGCCCTGGCACGAGGATTTTGAAGGCCAGACGCCCAGTTGGAAGGAAGCCGGCGGGGATGCCCAGGGCGCGATCGATCGCCGAGAGCGTGTCCTCCAGGGCGCCTACGCGGGTCGGCGATGTGAATGGCTTCGGGTCACCGGCCGGGGAGGCACGAGCGTCTATGTGAGCCACGACGTCGGCCGGCCTCGGGTCATTGCCGAGTTGCAGGGTTCGGTCTGGGTCAAGGCCGACCGGCCCGGCATTCAGATCTTCGCTCGTGCGGTGCTGCCCCGAACGAACGATCCGCGCAGCGGCGCGCCCGTCATGGTGCGACTGGAAGGCACCAGCTACACCCAAACCGGTCGCTGGCAGCAACTCCGCATTGAGAACCTGCCCGGGCTGTTGGCCCGACGCGTTCGCGGCCTGCGGATGCAGATGGGACCCCAGGTCGATGGGCGGGAGGCCTACGTCGACCAGATTCATCTGAACGTTTACGGCGGGCCCGGCGTGACCAACGTCTGGATCGACGAACTGAATCTTGTCGGATACGCGGATTCGGCGCCGGCTGTCCCGCGGCCGTCGGTCGTTCCCTTGGAGCGATTGCCGGACGCCGATCGATCGGGGCAATCGCCGACGGCGGATCGTCCGGAGCCCACCGCACGCGACGTTTCGCCCGGCACGTCGGCCGGCGGGTCCTTCGTGCGGCCGCGTCGGATCAAGCTGTCGGGCTCCGTGCTGGAGGTCGACGGCCGGCGCGTCCTGCCGCGAGCCATTGGCTACCAGGGCGAGTCACTCGCCCGGCTTGCGCAGCTCGGTTTCAACACGGTTCGGCTTTCGGCTCCTCCTTCGCCGGTCATGCTGCGTGAGGCCGGCCGGTTGGAATTGATGCTGATCTGTCCTCCGCCGGCGGGGTTGCTGTCCGGGCTGCAGCGCGATCCCATGGCTCCGGCACCCAAGATAGGACCCGAATATGAGCCGGTCCTTGCCTGGGACTTGGGCAGCCACCTCTCGGAGCAGCAGGTCGAGCCGATGCGCCGGTTGGCGGGTCGCATTCGGGCGGCCGACGGCTACCGCGGACGGCCCTTGATCTGCCGGCCGGATGCGAGTCTGCGGGAGTATAGCGGGTTCGTCGATCTGCTCACCGTGGGGCAATCTCCGCTGGCGACGAGTCTGGAATTGTCCGACTACGGCCGCTGGATTCGGCATCGCTCGCACCTGGCGCGGCCCGGCACGACGATCTGGAGCACGGTTCAGAGCGAGCCCTCTTGGGCCCTGCGGCAGCAATGGGCCAGCGGGGGCCGACGGGCGTCGCTGCCGCCGGAGATCGGCGTCGAGCAGATTCGCCTGATGGCCTATACGGCGATCGCCGCCGGCAGCCGCGGCCTGTTGTTCGATTCGTCCACTTCGCTGGAGGCCACCGACCCCGCGTCGCGCGGCCGGGCCGCCGCGCTGGAGTTGGTCAACCTCGAGCTCGAATTGGCGCGGCGTTGGGTGGCGGCCGGCCGCCTGGTCGAGACGGTCGCCAGCCGCAGCCACCCGGAGGTCTCCGGCGCCGTTTTCGAATATCACCGGACTCATTTATTGGTGCCGCTTTGGACCGCACCCGGCGCGCAGTACGTGCCCGGCCAGGCGGCCGGCAAGGAATTGACGTTCGTCGTGCGGGGGGTGCCCAACTCGAATCGCGCCTACGAGATCACCCCGGGCGGCTTGCGGCCCGTCGGGCGGCGCCAGCGCGTCACCGGCGGCATCGAGGTGACGCTCGGCGAATTCTCGCTTTGCTCGATGATCTTGTTTGCCGAAGACCGGAAGATCGTGGCCAGCGTCCGCGAGGAGGCCAAGGCGATCGGGCCCCGCGCGGCCCGATTGTATCGCCAGTTGGCCGCGCGGAAGTTGGAGATCGTCGAAGACGTCGATCGGCGTCTGTCGGGGCGGGGGGCGGGACAATGGCAGCCGGGCGAGCACCTCGTCGAGGCGCGGAAGTATCTCCAGTCGTCGGACGGGGCGGCGGCCGCGCGGGACTACACGGCCGCGTGCTTGAACGCGGAGCGTGCGATGCGGTTGTTGCGTCTTGTGGAGCGGTCGAACTGGGCGACGGCGGTCGGTTCGCTTCGGTCGCCGGTGGCCAGCCCGGCCACGGTTTGCTTCTCGACGTTGCCGTGGCATTGGAGCCTGGTCGATCAGACCCGGTCGTGGCGGCTGGGCCCCAACCTGGTTTCGGCCGGGGATTTCGAGTCGATCGCATCGGTGACGGCAGCCGGTTGGGGTCACTTCCAGCACCGCCGGGGCGACTCGGCGGCGAAGCACGCCATGCCGAACATCGAAGCGGCCGGGGAGATCGTCGCCCGAGCGGCCCACCAGGGCCGGGCCGGTCTGCGACTGGTCGCCCGGCTGGTCCCGCCGGAGCAAGGGCCGATTCTGATCGAGACGCCGCCTGTCTGGGTGACCAGTCCGCCGGTCTCCGTCGAGGCCGGCGCGTTGGTTCACATTCAAGGCTGGGTCCACATTCCGACGCCGCTGACCGGCAGCGTGGACGGGCTGTGCGTGTTCGATTCGATGACCGGCGAGGCCTTGGCCGAGCGGATCGGCGAGACGACCGGTTGGCAGCCGCTGTGCCTCTATCGCATCGCGCCGCAGTCGGGACCCATGTCGGTCACCTTTGCCCTCTCCGGCTTGGGCGAGGTCTGGATCGACGACGTGGCCATCGGCGTGTTGGCGCCGGCGGCCGCACCCTTGGGCCAACACCAGACGACGCCGGCCCGGCGGTTTTGAGACGCACCAGGCGGGTGCCATGCTCACGCTTGCCGTGAGCATGCCCGGAAACTGGGGTGGCACGCTCTGAGCGGAGCGAAGGGCGTGTTCCTTGCGCCAACCACGCCCTTCGTTCCTCAGGGCGTGCCACCCGGCCGCCGGGATGGCCATGCTCGAATGTTGAAAACATGCCCACGATCCCGGCGCGCCGGGATGGGCATGGCACCCGGCACCCGGGCGATGGCTTGCGGGAACCGCGCTGCCCGGCTACGATCAACTTCCGGATAGGATGAAGGCTGCGTCCGGAGGCCAACATGTTGGTGGAAGAAGTCGTCTACGAGCTTGATTGGCTTGAGTTGGCCCGCGAGCACTGGGTCGCGCTGGCCGTGGCCGGGGTCGTGCTTGTGATGGTGTTGATGCTCGTCCGGGCGCTCCTTGCACGGCGGCGAGTCGCGCCCGGGCCCTCGGACGACCTGGCCATTGACGTGTCGGTGTTGCCCGACGTTCCACCCCCGCCTGGTCCGCCCGTCCTAGAGTTCTACAATCTCCCGGTTCGGCTCTCGGCGGTCGTGCTTGCGCCGGTGGGACGTGTCGGCGATCTGCCGGCCCGGGAGAAGTTGCCCGAGGTGATCGACTCGATCCTCCCCGGGCTGGACCAGGTGGCCACGGCGCATGGGCCGCTGGTTCGGGCATGGCCGCGCCAGGTCAGTTCGCGCGGTTTCGCCCATGCCTTCTTCCAGAACGTGCGTCTGCCGGGCGACCATGGGAAGAAGACCGTGTGGAGTTCGGTGGCGGGCATTTTTCGCGTGGGCGATGCGCCGATGATGGCGGGACTGGTGCTCCGGGCCGAGACGCCGAACCGGCACGGGAATTACATCATGGAGACGGAGGATCAGTGGTTGGGTATCCTCCGCGTGCGGTTGCATGAGACCGGGTAGCACCGATGATTCTGCGGTACAGACGCTGCTGTCCGTGGCCGGCGCAGTCGCAGAATCGTCGGTGCCGCGCTAGCGGCAAGAGGTGTTTGGCAATCAACGAAATGCCCTCTTGTTGCCTTCGGCAACACCGACGATTTTCCGAATCAGTCTTCGAGGATCACAGCGTCCAACGCGGAAAATCGTCGGTGCCACCCGAGATCGGGAGAGAGGTTCTCCATGCCACGCTCGGCTGAACAGCTCAGGCAGGATGCGATGCGGATCTGGCGCGCCGGGGTTGAAGCCGTCGACTCGCAGCGATTGGTCCGCCGGACGCTTTCGGTGGAGGGTTCCACCCTGGTCATCGGCCCGGAGCGCATTGGGCTGGAGGACCTCGGGCGGATTGCCGTGGTGGGGGCGGGCAAGGCCGGCGCCGGCATGGCCGCCGCGGTCGAAGCGGTCCTCGGCCGGCGGTGGCTCGCCGAAAAGCAAGTGGTCGGCTGGGTCAACGTGCCGGACGACTGCGTGCGGGGCTTGGACCACATCTGGCTGCACGGGGCCCGGCCGCCCGGGGTGAACGAACCGACCGCCGCCGGGGCGATCGGCGCCGGTGAGATCCTGCGGATCGTCGAGGCGCTTGGGCCGGAGGACTTGTGCCTTTGCCTGATTTCAGGCGGAGGTTCGGCGCTGCTGCCGGCGCCGGTCGAGCACATCACCTTGGCCGACAAGCTGGCCGTCACCCAACATCTCAGCGCCGCCGGGGCCACGATCGAGCAGCTCAACACGGTCCGCAAGCAACTCAGCCGGATTAAGGGCGGGGGGCTGGCGCGGCGGTGCAACGCCGGGCGGCTGGCGAGCCTGATCATCTCCGACGTGATCGGGGATCCGCTGGAGGCGATCGCCTCGGGGCCCACGGTCGAGGACACCTCGACGCCGCAGGCCGCCTTGGAGGTACTCGAGACGTTCGAGGCTGAAAAAGCGGGCATCTCGCAGGCCGTCTTCGATTTTCTAAAGCGCAAGACGTGGATCGAGCCGTCGCCGCCCTCGTGCAAGGTTACCAATTTGGTCATCGGCAACAACGCCGTGGCCGTCGACGCGGCCGCGGCCGAGGCAGTGCGACTCGGCTACCGACATGCCGTTGAGCACGCCGGCGGCGCGCCGCGCACCGCCGAAGAGGTCGGCAGCCACCTGGCCGACGTGGCGCGGAAGATGCGCCGCACGGCCGGGCCGGATTGTCTGGCCAGCGGCGGCGAGCCGGTCGTCCGACTCGTCGACGCGGCTCGACGCGGCCGGGGTGGTCGCAATCAACAGCTCGTCCTGGCGGCGCTGACGTGCCTGGCGAACGACGATCCGGCGGGCATCGTTTTGCTCTCCGGCGGCACGGACGGCGAGGACGGCCCGACCGACGCCGCCGGGGCGGTGCTGGACGAGGCGGTCATCAAGCAGGCCCTGCGGAAGAACCTGGATCCGGCCGACTATCTGGCCCGCAACGACGCTTATCATTTCTTCGAGCCGCTGGGGGCGCTGATCAAGACGGGCCCGACGCACACCAACGTGTGCGACCTACGGGTGGTCGTGGTCAATGGGCCGGGCCAATCGCCGGCGGGCGCCTGATTCTTCCGGTTGCGCGAGGTTCTGCCGGTTGTGAGGGCGGTTTCGGGCCGGGATCGCGGTTGGCCGCGCGAGCATCCTTTGAGAAAACACGCACATTTGATGCAAATAGGGACGCTATTTCAACCGGGAGTGCGTCCTTATGCTATTTTTTGATTAACCAAGTTCGCATCGTCCAAGGACGAGCTTCCTTCATACCACAGGATGAAACGCGGGGGCTACATCATGGATCTCCCTTCGCTGCCGACGGAGGCAAAGACGCGTCGCTACACGAGCCAGTTTGTGGTGGCCGCCATTCTTCTCGTGGGCTGGGCGGTCGTCGCGACACAGGACCAAATAGAGTACATCAACCAGCTTGCCAAGGATGATCCGGCGGCGGCGACCGGAGAGTTTATTTGGCTCACACGGGTCGTAGCGTGCGCGCTGGGAGTGGGAACCGTCGCGATCGGGGCCTGGGTATGGTGGCTCGGTCATCGCCTGCGTCAGACCGGCTGCTTTCAACTGCCCGAGATCGACTTGTTGCATCCCAAGCGGATCGGCGCCCCGAACACCACCGACATCGGTCGAGCCGCGCAGGCCATTGGATTGATCATCATCCTTCTCGGTATTGCCACGGCCTGGCTGCTCGTTCAACTCGCGCACATGCTGTTGCAGCAGTGAGTTGACGGCTTTCTTTTCGAACCGTTTCCTTGCCCTGTCCGGCCCGCGCTGGTTGCAGGCTCGGCCGGCTCCCATTATCCTGTCCAGGGTACGGAAAGGACATGGGCGATGACCGCTATGAGCGTTGTGGCCGGCACTACTCGAATCGGGTGGATTGGAACGGGCGTGATGGGCCGAAGGATGTGTGGCCACCTGCTGGCCGCCGGTTTCTCGGCCACGGTCTACAATCGCACGAAGGAAAAGGCCCAAGCGCTGCTCGACCGGGGCGCCCGTTGGGCCGACTCTCCCAAGGAAGTGGCCCGCGCGTCGGACGTCATTTTCACCATGGTCGGCACCCCGGCCGACGTGCGTGACGTGGTCCTGGCTCCCGACGGCGTCCTGGCCGGCTGCGGGCACGGCAAGATTCTGGTCGACATGACCACCAGTGAACCGTCGCTGGCCGTGGAGATTGCCGCGGCGGCGGCCGGGCAGGGGGTGCAGGCCGTCGATGCGCCCGTCTCCGGCGGCGACGTCGGCGCCCGGCAAGGGACGCTCTCGATCATGATCGGGGGCGATGCCGAGGTCGTGACTGCTTTGAGTCCGTGTTGGGAGGCCATGGGCAAGACGATCGTGCACCAAGGCGGCCCCGGCGCGGGACAGCACACGAAGATGGTCAACCAGATTCTGATCGCCGGGGGCATGGTGGCCCTCGGCGAGGCCCTGCTGTACGGCTATCGGGCGGGCTTGGACTTGACCACCGTGCTGCAGTCGGTTGCCTCGGGCGCGGCCGGAAGCTGGTCGTTGGCGAACCTCGGTCCGCGGATCATCGACAACCGCTTCGAGCCGGGTTTTTTCGTCGAGCACTTCATCAAAGACATGGGCATCGCCTTGGAGGAATCGAAGCGGATGGGTCTGTCGACGCCGGGGCTGGCGTTGGCGCACCAGCTTTACCTCGCACTGGAAGCCCAAGGCCACGGTCGGGCCGGGACGCACGCGCTTCAGTTGGCCCTGGCCCGGCTGTCGGGGGTGGACTGGCAGGGGCGATAGTGAGTCTGCGCGCAGCGGCAAGAGCTAGGGGACCATCCCACAGTCTGACCTCTTGTGCCTTCGGCACACCGACGATTTTCCGAAAAGGCCGACAGCGCAGAGGATGTCTTTGGCGGAAAATCATCGGCGCCACCCCGGTTGTAACCCCTTGCCGCGGAGGATGAATTCGGTATTATAAAGTAATATCCACGGGCAGGACGAGTTGAGGAGAAACGCCGTGGCCGGAAACAAGAAACAGGAAATCGTCACGTTCAAGGTGGACCAATCGCTCTGGGAGGCGTTGCGAGAGATGCCGAATCGCTCGGAGTTCATCCGTCAGGCGATTCAGGCGGCCATGGGCGGCGCGTGTCCGCTGTGCCAGGGAACCGGTACGCTCTCGACCGACCAAAAAGAACACTGGCGACGGTTCGCCGAAAGGCACTACTTGGAGAAGTGCGACGAGTGTCACGCGATCCACCTGGTGTGTCTCAGCCAGGCCGACTCCCCGACAACCATGGAACAAGACCAAGGGTAGAGCCAATGCGTGGATGGGCAACGACCGTATGGATGGTCGTGTCTGTTTGTCTGCCGGCGGCGGGTTGCAGTCGGTCGCCCGCCGCGTCGGGCCCGGTCGTCGTTTTTGTCAGCGTCCCGCCCCAGGCCTCGCTGGTTCGCCAGATCGGCGGCTCGGACGTGGTCGTCCGCTGTCTGATTCGGCCCGGGCAGGATCCGCACGTGTTCGAGCCGACCCCGAGACAAACGCGTGCGCTGGCCCGCGCCAAGGTTTTTCTCACCGTGGGCATACCGTTTGAGGAACCCGTGCTCGCGAAGATCCGCGGTCATCTTCCCGATCTGGAAGTCGTCGACTCGGCCGAGGGTTTCGCGCGTCGGCCCGGGTGCGACTGCGCGCATGGTCACGGCGATGGCCGCTGGGATTGGGATCCCCACGTGTGGCTTTCGCCCGACGGGTTGAGAATCATGGCCGGCAACACGGCCCGAGCACTTGCCCGGGCCGAACCGGCCCGCGCGGCCGACTTCCGGCGACGCTTGAAAGAGGTGCTCGATTCGATCGACGAGGTTGATGCCGGAGCACGGGCGAAGCTGGCACCGTATCGAGGACGGACGGTGTACGTTTTCCATCCGGCCTTCGGTTACTTCTGCGACGCCTACGGGCTGAAGCAGAAGGCCGTCCAGATCGAAGGCCGCTCGCCGGGCTCTCGGCAACTCCGCGAGTTGATCCGGCAGGCGAAAAAAGACGGCGCCCGCACGATTTTCGTGCAAGAGCAATTCGACCAGCACGGTGCAAAAGCGGTTGCAGCGGCCATTGACGGTCGCGTTGCGGTGGTCGACCCGTTGGCCGAGGACGTCGTCGCCAACCTGGGGCGCATCGCGGAAGCGATTGCCTCGGGCTTGAACAAGAAGTGACGTTGGGGTGGCATGCTCTCGCTTGCGTGAGCATGCTTTTTCGAGAATGCGAACATGGCCACGCAAGCGAGGCCATGCCACCCAGTCGCAAATGAAATGCACTGCTGGACAAGCCAGCAGTGGCACCCGGTGGATGGAATGCACTGGCTGACAAGCAGCCAGTGGCACCCGGCGAGGAGTCGAGACGATGCGGCAGTCGAACCGCGATCGCGCTGAGCCGCCGGCCGTCTTGCTTGAGGACGTGTCGTTTGGCTATGAGTCGACGCCGGTGCTGGAACACGTCAGCATCGCAATTGCCCGGGGCGAATCGATCTCGATCGTGGGCCCCAACGGCGGCGGGAAGACGACGCTGGTGAAGCTGGTTCTCGGGCTTCTGCAACCCGACGAGGGCAGCGTACGGGTCTTCGGCCAGGCGCCTCGGCACGTCAGGCTTCGGATGGGTTACATGCCGCAGCACGCCCAGCACGACCCGTTGTTTCCCGTCACGGTGACGGACGTGGTCCTGATGGGTTGCCTGGGCCGGCGCGGACTCTCCGGTCTGTTCGGCTGGTACGGATCGGCCGGTCGGCTCTCCGCGATCGAAGCGCTCGATCGCGTGGGCATGGCCGACTATCGCCGGCGCTCATTCGCCGCGCTCTCCGGAGGCGAGCGTCAGCGCGTACTCATTGCCCGGGCGCTGGCCGCCGGACCCGAACTGCTGCTTTTGGACGAACCGACGGCCAACGTCGATACGGTCGGTGAAACGCGGCTGCTGGAGGTCCTGCGCCAGTTGGGACGCGAGATGACGATCGTCATGGTTTCCCACGACCTGGCGCTGGTGGCGAATCTGGTCCGCAAGGTGATCTGCGTCAACCGCCGTGTCAGGGTCCATCCGACCAGTAAGATCACCAGCGAGCTGATCCGCGACCTCTATGAGCGCGACATGCGCATGGTACAGCACGATCAACACCTCCAGCCCTAGGGAGCAACACATGGGCGAATTCCTTGATGCCCTGGTCGATCCCGACTATCCCTTCGTGCGCTATGGGTTGATTGCCGGGCTGCTGGCCAGCGTGGCGTTTGGCATTGTGGGCACGTACGTCGTGACGCGGCGGATCAGCTACCTGGCCGGCGCGATCGCCCATAGTGTTCTGGCGGGAATCGGAATCAGCCTGTATTTGCAGGAGGTGCACGGTTGGGCGTGGTGCGACCCGACGGCCGGCGCGCTCGTCTCGGCGCTCGTGGCGGCGGGGATCATCGGGCTGGTGAGCCTCTATGCCCATCAGCGCGAGGACACGGTCATCGGCGCGATCTGGGCGACCGGGATGGCCATCGGCTTGCTGTTTCTGTGGAAAACGCCGAGCTGGGGCAATGCCATGGTCTATCTGTTCGGCAACATCCAACTCGTTTCGCATGCGGATCTGCTTTCGATTGCCGGCCTGGATGTTGTCGTCGTTCTGCTCACTCTCTTCTGGCACAAGCAGTTCCTGGCCGTGTGCTTCGACCAGGAGTTCGCCGAGTTGCGGGGTATTCGGGCAAAGGGTTATTACCTGCTGCTGTTGTGCCTGACGGCCTTTTGTGTCGTGCTCTTGATGCGCGTGGTGGGCATCGTCTTGGTGATCGCCCTGTTGACGCTGCCGGCGGCCGTGGCGGGGCATTTCTCTCGACGGCTTTGGCAAATGATGGTCCTGGCCGTGTTCTTCTGCATGGTGTTCGTTGCCGTGGGCTTTGCCGTCCACTATCCGAACGATCTGCCCGCCGGACCCACGATCATCGTCGTGGCTGGGGCAGTCTATCTGTTGGTGGCGGCCGGCAGCCGGTTGCTGCCGAAGGCGAAGTAGCCCCGCCTGTTCGTCCGGCCGGCTTCGCCTGGGAGCGATTATTCCCATTGTCGGGGCCGGGGCACCGGAATGCCCAATGTTTGCGGACAGATTTCCTGTACTCAGGCGGGAGTCCGATCAGCCGGGGGAAGGTTTTCGCGGACGATCGGGCGCCCTTTGAATTGGCGTCCGGTTTGCCGCAACCTATCTTTGTCAGGGTTGGGTAGTCAGGGAGCAGGCCGGACGCCGGCCGGCTCTTTGCGGTTCTCGATAAGGAAAGAACGATGCCGAAATTCTTGATTGTTGATGACGATCCGGTTTCCCAGCAGTCGCTGCAGGATATGCTCTCACCTCACGGCCAGTGCGACCTCGTGGCCGGCGGCAAGGAAGCCATCGACGCCGTTGGCACGGCACTGGACGACGGTGCGCCCTACGACCTGGTATGCCTGGACATTCTGATGCCCCATATCAGCGGCCATGACGCGTTGCTGGGGATTCGCCGCGTCGAAGCCGATTACGGGCTTGCGGGCTCGGACGGCGTCAAGGTGATCATGACAACCGCCGTGCGCGACTCACAGCATTGCCTGCAAGCATTCCGTGAAGGTTGCGAGAGTTACATGGCCAAACCGATCAACCCCATCGAACTCCTGCAGCAGATGTACGCATTGGGTGTCTTGGAGCGAGAGTCTTTCGACAAAACCCCTTCGACCTCCGACGCCTCTTGAGCAACAAAGGGTGGCACGCCCTGAGGAACGAAGGGCGTGGTTGCCAGTTCACCACGCCCTTCGTTCCTCAGGGACGTGCCACCCAAGATCCTTCAGGCTACTCGAAGATGAGATAGCCGAAGCCCTCGGGCAGGACGTCCGTCGAGGCCGGCGTGCTCCATGACTGAAAACCCACGCCGGGCGCCACGCGCTGGGCACCCAGCGCCCAAACGTCGCCGGCGCGCGGATATCGGCCCGTCAACTGATCCAGCCCAATGGCCGCTTCGACCGTCCACGTGTCGTCTTTCGTCTCGGCGGCGACGAACCAGGTGGGGTTCCAGGAGGAGTCGCCCCAGCACGCCTCACGGTTCCAGCCGCGGTGGTCGACCGTGAGCCGATAATAGCTCACGTAGTCGCGGTCCAGGTCCAAGAGCACGTCGAGCCGGTCGTGGCCCGAGAGATCGGCGTCGCGCGGGCGGGGTCCTTTCGAGGTTGCATAGTCGACGCCCGGCGCCTGCCGGCACCGGCAAGCAAGGTAGAGGAACGCGTCGTCGTAGGCGAGTTTCAAGCCGGCCGGCCAACGCTCGTCGTCGCCCCCGCCGGTGCGGATCGGCGCGGCTTTGGCACGTTGCCAGAAGGGTTCGTCGAGGCGGCCGTCGAGTTTCGGTTTGGCCGCCGCCACGCACCGGAGGATCGGTTTTGGCGCGGAGCCGCTCGGCTTGGCCAGCCAGCTCTCGCCCTGGGCGCAGCGCCACCACGCATCGTGCTGCCGACGGTGCCGCTGGCTCATCAGAAATCGTTCGGCCGCGCCCGGGAAGCCACGCATCCGATCGGCCACCGACAGCGGAAAGCCGATTTCCGGTTCGGCGAACAACTCGGGTCGGGTCCGCTCGATCCGCTTGGCCAGCTCGGCCGCCCGGGCCGGCCGGTCTTCCTGAACCGAATGGTCGATCGCAAGGACCGACTTCGGCGCTTGTCCGTCGGTCTGGGTCGTCTTGCGCTGTGCGCGCTGGACGCGCCAGGCGGCCTCCGTGCCGGCATAGTACTGTACGAGCCACGCCAGGGCCTCGCCGGAGAGCGGATGCTCCGGATAGCGATCGGCCAGCAGTTCGAGCGTTTCGGCCGCCAACGGCCATTGGCCATGCTGATGATACTGTCGGGCCAAATGATACAGCACCCGGCCCGCACTGCGGGCGTCCATGCCCCGGGTCAACTCGCCGGTGGTGGCCAGCAGTTGCCGGCCGCCGAGCGTGTCGTTTTCCGAACGACGCAGGATCGCCCGGATGTTGCGTTGCTTTCGGGCGAGTTGCTCGAGGGTGGCGAGGTCTCCGGGCGGTGGGCCCAGCAAGTTGCGCCGCGCCGGGCCGCCGGGCTCGAGCACGATGCGGCTGAAGAAATCGTCTTTGGCGCCGTGCCGGTCGGTTCGATCGAGCATGAGTCGAAACCCCAGCGCCGCGGGACCCGGCGTGAATTGCTCTTCGAGCAGGCCTCGGGCATCGGCGGCGAGCTGGCCCAACGACTGGCCCAGGCGCTCGGCCAACTGTGCCCCGCTTACGGTGATCGTGGCGTCTGCGGCGCCTGCGCCGTAGACTTTTTTGACCTGCCACGGTTCCAGGCCGGCCTGGGTGATCTGGTCGATGTGGGACGTCGGATCGGCGGCCCGCCCGACGGCCTCGAGAACCGCCTGATTGACCAGATGCCCTCGCGGATCGTCGCCGGTGGGGCTTGGGCCGTGGGTGACCATGACCTCGGGCCGCCACAGCCGGATCTGGCGGACCAGCTGGGCCTGCAACATCTCCAGGCCGCGGCCGTCATTGGCCCGATCCCAGAACTCGACGATCGCTCGATCACCCAATTCCAATCCGGCCTGGCGGAGCGGGAATCGCCAGGCCACGGCGGCGTCGCTTCCACCCAGCCGGGCGATCGCCTCCTGCAATCGATCTTCGGGCGCCGCGCCGCGCCGCGGCGCGCCGTCCAGATCGCGCCGATTGAGGACCTCGACGACGCCCAAGTAGCCGTCGTTGCCGGAGAGTTGGGCCAACAGCTCCAGCGGCACGTCCTCGGGCCGGCTGAAGATGCAAACCAGCGCGGCTCGCGAGCCGCCAGCTCTCTGGCGGCGCCAACTGTGGCCGCCGTCTTCGGTGGCCAAGATGGTCCCCAGGGCTCCGACGGCCCAACCCCGTCGCTCGTCGACAAACGTGATGGCGTGAATCGGCACGTTGCAGCCGGTCGGATAAGCGGTCCAGTTCCGTCCGGCGTTTTCGGTTTGCAGGACGCGTGTGCCGGGTGAGCCGGCAACCCAGCATTTCGGCCCACGCACGGCCAGCGCCGCAAAATCGAAGTTCTGGCGGACCCCCTCGGGCAGTTCTCCCGGCGTGGATTGCCAGGTCATGCCCAAATCGCCCGTCAACATGAGCAACGCGCCGTCGCCGATGAGCCAACCCCAAGTCGGGCGGAGCAATTGCAGGCGGCGAAGGGTCCGCAATCCGAAGTCGGGCGAGCGCCCGGAGTCGATCGTTCCGCGGCGCAGGGCCGCCACCGCGCCGCGCCGACCGGCCAGGGCGCCGGTGGTCGGGTCGGTCAGATCGCCGGTGGTCCAGCCAGCCGAGTGGGCTCCGTGCAGCGGACGCCAGTCGCGGCCCCCGGTGGTGGTCACGAAAACGCCCGAGGGAAACAGGGCCGACGCGTCGCCCAGGGCGAAGCCGGTCTTTCGATCGAAGAAGCGGATTTTGCGGATCTTCGGCAACACCGACTTCGCGGTTTGTTTCCAGGTCCGGCCGCCGTCTTCGGTCGAGAGCAACACGCCCGAGCTGCCGTGGCGGTAGGGACGCGAGAAACCGCCGGCGGCCCAGCCGACGCGCTGGTCGAGGAACCAAACGGAGTACAACGGGCAGGCGACGCCCGGGCGCTGCAAGCTCCAGTGTCGGCCGCCGTCGCCGGTGTGCCAGATGGTTCCCCGATCGCCGACGGCCCAGCCCAGCGACGGTGAAACGAAGCAGACGTCGTGCAAACGGGCATCGGCGCGCATCTCGGCGGCGCGCATCGGATCGAAGGAGGGCTCGGTGGGCGAGACGGTTTGGCCGGTTGCGGTGTCTAGACTGAATACGCTCAGCAGAAGAGCGATCAGAATCGGTGCGGCCGACTGACGCAGAAGATGGATCATGCTCGGGGTTCCACGTAGGGTGCTACTGGCCGCTCGTTGGCCAGTGCATCTTGCGGGTGGCACCGATGATTTTCCGCGTTGGACGTCGTCGTTACCTGAGATCTCTTCGGAAAATCGTCGGTGTTGCCGAAGGCAACAAGAGGATAATGTTTGAACATCAAACACCTCTTGCCGCTGCGCGGCACCGACGATTCTGCGATTAGGCTCTCTGTGGATGACAACGCCCGCCGCGCAGAATCATCGGTGCTACCCGGCTTATTCTAGATGAAACGGTTGTTCGTCCCCAGGGCATTTGATTGTGGTCTTGGATCGGCCAAGAAGGGCGGTTTTCCCGGCACCCCCCCTTGCGTAGAATGGCAGGAGGAATCTCTCGATCTTCGTATGCAAAGGTGCTCATCGTGGCGGAATCCCCAATCCAGCAGTATCGTTACTTTCTCAAGGACTCGGTTCGCAAGACGATCGATTTTTCGCGCAGTGACCAGCATCGGGGCGTCGCGCCGCCGCCGATCGAAAAGCCGTTTCCGCCGGACGCGTCTCGGGTCGATCTGGCCGCGCCGGGGAAGTGGTCGGGCGTCGGTTCGATCGACCTGGAAACGGCCATGCGCCGGCGGCGAAGCTGGCGACGTTTTTCGGGCAATCCGCTGTCATTGGACGAGCTGTCCTTCTTGCTTTGGGCCACGCAAGGCGTCCGGCGGCAGTTGAACTCGGGCACCGCGCTGCGGATCGTTCCCTCGGCCGGGGCGCGGCATGCACTGGAGACCTACGTCTCGGCGCTGGATGTCGAGGGACTCGAGCCGGCCTTCTACCGCTACCTGCCGCTGGAGCACCAACTCCTGCTGGAGTTTCGCGAGCCGGACGCAAGACGCCTGATCGCCCGGGCGGCCATGGATCAGCAGTTCGTCGCCGAGGGAGCCGTCGTCCTGTTCTGGACGGCCATTCCCTACCGCATGGAATGGCGCTACGACCTGGCGTCCCATAAGGTGATCGCCATCGACGCCGGCCACGTCTGCCAAAACCTCTACCTGGCGTGCGAGGCGATCGGCGCGGGCACGTGCGCGGTGGGGGCCTACGACCAGGAGCGGATGGACCAGTTGCTGCGGGTCGACGGGAACGACGAGTTCACGATCTACCTGGCCCCGGTCGGCAAGATCGCGTCGGCTGAGGATCTGCCGGTTTAGCGGTTCGTCACACTTGTTGTGTTGGGTTGATCGTTTAGCGGGGCCGCTTGCGGCCCGTTGCCACGGCGGTGTGTTTGTGCGAAATCAACGGCGGGCAAGCCTGCCCGCTAAACGGTCGACTCCACCCTTTGAGATTGACAGACCACCCGCGCGTCACTCGAACCGCACGAGCAGCTCGCCGATGGTCCGCTTGGGCACGTGGTGCACGCCTTGTTCGTCGCGCCAGTAGACGACGTCGGTCGGGTCCTTGGCGTTTTCCAGGACGACCGTTTCGTCGGGCACGCCCAGGGCCAGCACGAGACAGATGCCGTATTCTTGGGGAATATGGAAATCGTGCCGCAGTCCGTCGCGGTCGATCGAGCCGACCATGCAGCCGCCCAAGCCGCGCTCGACGGCCCCGAGCAGGATACTCTGGGCCGCGATGCCCACGTCGACCGTGTACTGCTTGCTGATGCGGGTATCGCCGAGGATGACGATGTAGCCGGTGGGCCGCTCGGTTTGGGCCGCCCCCGGCCAGTTCTTCAACTCGGCCGCCCAGCGGAGATGCGAGAAGAGCTTCGCGTTGGCTTCCGGCTCGCAGACGATCATGAACCGCAGCGGCTGGCGATTGGCCGCCGAGGGACACAGCCGAGTCAGCTCGACCAGTTCGAGGAGCGTCCGCGGGTTGAGCGGCTCGCCGGCGCGAAACCGGCGGTAGCTGCGGTTCTGGGTCAACAGATCGCAGATATTCATGATTTTCTCCTGCACGGCCTGTTGGTTAGTGAGTCGCCGGCTCCATTGTAAGCGCCTATCCGAAAACCAGCATGGGGGTGGCTGGGGCATAGCGAAGCGGTGCCCCAGATGGGCAAACACTGGGTCTTCGCTTCGCTCCAGACCCAGCCACCCAAAACACCCAAGCCGTAAGTGTATGCGGTGGTTGGTTTTTTGACCAGCCGGGCGGGGAAATCGGGATTTCTTGGAAAATTCCTCCCGAAAGCTATTGACGTACCGGGTCAACTGTACTAAGATAGCTAGTACAGTTAATCCAACGCGAGGCGGCCATGGAATTTCGTATTGATGCCTCTAGCCGATTGCCCATCTACCGGCAACTGAGAAACCAGTTTCGCCAGGCGATTGCCCGGGGAAGACTCCGGCCCGAGCAACGGTTGCCCTCGGTCCGCGAGTTGTCGCGGACGCTGGTCGTCAACCCGAACACGATTGCCCGGGTCTACACCGAGTTGGAGCGTGAAGGGATGCTCAACACGCGTCCCGGGCTGGGTGTCTTCGTCGCGGAGCCGAAGACGGAGTTGACGAAAAAGGTGCGCAAGGAACGGCTGGCGGAATTACTCGATCATTTTCTGACCGAGGCGGTTCATTTGAGCTTCTCGGCGGCGGAGGTCGTTTCGTTGGTCGGCGAGCGGGTGGGCCAGTTTGCGTGGCAGTCGGAGAAATAACCATTTGTACAGGAAGGGAACCACAGATGAACACAGATGAACACAGATAAGGAAAGGAAATTAGACTACTTCGGCGTAACGTGCTCAGAATAGGTAGTATCGATCATTTTCATCTGTGTGTATCTGTGTCCATCTGTGGTTCCCCAAAAAGAAGCGACGGACAAGACCATGTCGAACGTGATTGAAACCCAACGCTTGACGAAATACTACGGGCCGAAGTGCGTGGTCGATTCGGTCGATTTGCACGTTTCGCAGGGTTCGGTCTATGGGCTGCTTGGGCGCAACGGGGCGGGCAAGTCGACGATTATCAAGATGCTCCTGGGGTTGGTGCAGCCGAACTACGGCCGGGCCGAGCTGTTCGGCGAGCACGTGGACGCGTTGCGGCCGGAGACGCGCGGACGGATCGCCTACCTGGCCGAGGGCCACCCGCTGTATCGGTGGATGAAAATTCAAGAGGTCGTGCAACTGACGCGATCGTTCTACCCTGGTTTCAACCGCGAGCTGCTCGATCAGATTCTCGACCATTTCGAGCTTTCGCCGAGGGCGAAGATCCGCCGGCTTTCCAACGGCCAACGGGCCCAGGTTTCGTTGGCCTTGGCCGTGGCCCAGGATCCGGAGCTCTTGATCCTCGACGATCCGACGCTGGGACTGGACACGGTCGTGCGGCGCGATTTTCTCGAATCGTTGATCCAGATCATTCAGCGCCGAGGGCGGACCATCCTGTTCAGCTCGCACATCCTGGGCGACGTCGAACGGGTGGCCGACCGGATCGGGATTCTGGTCGACGGTGTGCTCCGGGTCGACTGCCCGACCGAGCATTTCAAGGAATCGGTCAAGAAGGTGGTGCTCGAATTCTCCGGCTCGCCGCCGGAGTTTCCGGCCTGCGCGGGTCTGGTCAGCAACAGGACATTGGGCAACAAGATCGAGCTGGTGATGGTCGGCTGCAACCGCGAGCAGCAAGAGTTAGTTGAGTCGCTTTCGCCCGAGGTGGTTGAGGTCGTCGATCTGAATTTGGAGGATGCGTTCATCGAATACACGCGCGGGCCGCGTCGCCGGCTGCCGATTTTCGTGGGAGAGGAATCTTATGTTGACGGGACTGGCACGCAAAGCACCGTGTGAAGCGCAGGAGGTGCCTGGGCCATAGCGTAGCGCTGGCCCAGACGTCTGCCCCACTGGGCCTTCGCTTCGCTCATTCCCAGCCACCCTTTTGGTTTTTGTGGGAGAGGAATCCAATGTTAACGGGACTGGCACTGAAAGAACTGCGTGAGATCGTCTGGATTGCGGTGGCCGCGATGGTGGTCTACTTCCTCATTCTTGTGGCGGCCACCGGCATCGGGCTGGCGGAACGGTCGCCATGGAGTGAAGCCCACAAGCTCCCGTTCAACGTCGAGATCACGATGAACTTCGTCCTGGTGGGGGCGTGTCTGGCGGTTGGCTTGGGGCTGCGTCAGACGGTGGGCGAGAGTGCCCGGGGCACGTTTCAGTTTCTGTTGAACCGGCCGGCGAGCCGACGGGCGTTGATCGGCACGAAGTTGCTCGTCGGCGGCGGGGTCTATCTGGTTCTTGCGGTGGCGCCCTTGCTTCTGTACGCGTGGTGGGCGGCGACGCCGGGGACGCACGCGAGTCCGTTTGCGTGGTGGATGACCGTGCTGGCCTGGCAGGGGTGGCTGGGCGGGAGCCTTCTTTACTTGGGCGCGTTTCTGGCCGGGCTCCGGCCCGGGCGATGGCACGGCACGCGCCTGTTGCCGCTGGTGGCGGCGGCGGGGCTGACGGGTCTTTGTACGTTCTTTCCGTGGT
Organism: uncultured Planctomycetaceae bacterium; assembly: GCA_964637625.1. Classification (GTDB taxonomy): domain Bacteria; phylum Planctomycetota; class Planctomycetia; order Pirellulales; family Thermoguttaceae; genus UBA11386. The sequence goes on from CAZWWC010000008.1 coordinate 18,763, forward strand.
CGTGGGCCATCGACGCGCCGCTGGTTGTGCTGCTGGACGCGTTGCTGGTGGCGAACATATTCTACGTGGCCCGGACGAGAGATTTCTCCTGAGTGAGTGAGATGATGAACAAGCGAAACGGGATCTGGCAGCCTTGGTTTCTCTCGGCGATGGTTGCGCTGGGATTCGGCATTGTCTGGGCGATCGTGGTTGCCTACGGAGACGTGTTTGTGGAGGAGGCGACGCGGATGAATCAGGTTTACAGGGGCATCGAGGTTTTCGGCGACGGGACGCCCGTGGTCAAGACCTATTGCCCCAACAGGCTTCCTCCTTTCACGTATGAGACGCTTGACGGCAAACCGATCGAGCTTCCCGAGCAGAGGGATCGCCTGAACAGTGCATGGCTTCCGGCCCCGTGTCGGTGGCGCGAGCGATGGTTGAGTCCGGGCTGGGAATACCGCCTGCGGAGTTACTTCGACAACAACTCCTCGCCATGGGTTAACTGGTGTCTCATGCCCGATCGGAAGACGAAAGGTTCCGCCTATTTGGAGGGCTACGATTCGGAGAGCAAGTTATGCGTCGGCTACATCGGGCGCAACGGTTTTCAGAGGGAGCGACCATCGGGGGATGCGTGTTTTTCGATACCGAGCTCGGAGTCCGGGCCTTTTCACGGCGCGGTTCTGAACGTGCAGGGCCACCGCTGGGGAGACTACGTTTTTTCGCCAGGGAATATCCTTATCGGCTCCCCTTGGTCCCCTGTCATTCTTCTCGTTTCCGACGGCCAACTCCTCAGGGTGGATCTTCGGGACCGGTCGGTCCATCCTGTTTGGAAGTCGTCGGAAGTGCTCGGGATCGGAGATATTGGGCTGAAAACGCCGCCCGGGAAGGGGCCAAGTGAGGGAGCGTCGCGTGTGAAGCTCTTCCTGGTGCTGCGGACGGCGGATGAAATCGTGCTGCTCGATGCTCGCGGCGACGAGGCAGACCGTTTCGTCATTCCGGAGGCGCTTCGTTCGAAGACGTTCCAATTCTATTTATTGAGTGAAACGGCCGCCATGTTTCAAGGTTCCCGTCAGTTCTTTCGAAAGCCTTTTGAGAGGTTCAGCTTCTTCTGGGTCGACAGCCAGGGAAAGGTCGAGAGGAAGCCGCGGTCGGTCGATCTGCCCCGGTATTCTCTGCTTGCGTCGCAGCCATGGTTTGGCGCGGTGGCCGTGCCCGCTCCCGTACTGGCGACCCCGGGAGTTCTTCTCATCGCGGCAAAGCTGTACACCGGGTCGGGTGAATGCTCGGACTATCCAAGCGCCTTGGCGGCCGTTGTTTCCGACACGTGGGCCGCGCTGGTCGCGGTGAACCTGCTGGGTATCGTCCTGGCCTGGGTCTGCTATCGGCGGCAACGGCGCTACGCCCAGCGGTGGACTTGGGTCTGGGTGGGCTTTGTGTTTCTGTTCGGGTTGCCCGGGCTGGTCGGTTATCTGTTTCACCGGAGATGGGCGGCCGTCGAACCGTGTCCCAGTTGCGACACTCCGGCTCCGCGAGATCGGCCGGCGTGCTTCGAGTGTGGGCAAGACTTCCCCCGGCCGGCGATGAAGGGGACGGAGGTGTTTGCGTGAGAGCAGTAGGCAGTAGGCAGTAGGCAGTAGGCAGCGGGCAGTAGGCAGTAGGCAGCGGGCAGCGGGCAGTTGATAGCGTCGGGCGGAAGCCCGACGGCTCAAAGCGGGGGGCGTGCTCGCACGCACCGAAGAACGCGGCCGGCCACGTCGCTCCCCGGCCCGGGATTAGGAAAACATCCCTATCGGACGCTTCGACGGAAGGGTCCGATTCTGCTCAGGCCGCTCGTCCGCCGCACCACCAGCGGACGGCGGCCTCTCTTTTTGCACACAACCAGGGTAGCACCGATGATTTTCCGCCAAAGATGTTACCAGCGTGTTCGACCTTTTCGGAAAATCGTCGGTGTTGCGGAGCAACAAGAGGCAAGACTTCCGGGAACACTGATCTTCGCTAATCGACACTCATGAAAAGAATCAGTGAAGATCAGCGAAAATAAGTGTTCCTCTACTGCCTTCGAGTTCTTGGAAACTCGCTCAAGGGCAGAATTTCTGGATCGTTAAATACCTCTTGCCGCTCGCGCGGCACCGACGATTCCGCGATCACACGAGTCCTTGCTGGCAGCATCTATCCCGCGGAATCATCGGTGTTACCCAGCTATGGGACTGGGCCGCCGCTGCGCTATGGTCCAGGCACCCTGCGTCCGGTGGGCGATGCCCACCCTACTTCCTGACGTCGTAGGCGTAGAGGAAGTTGCCGTGGCGGATGTAGAGGCGTCCGCCGCAGACGACGGGGTGGGCCCAGGTGTCGCCCTCGCCGCCTCGGGGGATCCTGAATCGGCTGATCAGCTCGTACCGATTCGGGTTTGCCCTAACCAGGCCGACGTGCCGCTTCTCGCTCATCGTGTAGAGCATTCCGTCAGCGCAGGTGATGGGTCCCTTGCCGACGCCGCGCTGGGCCCACATCGTTTCGCCCGTCTTCCAGTCGAGGCAAACCCACTTGCCGCGGCCCGACTTGTGAGCGGCTCCGTAGATGTAGCCGTCCAACAGCACGACGCCGCCGTGGTGGTTGTCGAGGTCTTTGGATTGCCACACCCTCCGGACGTGGGCCGTCTTGCCGCGGACGTGGAGCTTCAAGAGCTCCGAGCCGCTCGTGCCGTAGCCCGAGCTGATGAAGACGTGTCCGTCGTGATAGACGGGCATCAGGGCATTGACTTGCCACTCGGTCGGGTGAGGGTGGCGAAAGAGCAGATCGCCGCCGTCGGCATTCACGCCGATCAGGGCCTCGGCGGTCATCGTCAGGATCATCCGCAGTCCCTTGTACTTGGCCAGCACGGGCGAGGCGTAGCTGATCGTGTCGCCCTCGGCGCTGGGCGATTTCCACAGGGTCTTGTGGGTTCTCTTGTCCAAGGCGACGACGGCCGTCTTGGGTCCGCCCGGGCAACAAATCAAACGGTTGCCGTCGATCAGGACCGATTCGGCCAGCGCCCATTGAGGCCGCTTGCCGTCGAACGCATCGAGCATGTTGAAGGCCCAGATGCGCTTGCCGGTCTTAGCGTTCAAGCAGATGAGATTGCCCGTAGGGCTTTCGTGGTAGAGGTGGTTGCCGTCGATCGTGGGCGTTCCCCGCGCGCCGGGAAACCGATCTTTTTTGTAGGCCTTGCCGTTTTTGACCTGCCATCGCATTTTTCCCCGCATGTCCAGGGCCGTGATGATCATCTCATCGCCGACGTTGCCGGCCGTGTAGATCAGCCCACGGGCCATGGTGACTCCGGCAAAGCCCTCGCCGATGCCTTCGGCCGTCCAGGCCAGCGGCGGTCCATCGTCGGGCCAGCTTTCCAGCAGGCCCGTGTCGGTCGAGATGTTGTCTGCCCTTGGACCGTGGAACCGGGGCCAATAGGCCTCGTCGCCCGCGGAGACGGCCGGCCGGCAAGCACCGAGGGCACAGACCAGCGCGACGCAACCAATCGAGACGACCAGGCACCTCATCGAGACGACTCCTTCGAGAGACAGGTGGGTGGGGCCGGTGCGGTGCAATAAGCTAATGCTCTGTCACATTAGTTTTTCTGGGTGGGTGCCACTGGCGTCTCGCCAATGTTCTTGGGTAAAGGCACGGGCAAGATGCCCATGGCACCCTGAGATATTTCTGTGACAGAGTATTATTGATGTTTGCCTGGAGAATGACCCGGCCAGTCAACCTATTTAGCCCATTTACCGGCCTCCCGTTGGTCGGCCTCGGTTCATTCGCCGTGCAAACGTCAATAGTCTAACCGTTTGACGTAACCAGTTCCACAGCCTGGCTGCAAAGTGCGCTCGGAATTCGGTCGCGGGGTGGTTGACATGGGCGTGGACGAGAGGGCCGGCACGTCGCCGAAAGCATCGCCCTGGCGGAAGCCCGGGTTTTTGGGGCGGCCAAGAGACTTCCTTGGCGCCGGCAGCCGGAACTCAACTTCTGGCCAGCATGCGACGCCCCTTTTCGATGGCCGGCCTGCGGACCGGCTCGGTCATCTTGTAGACCTCGTCCCACATGGCCTCGTCGGCGTCGGTCCACTGGCAGCCCCGGCGCGGCATGGCTTTGGCGGCCGTCTCGTAGAGCTTCTTCTTGCCGAAACCCTTGGTCACCCTGCCGTCGAGGAACCAGGCGAAGCTGGGAAGGAACTTGGGCGCCAGTTTGCCGGTGGCGGCCACCAGCGCCATGGCGCCGACGTAGGCCCCCGTGTTGAGCAACGTTCCGATCGACGTCTTGGTATGGTCGCCGATGAGCGAACCGACCTTGGTCGAGCCGGTGTCGATCGGCCGACGCCCGTCGAGCGTGACCGTAACGCCGGAATAATCGTTTTTCAAGTCGCTGTTGGTCGTCAGCGCCCCGAGGTTGACCCATTGGCCCACGTACGCATGGCCGAGAAACCCGTCGTGATACTTGTTCGAGTAGCCCTGGATGATCGATTCCTCGACCTCGCCGCCGACGCGGCAGACGGGCCCGATCGACATGCCTTCACGACACTTCGCGCCGAAGAGGATCGACTTGCGGCCGACGTAGCAGGGCCCTTCGATCCGCGTGAAGGGATGCACCTCGACGCCCTCGTCAAGGTAGATCGGACCGTGCTCGGCGTCGAGCACGACCATCGGATGGATCAAGGCGTCGCGGCCGATGTAAATGTCTTTCTTGCTGCCGCGGATGGCGCCGGGCTGTTCGACCGTGCCCTCGATCCCGCCGCGCTGCGTCGCGGCGAAGTCCCTGGTGATCTGCTCGGGGTTTTCGAGGATGAGATCCCACGTGTAGTTCCACAAAGGCAACTCGCACGCGCACGGCTGCAACGAGGCCTTGGCCGATTCCACCAGCGCGTCGATCGACTCGGTCTTGAGCTTGCCCAGCTCGCTCTTGGCGACGCGCAGAAGAAGACAATTGCCCTGTGCGTCCAGCTCGATGCGGCTGGGCCCGGCCACCTCTTTGGGAAGCCCTTCGGCCTTGACCCGAGGGCTGAGGACCAGCAAGTCGTCGCCGGAGAGTGAAGCCGGATCGTTGAGGGGCCAGTCGGTGCGCGCCCGATAGGCGTCGGCCATGTACGCCGGGCAGAAGCACGCCACCGTGGTGGGATGGACCTGGGCAATGAGCTTCTCGGCCAGCGAGGTGATGCCGCAGCGCAGCTCCCAAATCGGCCGGCTCAGTGCCAGGGGGTAGAAATGGAAACGGTTCTCGGTGAGCTGGTCCAGCAGGATTAAGCGCATAGAGGGTCGACTCCTTGAAAAACCTCGGCTCGTCTACGGGGCGTCGGGCATCTTGGCCTGAATCCACTCGTAGTAGTCGAGCATCTTCAACTGACTGGCCGCCTCGCGGTCGACAATGACCATCGCGTCGCGGTGCAACTGCAGCGCGCTGGCCGTGATCATGCTGGTGACCGGGCCCTCGATGGCCGCCGCAATGGCCGCCGCCTTGGCGCGACCGTTGGCCAGAAGCAGCAGTTTGTGAGCTTCGACGATCGTGCCCACCCCCATCGTGATCGCGTAGATCGGCACCTCTTCGGGCGTATCGAAGAAACGGGCGTTGTCCTCGATCGTCTGCTTGGCCAGGGTTTTGATCCGGGTGCGCGAACCGAGCGAGCTGGACGGCTCGTTGAAGGCGATGTGGCCGTCACTGCCGATGCCCAGGATCTGCAAGTCGATGCCGCCGCAACTGTTGATCTGCTCTTCGTACCATTGGCAAAACGCCGCGTAGTTGTCGGTCGTGCCGGAGGGGATATAGATATTCTGAGTCGGGATATTGATGTGCTTGAAGAGGTTCTCGTGCATGAAGTAGTGGTAGCTTTGGGGATGTCGCCGCGTCAGACCGACGTACTCGTCCAGGTTGAACGTCGTGACCTGGGAGAAGTCGAGGCCTTCATCCTTGTGCATCCGGACGAGTTCCTTATAGAGGCCCAGCGGCGTTGCGCCGGTGGCCAGCCCCAGAACCGCGTTCGGCTTCGCGTTGAGAACCCGCGCGACGATGGTTGCGGCGGACCGACTCATCTGCTCCGCATTGTCTTTGACGATGATTTCCATGGAAAAACTTCTCCAAGTCGGTAGACGAATCGTTTACGGCTGTTTTGATAGAACCTTTAAGTATTGGAAGAGCGGCCGAGGGTGTCAAGGAGGCTGCAGGCGGGCTCGTTGCTTGATCTGAGTCTTGGGCAGTACTATAACATTGGGTGGCCCGCCGAATATTCTTCAGCGTTTTAGCCACTGGCTTCTACGGAACTCACCCTTTGCTGGAAGGCAGTTCGATTCGGCTAACGCAGCAGTTGACAGGTGTACACCGTGATACTATCATGTGTGTCGGGGTTGCGGCCAGCGTTGTGCAACCCCCGCAATGGTGGGCGAGTGGACAAACAAGCCATGGATGGCACAAAACTGATTCGAGGGAATCTGATGACCAGGCAACGCACTTTCTTCGAAGACGGTACACAGCGAAAGCGAACGGCGGGAGGAATTGCCACCGCCAATGTCGTGATGAGCGCCAAGGTGGGCGAGAACTGGGAGATGTTCCCGGATATCTTGGCCCTACACGTCCCGGTGGGGGCGGAGATAGCGGATGTAACTTACGGCAAGGGCGTGTTCTGGAAAGCGTGGACCGAGGCAAGTACCATCTTCACGCCACGGACATAGCGACCGGAACAGACTGCCGCGCATTGCCATACGGGGATGGGACGCTCGATTGTGTAGTCCTGGACCCTCCATATATGGAAGGCTTGTACAGGCGACATGAAGACCATCTTGCCGGCAATGGAAGTCACAGCGCTTTCCGAAAGCATTACTCCAATGGCCAAAAAACGGTTGATGGTCCGAAGTACCACGATGCCGTGCTGGACATGTACTACAAGGCTGGTTATGAGGCGTATCGTGTCCTGAAAGAGAATGGTGTGTTGATCGTCAAGTGTCAGGACGAAGTGAGCGCCAACCGCCAAAGACTAACGCATGTCGAGATCATCAACGAGTACGAATCGGCTGGGTTTTACACAAAAGACCTTTTTGTGTTGGTGAGGTCCAACCGCCCAGGTATTAGTCGGCTCAAAAAGCAGGTCCACGCCCGCAAGAATCATTCATACTTCCTGGTGTTTGTGAAGATTCCGAATGGAAAACGGCGAGAGTCAATGCGCTTTTGACTCAACGATCTTGTCCATGACCGCGAAAGGATTATCGTAGTACGGATGCTCAAAGGGATACGTAATGGGTGGTGTCGTTTGAAGCAAGTATTGCTTCTGTTCCTCGGTGTAGCCGCGCCATTTCGATCGTGGGAGGTCGACGTTCCGAATGAATGCAAAGTGCCACTTGCGGCCGAACTCGAACAGGTTGATCGCCAAAAGGTCGAACTCGCCTACAACGAGACAAGTCGTTTCCAACCGTTGGCCATTGGGCAACTCAACAGGTCTACGGTCGCTGGCATCGCATTGAAATCGCCCTTTCCAACCTGTTTCTGTTTTCTCGACGTAGTTTGACTGAAGCGATTTGACTTCGATACTCAGTTCATGCTCTTTATAGACGATCCAGCGGTCCCCCTTTCGGCCGCGATCGTGATTGTCGTACTTGGTCAGCTCCTGGTCAGGGAACCACAATTCAGCCAATCGTCTTTCGGCCAGATAACCGATGAAAAGCCCTCGCATACTGGGGCTTTCCTGAAGCAATTCTTCCAACTCAGCCTACGTTAGCCCCAAATCTTCTAGGAGACTCATCGCATCCTCCACAACACGGTCGGATGTGATTGTCTGCAAGACAACGAAGTTGGTCAACCAGGTTTTGTGCCGGCCGGCCCCAACAGATGCTTTAACTTAGGACACTACCCCACGTGGGCGGCATGTCGCGAGCCCCGGGTGCGTCGGAACCCCACCTGGGTCCGTCTGCCGCAAGGACGCGGCTCCCGGCGCGCCGGGACGTGGCCACGGCACCTAGAGGCAGCCAACGAGAACGTCCGTTACCGGTCGGAGAAGACGCGTGTGCTTTCTTCTTTGGTCACCGGGGTTTGCAGCTCGGTGGCCGAGAGTTGAACGCGAACGCGTTGGTCGCCCGGTTGCTGCCCCTGGACACGGATTCGATAGGTCACGTCCACCTTCGGCGACAGGCGCCGTAGCGGCTTGAAGACGACGTGGTTGCCTTGGACCTGATGGGGCAGGGAGTCGGGACCTTCGGCGGCGACCAGTTGCAGGCCCGGCGGAAGCGCGGCCGCCAGGCTCACCTGGGTCGCTTCCTTGGATCCCTGGTTGAGCACGCGGATCTCATAGGTGGTCTCGGCGCCGACTTCGATCGGGTCTTTCACGTCGACGACCTCGAAGCGAATCGCGGCGATGCCGTCGACGAGGATTTGCTCTTCCTTTTTGACGGTGAGTGCCCGTTCGGCTGTGCCGCGGAACTGGAACGTGTGTCGCCCGATCTCGACCGGCAGCGCGGTCAGCTGCACGGTTCCCGTCTCGCCGGTGGGCAGCTCGGCCAGTGCCCATTGGACGGTTCGCGTCTTGGAATCATAGTGCGCGTTGTTGTTGGCGCTTACGAACTTGAGTCCGCGAGGCAATTCGGCCAACAGTCGCACGTCGCGCGCCGGGGCCGTGCCCGGGTTGCTCACGGCCAGCTCGTAGGTGGCCTGCCGCTCCAGATAACGATTCTTGGGGCCGGACATCTCGAGCTTCAACTCCGGCGCGACCACTTCGATCGGCAGCGGCTTCTTGACCTCGGCGACGGCGTCGGCCCGGGCGATCAGCAGGTTGTTGGCCGCGCCCGGACGCACGGCCGTGAGCTTCAGTTCGAGGGTTTTGCTCTGGCCGGGTGCCAGGTCGCCGACTTCGTATTCCAATTCGGTTCCGGCCGGATGTTGCAGGCACGACGGGATGTGTTCTTCCAAGACCACGCCGCTGGCCACGCCCGTGCCCGGGTTGGAGACCCGGATCGTGAGCGTCATCTGTCCGTCGATCAGGACCGTCTTGGGCGCGGAGACGTCGACGACCAATTCCGGCTTGGTGGCGACGGTCCGTGTCGAGGCGCTGGCGCTGAAGTGCACGGTGGCCACGGAGCCGATTTCGCCCTCGGCGGTGGGCATGAGCTGCATTTCGACCGAGGCGCCGCCGCCCGGCTCGATCTTGCCCAACGTCCAGACCAGTTCACCCTGCGCGCCGCGCGAGGCGGGCGGCTTGGTGTCGATCAGCCGGGTTCCCTGGGGAATCTGATCGCGGATCTCGACACCCTGGGCGGGGAGCTTGCCCGTGTTCTTGACCTCCACGCGGAAGACGGCCGGTTTGCCGACCAGAATTCCCTCGGGCGCGACCTTCTGGATACTCAACTGGGGCGTTTGTTGTCCGTCGAGTCGGCGGTCGCTTGCGGGCCGGCCCGTTCCCTCGTTCGAAAACGAACTCGCCGGCGGAGTCTCGGCGCCGAACCGGTCCCGTGAAGGATCGAAGCGGTTTGGCGCTTCGGGCCCGTCGAGTTGCCTTGCCGGCGGGCTGGATGATGACGCCGGGGGGTCGCGGTAGCTCGACAAGGGCGCGGAGGAGGGCTCGTCTTGCAAGCGGTTGGGGACCGACGGGTTGAGTCGCGCGGTATACGGGCCGGCGTCGAGCGGCTGCCGGCGATCATCGTAGCTCGGCGGCGGGTTCTGTTGCCGAAGACGGGAGTCCGATTCGTCCGTCCGGTTGGCTTGCACTCGATACGGTCCGTCCGGAGCGTTCTGGTTTTGATCGGCCCGAAGCGGGGCACGCAGCGGCTGGGGACGATTGTCCGTCGCATAGGGATCCGGCTGTTGCGAAAACCCGTTGCCGTTGGTTTCCGGTCGCTGGGGACTGGACGGCCGGCGGCCGGTGGCTTGGATTCCGAACGGGTCGGGCGGCGCGCCGGCCCCGGACGGCTCGGTGGAGGTCGGCACCTGGCTGGTCACGTCTCCGGGCGGCGGATAGCTTGCCGGCTCGATCGCCCAGGGGGACTGCCCTTGTGAATGGTTCGACGCGGGCGGCTGCTGCGAACCGATCGGCTGCGCCGCCCCGCGCAGGGGATTCGGTTGCGTGGCCTCGGTGGCGATGTTCAGTCGTGATCGCTGGTGGCCGGTCGCGTCGGCCGAGCGGCCGAATTCAGTGGTCGGTGATTCGGGCGAATCGGTTTCGCGCTGGGCATACGCGATGGCGATCCAGCTCAACAGGACAACGGCGGCCAACGCCGACAGACGGAGGACTATGCGCTTCATTGGACCTTTCCCCAAGCTCTTTGTTGAGACGTGTTGGTAGAAGAAGAAGTCGTCCGAACGGCACACGCCGGCGTGCTTTCCCGCAGAGTCCGCAACGCCGCCGCGCACGAAACGGCCGTTCGAGGCGGGGTTAAGTAGCAAAATTCGGGCCGCGGTGAAAGGCCAGTTCGCGGGAGTCTAGCGGGAGTTGTGTGAAGATGGGGTGAATTAGGAGAGTGGGAAGATTTCGGCCGGCCGGCGATCACATTTCGAGCAGCGACGCTCGGGATTGCTCGGTCTTGCCGTCGGCCAGGGCGGCTCGCGCGGCCGCCAGATGTGCGATTTGTCGAAGGGTCCAGGGGACCGCCTGGCCCGGCGCCGGTGGGTCGGGAGCCAGCCGATCGGCAATCCAGCGAAGCAACTCCGGCACGCCTTCTCCGGTCAGGGCACTGGTCGGGAGCCCCTCGGGCCGATCGCCCGGTGAGGAAAGGAGGTCCGATTTGTTGTGGACCATCAGTAGTCTGTCACGGTGACTTTGTCGGGTGCCACTGCTGGACAAGCCAGCAGTGGCACCCTCCAGGAGAGCCCCGTCTTGCTTGATGAACGGTTGGCTGCGGTCGAAGACCAGCAACAGAAGGTCTGCCGTGGCCAGTTGTTCTTGCGCGCGACGAATTCCTTCCTGTTCCACCGGATGGGCGCCCTGGCCGAGCCCGGCCGTGTCGACCAACTGGACGGGCCAGCCGTCGACGGCCGCCCGGGCAGTGAGCACGTCGCGCGTGGTCCCCGGCGTGGCCTGCACGATCGCCCGGGCGTAACCGAGCAAGGCGTTCACAAGGCTGCTCTTTCCGGAGTTGCGTGGTCCGGCCAGGACGACCCGCCACGGCTCGGTCAAGTGCAAGCCGAAGTCGGCCCGGGCCAGTAGACCGTCAAGCTGCTCGACTGCGGTGTCCCGATCACCGGCGTCCAAGGCGCTTTTGATTTTGTCCAGCGCGCCGCGCAGCGCGCCCTGGTACTGGTCCAACAGGATGGCCGCCGATCTTTCGGTGGTGGCTTCGGCCAGGGCGATCAGGGCTTCGGCTTGAAGCGGATCGTCATGGGCACCGGCGGCCCAAGTCGGCCAGTCGATCACAACAGTCCCTTGACCAGCCAACAGCGATTCGATTCGAGCCACGGCGGCCGTACCCCCGTGGCAGTGCAACAGGACTTCGCAGTCGGAAACCCGACGGGCGACGATCTCCTCGCCGGCGTCCTGTTGATCGCCGAAATGGCCGACGACGATCCGGTCGGCTGGGCTTTCGGCTAAGCGTCGGCCGCTGCGGGCGCGGAAGAGACGGTCGACCGCGGCGAGCGCCTCGGGTCCGGTGACCAAGAGTGTGGCAACCGCCCCGCGGCCAAGTGCACTCAGGCGGACGACCTTTGGCTGCTCGTCGGACATGACAGTGGCGAAGTCGGGATGGTCCTCAGTTCTCGCTGCGCTCCGCAAGAATCGGGTTAGAGACTATCTCAAAACCCAGTTCATGGTTGTCATCCTGAGCAAAGCGAAGGATCTGCGAAGCGAAGCATCTCAAGTCTTTCAGTGCCAAAGAGATCCTTCGCTTCGCTCAGGATGACAGACAAAGGCCAAAAGGAATTATGAGATAGTCTCGTTAGTCTTCCTCGCCGGCGCGGAGTCGGGCCAGGACGCTGTAGTCTTCCAACGTGGTCGTGTCGC